>CAUZRD010000024.1:0-17840 GCA_963582255.1 Alphaproteobacteria bacterium | reverse complement strand
GTGATCTATACGCATCCTATCGCGACCTACTAGTGTCGCTAACCGCCACCCGCTGGCAAACGGTGATGGTTCTGATCATTGATGCACGCCGGGCATTATTGCTTGCCGGCCTTGCCGGATTTGGTCGGGCAATCGGCGAGGTTGGTGCAATACTCATTGTCGGCGGTAACATCGATCACTACACCCGAGTTTTAACAACTGCTATAGTACTCGAAACAAGTAAGGGAGATTTTGGGCTAGCGCTGGGACTTGGCGGTATTCTCATCTTGCTGGCAGTCATCCTAAATATCATAATTCATCACATCACTAGCTCCGAGCGCACCCGGACATGGTCACCATGAGTGCGTCATTCCAACTTGAGAAAATAATATTTTCACGCGATGGCCGTAGAATCTTAGGCCCTATAACCCATAGTTTCTCCGAGAGCGGCTTCACACTTGTAATCGGGCCTAACGGTGCTGGAAAAACGAGCCTCCTACGCCTGTTGCACAAACTTCAAGAGCCGGATAGCGGATACATATCTCTACCACTCGGCAAGAATGGTGTACCGCAACGTCAGTCATTCGTCTTCCAAGTGCCAATATTGCTGCACCGCTCGGTGTTTGAAAACGCCGCCTACCCACTACACCTTTCCAGAGGCTCCTCAGCACAGGTACGCGAAGAGACAATGCACTATCTGGAGATGGTAGGATTGAACGATAATCATGGAGCCATGGCCGAAGATTTATCCGGCGGCCAGAAGCAACTTCTTCAACTTGCCCGCGCACTTATCACTCGACCAAAAATACTAATTTTGGACGAACCAACCTCTAATCTCGACGGACGATCAACCCAGACAATAGAGGCGTTGCTTGCTGACCAATACCACATCGATACGCGTATCATCATGACAACACAAAATGTTGTCCAAGCCCGCCGGCTAGCCAGCGAGGTTATTTTTATCCATGAAGGTCAAATTGTTGAAAGCGCCAAGGCATCAGCGTTTTTTGATAAACCACTGACCCCGCAAGCGAGCAGTTTTATTCAAGATGGGATTGTCCGCTAATGCGTTACCTAGCGGTACTGATTACATATCTGGCAACATTATCAGGGATTAGCGCCGGAGCTACAGAATTCCGCCTAGCGGTGACAACGACATTTGAAAACTCGGGTCTTTCCGATGTAATCCTGCCGCAGATGCGTAGGGATCTTGGTATTACTATTCATGCTCTGATTGGCGGCACAGGCCAGGCATTACGCTGGGGCGAGGCGGGCAACGTTGACGGACTCCTTGTACATTCTGCCGAGGCTGAGAAAAAGTTTGTTTCCTCTGGATTTGGCGTCAATCGTCGCAAGATCATGTACAATAAATTTGTTATTATCGGCCCGCACGGCGATCCCGCGGGTATAGCTAGCGTGGATACGATTAATGATGCCTTCCGGAAGATTAAGAGATCTAGATCGTTGTTTATCAGCCGCGGCGATGATAGCGGAACCCACCGCCGAGAACTCAAGATATGGCAGGCCAGCGGCTATGACGTCTCGAAATTTACCCCCTCGTGGTACCGAGAAACCGGGTCTAGCCAGGGTGCGACGCTTAATACTGCAAGTGGACTGAATGGCTATGCACTGACCGATCAGGCAACGTGGCTTAATTTCTCAAACAAAGGTGAGCTAATTGAATTATTCTCGCGCGGCCCGCTGCTCAGAAATCAATATGCTTTTGTTTCCGTAAACCCGAACCGACACCCTAGCGTCAACTATGCCGATGCAATGAGAATTGAAGACTGGCTAGCGTCCCCCCACGCTCAAAAATTGATTGGCGACTACCACATAAATGGTAAACGCATGTTCATACCCAACGCACAAACTGGCAGCTCAAAGAAAAAATCCGGAGAGGTAAAATAGTGCGCCGCGACACCCGCCAACAACCCACATATACGGTCACGCCTATCGCTAGATTGGCGTTACGATAAACTCGGACGGGGCACGTTCAACCCGGCATGCGGAGAATTTAAACTCAGGAATTTTGCCATACGGGTCGAGCTGAGGATTTGTAAGTAGATTTGCCGCAGCCTCAACATAGGCAAACGGAACAAACACCATATCTGGCGCAACCGCGCGGTCCGCGCGTGCCATAATCGTAATGCGGCCACGCCGGGTTTCAATGGTGATCATTTCGCCTGGATCAACCTGGAGCTTACGTAATGTTTGGGGATGAAGAGACGCGTTTGCCTCAGGCTCAGCCCAATCAAGCACCGAGGCACGCCTGGACATCGAGCCCGTATGCCAGTGCTCAAGCTGGCGTCCTGTGGTTAAAATCATGGGATAGTTCTCATCTGGCGTTTCTGCGGGAGCAACAATGCTGGCCGGTGTAAATCGTGCCCGTCCTCCAGAACGAGGAAATCCATCGCCAAAGACGATCGCCTGCCCCGGATCTTCAGGGGACAATGATGGGTAAGTTACAGCTTCACGCTCAAGTCGATCCCAAGTAATATTGTCGAGCGAATGCATCGTCAACTTCATCTCTTCAAACACCTCACGCGGGTGAGTGTAAGTCCACTCCAGCCCAAGCCTTGCAGCAAGCTCTCTAATAATCCACCAATCCTCACGCGCCTCTCCAGGCGGCGAGAGAACTGGCCGGCCCATCTGCACTTGACGGTTAGTATTGGTAACCGTTCCTGTTTTTTCAAGCCATGCCGATGCAGGCAGGATGACATCAGCGTAGTTTGCAGTTTCGGTCAGAAAAATATCTTGAACCACTAAATGTTCCAGCTTGGACAGCGCTTCACGGGCATGGCCAACATCCGGATCGGACATTGCTGGGTTTTCACCCAGCACATACATACCTTGAATTTGTCCAGCGTGGACCGCATCCATTATTTCAACAACAGTTAGCCCCTTTTGCGCCGAAAAATCGTCTGACTGCCAAATCTTTGCAAATGCTGAGCGTACACCGTCATCGGTGACCGATTGGTAGTCAGGCAAAAACATCGGAACGAGCCCCGCGTCCGATGCTCCTTGTACGTTGTTTTGGCCGCGCAGAGGATGCAGCCCGGTGCCTGGACGGCCCACATGTCCACACATCAAGGCAAGAGAAATCAGACAGCGTGCATTATCCGTCCCATGTATATGCTGGGAGATGCCCATGCCCCAGAAAATCATACCCGCCTTAGCGGTGGCAAATTCGCGCGCGACCGCGCGTAATGTCTGAGCGTCAACACCGCATAGCGGGGCCATCTTTTCTGGTGAAAATTCCTTCAGATGAGTCTTCAACTCGTCCCAATTTTCGGTAAACTCGGCGATGAACTGCTCATCATACAATTTCTCCTCAACAATCGCGTTCATAATTGCGTTAAGCATCGCCACATCGGTGCCGGGACGGAACTCCAGCATATGCCCAGCATGGCGCTTCAAACCCTGCCCGCGCGGATCCATGACAATCAATCTACCGCCGCGTTTTGCAAATTGCTTGAAATACGTTGCAGCGACAGGGTGATTTTCAGTTGGGTTAGCTCCGATGATAATCGCCACATCGGCATTTTTTATTTCATTGAACGTCGCCGTCACCGCACCCGATCCAATGTTCTCAAGCAGAGCAGCAACCGACGAAGCGTGACATAGCCTGGTGCAGTGATCCACGTTGTTATGCCCAAAGCCCTGGCGGATCAGCTTTTGAAAAAGGTACGCCTCTTCATTGGAACATTTGGCTGATCCAAATCCAGCAACCGATTCCCCACCCCGCACTTTTCGAAGGCCTGACAAACCGCCGGCGGCAACATCTAGCGCTTCTTCCCAGCTGGCTTCGCGAAAATGTGTGCCCAAATTCCCCGGATCAACATTTAGCCCCTTGGCTGGCGCATCAATTCGCCGGATTAGCGGTTTGGTGAGCCGGTGCGGGTGTCCAATATAGTCAAAACCGAAACGGCCCTTTACACACAAACGGTTTTCATTAGACGGCCCGTCTGCGCCATCAACCCAGGCAACTTTTTTGCCCCGGATTTTAAACGACAGTTGACATCCAACTCCGCAGTATGGGCACACGGATAAGACCTCTCGTTCAAAACTTTTCCTATCCCCACTTCCCACTTCATCGAGCAGCGTTGCGGGCATCAAGGCGCCGGTCGGACACGCCTGAACGCATTCACCACACGCAACACAGGTTGAGGCGCCCATAGGGTCATCAAAATCAAACGATATTTTTGTGTCCCGTCCGCGTCCGGACATACCAATCACATCGTTGACCTGCACTTCCCGGCAAGCGCGTACGCATAAATTACAATGTATGCAGGCATCCAAGTTAACGCCCATCGCGAGATGTGAGATGTCAGCGCTGGGGATGCGCCCGCTCTCAATTTTTGGAAACCTACTAGTTCTGAGCTCCTGCTGATCAGCAATTTGCCACAAATGAGACGAGCGGTCATGGGCGCTGGTTCGCTTCGGCTGATCGGCGAGCAACAGTTCAATCACTAGTTTGCGAGATTTTATAGCCCGCTCAGAGCTGGTCATCACCACCATGCCGTCTGTCGCCGAGCGGACACAAGATGCGGCAAGCGTCCGTTCACCCTCAATCTCAACCATGCATGCGCGGCAATTTCCATCGGGGAAATACCCCGGGGCATCCTTATGGCACAGACTAGGGATGACGTTACCCTCACGCTTAGCTACATCCCAGATTGTCTCGCCCGGACAGGCCATAACGGATTTGCCATCAATGATAAAAGAGACCTCATTTTCCATTGGTCAAATCTCGTCTGGAAAATATTTGATGGTCAGACGTATGGGATTAGGCGCCGCCTGACCAAGGCCACATATAGAAGCTTGGGCCATTACCTCGCAAAGATCCTCCAGCAGCTCCTTATCCCACTGATTGGAATTCATCAGCTTCACTGCCTTTTCGCAACCAACCCGGCAAGGTGTACACTGGCCGCAGCTTTCATCTTCAAAAAACCTCAGCATGTTGAGAGCCGCCTCTCGCATACTGTCCTGGTCCGATAATATTACCACGGCCGCCGACCCGATGAAGCTGCCGTGGGGTTGGAGCGTATCAAAATCTAGAGGTACGTCATCAAGCGAAGCCGGCAGCAAGCCCGAAGACGGCCCGCCTGGCTGATAGGCTTTAAATCGATGCCCGGCTAACATTCCGCCTGCTTCTGCAATAATATCAGTAATTGTCGATCCGGCGGCCAGCACATGTACACCAGGATTTTTTATCCTTCCAGAAACTGAGTATGAGCGCAAACCGGCGCGACCGTTCTTTTCAACATTGGAAAGGATTTCCGGCCCCTCCCGGCAGATGCGAGCCACCCAATAAAGTGTCTCCACATTGTGAACCAACGTCGGGCGGTTAAAAATTCCGTTCTGCGCCACATAAGGAGGGCGATGGCGCGGCAAACCGCGCTTGCCTTCGATTGATTCGATCATCGCGCTTTCCTCGCCGCAGATATAGGCGCCAGCGCCGCGCCGCAAATCGATGAAGCCCCGCTCAACTAATCCGGCATCTTCCAAAGCAACAATCTCACGGCGCAATATATCGAGAACTGCAGGGTATTCATCGCGCATATAAATAAAACACCGCGATGCATCCACCGCCCATGCAGCAATCAGCATGCCTTCAAGAAAAAGATGGGGAACTCGTTCAAGATAGTAGCGGTCTTTAAAAGTTCCGGGCTCACCCTCATCGCCGTTCACCGCCACATATCGCGGAGCCTCTTCCGCCCGCACGAACGCCCACTTGCGCCCAGACGGGAACCCCGCCCCCCCAAGTCCGCGCAGTCCAGACGACTGAATTTTCTCCTGCACCTCTTCCCGCGTCCACTCTGCATTGCGGCAAGTTAGCAGCGCCGAATATCCGCCAGCCAATCGGTAAGCATCGAATGATTCATAATCCGGGACGTACGGATGGGTATCTCCAGAGGATACCGCGGTAAGAACACCCTCTACTGAGGCCTTATCAATATGCTTATGGCCAAATTCGCAAACTGGTGCGTTATCGCATCGGCCCATACATGGTGCGCGCACAATTCGGACCAACGATGGATCAACCGCTATTTTGAGCCCATCCAATAATTTCTGAGCACCAGCAAGTTCACATGAAAGCGAGTCGCATACCCTGATAGTATGCATTGGCGGGGGGATTTCGCCGTCCCGCACCACATCGAAGTGGGCATAGAACGTCGCAACTTCATATACTTCCGCCTGGGAGAGTTTCATCTCCTCGCTCAGCGCATGAAGATGGGCTGAGCTTAAACATCCGAATTGATCCTGAATAAGGTGCAGATGTTCGATAAGAAGATCGCGTCTTCGCGGAAGATCTCCAAGAAGCGCACGTACATCACCGAGAGCTTGCTCATCAACCTGCCGACCTTTGGGGGTAGAGCGCCCCTTACCGCGTCCGGTCTTCCATACACCGGAGCTGCGTTCCTCCGGGTTACTAACATCACTTGGCACCAGCCATCCTCAATTTTCGAAAGAGTGTCAGAATACTTCACATAGGGCCCAAGTAGAACCCACAAATATCTATATTACTCAATGTTTCCATAAAAAGAACAGGTAAGATTGCTCCCCATGGCATTGAATTACTTCCTTGAATTTTATCTTTAAAATCTAGTTCTATTGAACGTTTTTGTCCATTTTGGACATTATTGCAATTTTTCAGTCTGCCCCCTATTCGCAAGCACTTGCGAAAGTGTCTTTGGTTCCTCAATGAACTCAATTAGAGCTATTATTTTACCGCTGTAATCCAATCAAACGACACATACCCCTTAATAAGGCTGCGCACGCCGAAGCACCAATGCCGCAATCCAGGCACCCCCCGCTAGAAACGCCATAACCAGAGGTAGGTAGCCGAAATTTGTTGTCGGCAACTCAGCCAGACTCATTGTTATTATTCCACCAACCAAGAACTGCATCGCGCCCAGAAACGACGCCGCAGAACCCGCAATACGCGGATCTATTGAGGTGGCGCCAGCCAGCGAGTTAGCAAAAATGAAACCATTGGAGAACGCGTAAAAGCAAAAACTTGCCGTTACCAACACTGGGTCAGGATCATGGGCTATGGCAAAGAAAACCGCCACTGCAGCAAGCTGTATACTGGCTCCGATCAACAGCAGCCTATCCACGCCAAATAGCACCACCAACCGGGCTGCTACATATCCGCCAACCACGAACTGCACACTGATGGTGGTTAACATGATCGAGAATTGCCATGCCTCCAATCCCTGACCTGTGATCATTACCGCAGGGCCAGTGGCGAGAAAACCAAAATAACCGGTAGTACCGAGAGCAAATATCGCCGTATAGGCAATATAGCGCCGCGATGATAGGAGACCACGGTAGCGTGTAAATATCTCAGCCCAGCTGGCAACCTTTCCACCCTCCTTGGGCCTACTTTCCTTGAGCCAAATCGCCGCGCAAATGCCGACCGCGATCGCATAAATCCCTAAAAAAGCAAAAATTGACCGCCAGCCGAATGCGGTATCGAGACCACCACCAATCGCTGGCGCCATGATTGGTGCAGTCGATTGCAGGATCGCAACATACGCCATAATCTGCACAGCCTTAACACCACGATAGCTGTCCTGGATTACGGCTCTGGGTGTCACCAGAGAAGCGCAACCGCCAATCGCCTGTACCATCCGTGCACACAATAAAATTTCTATTGATGGCGCCAATGCGGCAGCAAAGCCAGCCAGCGCAAATATTGCCAGTCCGCCGAATAGTACCGGCCTGCGACCAAGCCGGTCAGATAGCGGGCCAACAAAGAATTGGGCAAACGCAAAGGTAAACAGAAACAGTGAAACTGTCAGCTGAGCTGAGGCATAGCTGGTCTCTAGATCTGTTGCTATCGCCGGAATTGACTGGATATGGATAGATAGGCCAATCGGACCAATCGTCGCCATTGCCCCAAGCATCAAAATGAACCCCCGCCCAGGAGGCAACCTATCATTGCAAGGCGCACTCATCCGAGAGTTTTGATATTTGGGGTAGCTGCCTGTGATAGGTTCATCCGCACCCACCACACTTCACTGCGAAACAGTCAAATAGCTACCGCATACCTGAGAATTCTTGAGGCACGGTAAAAATTGATCATCCCATCCAATACATCCACGAGCAGCCCAATACAGATTGCATCTTGACGTCGCTTTCAATTTTCCGCCCCTTCGCGCATGATCATGTGTGGTGGTGCTATACCTACCAAGCCGCACGACCAAGCGTTGAAAACATCCAGCGTTCACGCTTAATCAATGCACATACGGTGACGCGCGGGACTTAGAATTTCCCCCGTGCGGCTTCAGACAATATCCGCTTAACCAAAATTAGATCAGTAATAGCCTAAAAGAAGCCGCTACCGTAGTTGAGCAAGCTCCACTGGCTGGCCCGTCCGCGCAGATTCAATCGCGGCTCGTATCAGCGCTAGCGGCTGCATCGCTGCGTGACCATCCGTTTCTGGTTTGCTGCCGGTAAGTACACAGTCGGCAAATTCATCGATCTCTTCCAGCAATGGGTCTCCGCCGGTTAACCCAATTAGCTCAGGTTCGTTGCTACCGGTCGAAAACCGCTCCAGCCGCGAGCCCTCATCAGGGCCCTGTTTGCGCTCTATGTCAAATCGGCGATCAACCCGTGAGACGGTGCGTCTCAAATTCGCCTCGGTTCCATAAACATGCATCCAATTGGTGCGTGGAGAGGCAAAGTTTGAACCAATATAACCTAAAATCCCAGACTCAAACTCGAAAACCGTCGTCGTTATGTCTTCAATAGGGGCAGGAATATGAAGCTTCTTAAAAATAGAGAACACCGTTTTGATCGGACCAAATATGTAGTTCAGCGTGTCTGCCTGATGAACGCCGATGGTCATGAGCGAACCGCCGGGACAGCCGGTGTCATCGGAGCGCCAGCGAAACTCGTCGGGCTTGAGATCCCATCCCTGACTACTTGACATGTTGGATTCGACCATAATGAGCTCGCCTAACGAGCCAGCATCAACCAGTTCCTTGACCTTGCGATTGACCGCATGGCGACGATGGACGTGACCTACCAATAGAGTCACACCGGAATCTTCGCATGCCTTAATCATACGCCGGCCATCATCCAGTGTGTTGGCGATGGGCTTTTCCACGTAGACGTGTTTTCCGTGGCTAGCAGCCAACTCCGTCTGCTCGCGATGAAACATATTAGGCGAAACTATAAAAATCCCATCGAGATCATCACGCTTGACCATATCCTCGTACGTTTTATCCTGCGCGCAGCCATACCTCTCGCTAGTCCGATCCATTTGCTGCGCGTTGACATCGAAGCAAGTAACAAGGTCGACCTTACTGCTACGCTCAATGGTATTAGCAACGACCACCGAAAATGAGCCAAGACCGCACATTCCAACCCGTATCGATTCTTGCCTAGCCATTGTAATCTACCTTCCCAGTTGTCGTTCCGCCCCATGATATAGATCAAAAACCATGAAAATCAGACGGGTAGCAAGCTTAAAGATTATTCAAAACTCCACACTTACCGGCAATCATCAATGTAGTACCCCAGCACATCCTACCACTGCAAAACCCCAGCGCGGTTTCATAGGAAATCCACTGGAGGGAGGAACCCTCATGATCAAAGAGGTGGTTATTCGCCCGCAATAGTGATGCGATGCATCTGCCTACGATAACCAGCGTAGTCATCTACCGCATAGTGCTGGGCACAGCGATTGTCCCAAATTCCCAGTGAGCCTACCTGCCATGGAAACCGGCAAGTGAACTCCGGCCGGATTGCATGGTTACGCAAGAACGCTATCAACGGCGCACTTTCTTGCGGAGTCATCCCGTCAAAACTTTCCATCCTATGTCCAACAAAAAGTGACTTTCGACCGCTGTCAGGATGGGTGCGGACAACGGGATGAGCCGTTGTTACCACCATATCTCCCGGATCTTTCTGTTCCATCTTGCTAAGTCCCGAGAAGAATGAGAGTTCGCGTTGGCCAACATTAAGACCCTTGAGCGGTTCGAGTAGCGACTTCATGCCCGGAGACAGCGATGCGTATGCGTCATACATGTTGGCAAACATTGTATCACCACCAGCTGGCGGTAGCTCGATGGCATAAAGCATCGTCGCCTTGGGCGGTATTTTATAGTTGCTTCCATCGAAGTGCCAGACATTGCCAAAAGCGACTGGGTCTGTTTCAGCACGCAATAATTCCAGGACCTCCGGGTGCGAAGCAAGTCCTTTCGCATAAGGGTAAAGCTGGATCTTACCCCATCTCTTCGCGAACGCGAGATATTGGTCTGTTGTAAGATGCTGATCGCGGAATATGACAGCCTGATATTCCACAAACACGCGGTAAATTTCTTCGAAGCCTGCTTCGTCAAGTGCACCGAGATCAACTCCCCACACCTCCGCGCCAAGTGAGCCCGCAAGCGGCTCAACAACAAAATTTTTGGTTGATAGGATAGCTAATTTTGTCATAATATTTTTATTGTTTGCTAGACAACAGCTCCGGTAAGGAGAAAGGGACCTGTAATAACACTAGTATATAAACGCTGACTTTGCATATCCATATTTCTTACTCGAATATTGTTGTTATATCACTTTGACTAACGCTACGCTTCAGTGTGCAAGAAAAGGGAACCTCCATGGCACGTCTCATCTTTATAGGCGCTGGTGCTGTCGGCACCTATCTCGGCGGCTGGCTTTCCCATATTGGACACGATGTAACTCTGGTTGAGCATTGGACCGAACAGGTGGAAAAGATTACCTCTGACGGCCTCGCCATCAGTGGCCCTCACGAGAGTTTTGTTGCCCATCCTCGTATGGTTCACTTGCATGAAAGTGAAAAACTAGCTCGGGAGAAGCCCTTCGAGGTCGGATTTGTTGCGGTCAAGGCATATGACACCCGATGGGCAGCGAGGTTCGTCGACACTTTCGTTTCGTCTAAAGGATTTATCGTCTCCGCCCAGAACTCCTGGCCAGACCCCGATATTGCTGCCGCCGTCGGCCGCGAGAGGTCCGTTGGCCTAATAATGTCTGCCATCGCGGTGGAGATGTACGTGGCTGGCAAAGCTCACCGACCAGGTGAAAAGCGTCAGCGTGAGCTTGGCCACACGGTATTCCGTGCAGGAGAACACGATGGCAGTGACACAGAACGGCTGCACTGGCTGATAGACCTCTTCGATCCGATTGATGCAGGAAAAATTACGCTCAACCTATGGGGCGAACGCTGGGCAAAGCTTGCACTCAACTGCATGGGCAATCCCGTGGTTGGCATATCCGGTCTGGGCTCGGCCGAGCTGGCAGCTGATCCCACCTGTCGGACACTTCAGATTCAACTGGCGAAGGAAGCCGCAGCGGTTGGGATTGCTCTCGGCCACGGCGTTGAGGATTTTGGTGGGCATTCAGCACAGCAATGGGCTGATGCAGACACTCCGGAAACCCACGCGGTACTCGACGGCACAATCGCCAGGCGTAGCCAGGGTGCCAATCGCATGTCTTCGATGGGACAGGATGTGGCCAAGGGGCGGTTGAGCGAAATCCGCTTTATCAACGGCCATGTGCTAGATCGAGCGGTTGAGATCGGATTAGACGTTCCGGCGACGCGCGCAATTGTTGATGCGATGCTTGCGGTCGACGCCGGCCGCCTTAAACCTGCCCGGGGAAACATACACACGGTACTTGAAAACGCCGGAATTCCACTGCTTTCAACCAGATGAGGCCAAACAGAACCATGCGGAGATCGGCTCCGGGTAGTTCCTGTTGCCTTCTCCCGATAGCTGCCGCTCCAAGCGTGCCGCTCGTTGGCTACCTATTGGCTCCGCCACCAATTTCGATTTCTTTGCGGACAGGCATACCTCAATAGTGCCAACAATGCGTATTGTTATGCCGAGCAGCTATTTTTCTTTGTTTCAAAAGTATCATGGGCATCCAAGTTTGCATCTTTTGTATAGAAGTCAATTGTTTACACCACCTACATCGGGCATGATGAAATCATCGTTTCCGGTAGCCATCTCGATACGATAACACCGAAAGTTGCGGCATAAGCATCTCATATTCAGGTGATAGCGATCATGAATACGACCACGAAACTCCCCAATGTTTTTCAGCCGGCCACACAGCGTGGTCTAAATTTCCGCAACCGTGTTGTGGTCTCACCAATGTGCCAGTACCAGGCCAAGAATGGTTGTGTTGCCGACTGGCATTATCAGCACCACGCCAGGTTTGCCCTAAGCGGTGTTGCAGTGGGTATGGTAGAAGCTACCGCGGTCTCACCAGAAGGCCGCATCACTCACGGCTGCACGGGGTTATGGGATGATACTCATACTTCGGGGCTAGCCAAGATTGCTAAAATGTATCTCGCGCATGATGCAATACCAGCAATCCAACTTGCCCATGCCGGTCGAAAGGCCAGCGCGCGACGACCTCAAGAGGGGGCAACTCCAATTTCTCTCAGAGATACAGAGCCTCCATGGCAGACGATTTCATCGAACGCAACGCCCATCAATGAGACATGGCCCACACCGGAAGAGATGACCAAATCTGACATCGACAGAACTATCCGCAACTTTGCAACGGCGGCTCAGCGTGCGCTCAATGCCGGATTTGAAATTGTTGAAATCCATGGTGCTCACGGGTATCTTATTCATCAGTTTTTCTCACCGGCGGTCAATCAACGTCGCGACAGCTACGGAGGAGACCGCTCGGCCAGGATGAAATTCGCACTAGAAGTGGCTGAGGCCGTACGTGCTATCTGGCCCAAAAGTTTACCGGTCTGGTACCGAATTTCCGCCGTTGACGGTGCAGGTGTCGACCTGGACGATACAATTGCACTTTCCAAAGAACTCAAAAACATAGGGGTAGACCTGATCGACTGTTCGTCGGGCGGGCTGAGTTCTTCACTTTCGCTAAGTCACACCCATCCTGGCGCCGGATTCCAAGTCCCTTACGCCAGCGCAATCCGCACAGGCGCCGAGATTAATACCATGGCTGTCGGTTTTATCACTGAGGCCGCGCAAGCAGAACAAATTCTAGCTGAGGGAAGCGCAGACTTCATCGCTCTTGGCCGTGAGTTAATGGCCGACCCCAACTGGGTATACCACGCCGCACTTGAGCTCGGCCATCACGACCCACATAGAGTTCTGCCCGAAGCCTACGGTTTTTATCTTGAACGGCGGGCGCACTTAGCTCGATCATAAAACACCGGCTCACACACATGCGTTCCCTTGCAACTACAACCTCTTAATTACAAGATAACCCCACCAAGATGGGGCTCGACCAATTGCATCTTATCCCTACTAAAATAAGCCTAACATTAGCGCGACATAACAGCCTGATTTACCAATTGCGCTGAGGTCGTAATTTGAAGCCGCAAAGCGAGGACCTCAACATGAGTATGACCCCTGATCTTACGGGGCGCGTTGCATTGGTAACTGGTGGATCACGTGGGATTGGTGCAGCTATTGCGCTAGCTCTTGGGCAAGCGGGTGCTAATGTGGCAATCAATTTCAACGAAAGTGGGGCTGCCGCTCAGAAAGTTGCTAACACGGTGGAAGCCCTTGGTCGACGAGCAATCGCAATCGGTGCTGATGTATCGAAAAGCGACCTCGTTGCCGGAATGATCGGCAAGATCGAGTGCGCGCTCGGACCGATCGATATTCTCATTAATAACGCTGGTATTGGCCACATATGCAGCATCGACAATCTATCCGAGGCTGAGTGGGATGAAACCATTGCCGTCAATTTAAAGTCTACGTTCCTGTGCACGCAAGCCACATATCTCTCCATGCGTGCGAAGCGCTGGGGCCGGATCGTTAACATCACATCCGGGGCAGCGCGTGGTGGCGGAGGTATTGGCGTCCATTACAATGCATCTAAGGCCGGCATGGAGGGCCTAACCCGGGGATACGCCTCGCAGCTAGCCAAGGACGGCATCACAGTTAATGCGGTCGCACCCTCGCTAATTAAAACGGATATGCTGCCTACAAGTCTAGAAGAGGCAGCAAACCGGGTCCCCGTTGGACGAGCAGGTAAACCCGAAGAAGTTGCTCTCGTTGTCCTCATGGTCATCGCCAACCCCTACCAGACCGGCCAAACAATCCAGGTAAATGGGGGACTTTCATTCATCTAGATAATGGGCGCATGAATTTTAAGCTCTGGCCTAATACAGACACACTTGGCGAAAACAGAGTTGGCGACACCAACCAGCACTATCATTCGGAAAAACACTTCAAAGGACGAAGTCCCGCTTCATAACAAATGTATCGGAAGTGCGGCAGAACAGGTCACCACCAAGTCGGCCCAGGGCATTAAGTTTTGATTTGTCCAACTCTCCATCGATCAAGTATTCGTCTTTGATATGCATCAACACCACCTCGCCAATTACAAATCTAGAAATTCGTGGAAACTCTCCAAATTCTAGAATCTGTATAACCTTGCATTCGAGCGCGGCCGCAGATTGGCCCACTCTCGGCGAACTCACCATGTCAGCGCTCACCGGAGTCAATCCAGTCTCCTTGAATTCATCAATATCTGGGGAATAGTCGGCCGATGCCAGGTTCATAGCCTCTGCCATACTCTCGTCGACTAGGTTGATCACAAAATCATTCGTAAACCAGATGTTCCTGAGAGTATCCTTCGGCTCCCCGGTTTTCCTCGTTGAAACCTCGAAGCCACGAAGAGACGGCTGAACAGAGACAGTAACGATAGAAGCGAACGGAGCAACGTTGAGGATATTGTCCTCACTGACTGTCGAGATCAGATAGATGCCGCGCGGCACCATAGTCCCAGAAAATAGGTGATGTCGTTCTCTGAAATCCAGATCATCAGGGCGGATTTTCATCAATTTTTACCTCTTGCACCAGTGAAGGGTTTGATGACCCGTTTTCGTCACCACCCGGCAGCCTAGTATTTGAAAATCCTCGCGCCCTGACGCGTAAGACGCCCATTAGGCCAGTAAAGTCTTGCTCAATAATCAGATGCAACTTATCAGCAACAAATTTAGGCCAACGCAACTCGAACGACGATAAATACCGCTAAATGTAACCTGCTCAACACGCAAAAATGAAGCGCAAAATGTATTGTGGGAAAATTAATCCGGTAGCTGTCTGACTTTTCGCTCTATATCGGGAAGGAAAGCAGCAACAATACCCATAGCTGGCAAGAACGAACATATCTTGTAGACATATTGTAAGCTTGTATGGTCGGCAAGCTGGCCAAGTAGAGCCGCGCCGATACCCCCCATGCCGAATGCAAAGCCGAGGAATAGGCCCGATACCATTCCAATTCTTCCGGGGATGAGATCCTGAGCAAAAACGACAATAACGGCCATGGAAGACGCCATGATCGTGCCTATAATGATGGTCAAAATTGCAGTCCATAGAAGACCCGCGTAGGGCAGCATTAACGTAAACGGTAGAGCACCTAGAATCGAAAACCAGATGATCGTCTTGCGACCAAAATAGTCGCTTAACCAACCACCAAGTAACGTCCCGAACGCAACAGAAAACAAATAGAAAAACAGGTAAATCTGCGCCGTCGGAACAGCCACATGAAACACCTCGATCAGATAGAAAGTGTAATAATTCATGAGGCTTGTCATATAGAACTGCTTAGAAAAAATAAGCGTCAACAGTATGACAATTGCCAAGGTAACTTGTGTTCGTGGTAAAAGTAAAAACAGGTCGGCCGCGGCATGCTTGGCGCCAATTGCCCTTTCATAAACTCTATCGCGATACCACCTACAAACTTTCCATAATACGACGGCTCCAATCAGCGGAATGGTGGAAAACCAAGCAATACCCGACTGGCCAATGGCTACTATGACGAAGGCTGCCAGCAAAGGTCCCATAGCGCTGCCTGCGTTGCCTCCTACCTGGAAGAGTGACTGAGCGAGGCCGCGTTTCTTACCTGCGGCCATCCTTGCCACTCGTGATGATTCGGGGTGAAAAATTGATGAACCTAGCCCGATGAACAACGCCGCCACGAGTAGGACCGCGTAGGTTGGTGCCACCGATAAAAGCAGCACGCCTACAAAGGTGAGGGCCATGGCGATCACCAGCGAATAAGGCATCGGTCGCTTATCTGCTAAAAACCCTACAAGCGGCTGAAAAAACGCAGCGCTCATTTGAAAGACAAGGGTAATAATCCCTATCTGACCATAACTAAGCGCGAAGGTTTCCTTGATGACCGGATAAAGGGCGGGAAGAAGTGATTGGATAGTATCGTTGAGAAAATGGGCAAAACTAATAGCAAACAGGATTGTAAACACCGTAGCATCAGCCTTCCGGCCGGCCATGTATTTGCTCTGCGCCGGTGCGCTCACTGAAGGACTCATTATTTTTGAGAAAAATAGATTAAAAGAATAGAATTGTTACTATTGCAACCCCATTAAGTGTCCAAAAAATGCTCTTAATACCAAAATATCTCACTAGGAAAGACCGCCCAATTACCACAGAACCCGTTCGAAGCTAATACTTCCCTCTGGAGGGCAGCTTAAGATACAACATATGGGTCTAGACAGAAACCATACCTAAGATCAGGCCATAACCATACCTAAACAGTTTGCCGCTGATATATACTCCTCAAAGCGCCCCCTACACCGGGCTATTCACTACCGGAGCAGAAACAAGAAACTTTTATCAACAACAACACAAAGGAATTTGCATATGAGCGTTGAAACCGTGTGGGATCAACTTGAAACGCCAGACGTAAAAGAGCGCTTGGAAAAGGCCCGCAACATACGAAATCAGATGGGAATTTATGGTGAAGACGGTCAAGCCTCTCAGGAGTTCTACGAAATTTCTTCCACTCATACCCAAGGCGTCATGGAGTGGTGCTTCGGCATGGTCTGGAGCCAGCCCTTACTCGATCTCAAAACTAAAGAGATCTGCGTCATGTGTGCAATGGCGGCACAAGATCTCCCAGATGAGCTTACTTGGCACGCGCGCTCAGCCCTAAATCTTGGCCTCACCAAGGATGAGATTATCGCTATCATTGTTCAGTGCTCCCCCTATATCGGGTTGCCGAAGACTAACCATGCACTGAGGGCTATAACCAAAATGTTCAAGGAACTTGAGACTGAGCAACCAGCCTAATATCAACTGCGGTGCATATTCAATTCATTTCTTGGTATGGCCGCGACCCCCTATTCACGTCCCACGTGAATACCAACATCTCATATTAGCGCTTTAAAGCCCTGTAACGAAACGCGCCATGACAAGGATAATTGCCAACTGCATAATGCCTTGCGAAGCCACTGTCAGGAAGTAAATGCGCATGAGACGTCCAATGCGAGCCAAGTCTGGCTCGGGCTCGCGCAGCTGCAAAAACACGATAACGTTGATTGGCAGGAGAATACCAAGCCCCTGTACGGTGAGCACTGTTACAATGACAAGAGCAGCCAATACCCACCCATATTCCGGCCAATCAATCGCCATATAACCTGCGCGTCCAGCCAACTCGATACCCGCAACACTCGTGGCAATAGCGAGTGTTGGCATCAAAAATAGCATGCGTGGAACAAGCCGTGTAATAATCTCACGCCGAGTCGAAATATCGAGGCTCCTCAGGATTGGTCCGATAATAAATCCCATGAACAAATCGATCCCAGTCCACAAGACCCCCGTGATAACGTGGAAGAAATTGAGGAGCCAATGGCTCTCGCTGTTAACAGCTACAATCAACGCCACAGCTACCGCGGCAACACCCCATAGATAGGTCCAGTTAATACGTGGTTGCTTAGCTACCAGGATGGCTGCAGCACCGTCGCTCATTGTATTGTCTCCGAAGGACTAAAATTTTTAATCGATACGCTACAATATACTTCCATTTGACATTATCCTATCGAGAAACAGCCGATGGGGTGGGTGCAGTAAAAATCCAAAATA
>CAUZRD010000023.1:0-17971 GCA_963582255.1 Alphaproteobacteria bacterium | reverse complement strand
AAGGTCTGTTTCGATGACCTCGAATCCCTCTTTTTTGAGGTGTTGGTTGAGGCCAATCTCCTCAGATACCATGGATTTTCCCTTGGTGATCTTTCGGGCGTTGGCGGCACGGGCTATATCGCAAATTATGCTGCAGGCATCGGCTGGGGTTTGTGCCCAGTGAACCGTGCCCCCGGACTTCTCCACCGCTGCTTCATAGTGCTGTAGATAAAGGTCGAGATGAGAGAGGGTGTGATCTTTGATGTTCTTGGCATCATCGCGTAGGCGGTCAAATTCCGGCAATGTGCTGATAGCGTGGGCTCGGTTCTCGACAAAGCCTTGGCGTGAGTTTTTCATCACCTGCTGTAGGTGGCGATCAGCAATTGCGGCGCGGACATTTGACTTAAACTTATGAGATGTCGAGCGCATGGATCAGATTTTGGTTGGAGGATCGCCGATTGCCGCTTTATTGAGGCTGCCGGAAAGAATTTCGGTGATGTGACGCGTTTTTATCTTCAAACCGTCACGGTGAATTTTGCCGGCGATATTAAGCAGACAGCCAAGATCACTGGAAAGCACTGTGGTAGCGTTAGTCGCGGTGATGGCAGCGGTTTTTCGGCCCACCATTTCGCCTGATATTTCGGGGTATTTTACGCAAAATGTTCCGCCAAAACCGCAACATGTCTCGGCCTCATCCAACTCTTCAAGTTTAAGACCGTCAATTCCTGCGAGTAGATGCCGCGGTTGGTCTTTGATGTGTAGCTCGCGCAACGCTGAACAGGAATCATGATAGGTAACGGTTTCATTGAAGGTAATGTCGTGCACCTCATATTCACACACGTCATATAGAAAACTTACGATCTCATATGTTTTTGCGGCGAGCGCATGGGAACGACGGATCCAGAGGTCGTCAGTGAATAGTGTTTTATAGTGTTTTGAAAGCATTGCTGCGCATGATGCAGAGGGCGCAACCACGTAGTCGAATGGCTCAAACTCCTCGATTACCATTTTGGCGATTTTTTGGGCGCTAGCTCGATCTCCCGAGTTATAGGCCGGCTGTCCACAACAGGTTTGGTTCCGGGGAACGGTTACCCTGCATCCGGCATCGCGCAGTAATTTTACAGATGCGAATCCAACACTTGGACGAAATAGATCAGTTAGGCAGGTTATAAATAGGCCAACATGCTGCGATGTGATCAACTTATCATTCCTTGAAGACGGATAATCTCAAATGCGAGCACGCATAGTATATGTATGATCGAGGAGTTGGTTGAACGATCGATTTTAGGTATCTCAGTTTCGATTGTTTGCATGTTGGGACTAAATGGCGTCCGACTCCATTGAGTCTATAAGGGGCAAGCGGGGTGATTATGCTGAAGATGCCGGACTTGGACAAGAGGGTGGTTGCGCGTAGGCACGATATAGTTAGTAATCTTGAGTCGATGCTACCGACCAATTGCGTTGTTTCGCATGAGACTGAGATGCGAGTTTTTCAGAGTGACGGGCTTAGCGCCTATCGGCAGATACCCATGGTGGTTGTGCTGCCGTGCACCACAGAGCAAGTATCTAAGGTGCTGCGATATTGTCATTTAAACAATATCCGTGTGGTTCCGCGCGGCGCTGGGACATCACTCTCCGGCGGTGCTTTACCGTTGGCCGACGCCGTGTTGCTGGTCCTTTCAAAACTCAACCGGATCCTTGATATTGACTATGAAAACAGATGTGTTGTGGCACAGCCAGGGGTCACTAATCTGGCTATTTCTAACGCTGTTGAGGAAAAGGAATTTTACTATGCTCCAGACCCCTCGAGCCAGATAGCGTGTACAATTGGCGGTAATGTTGCAGAAAATTCTGGGGGTATTCACTGCCTTAAATATGGCCTGACGACAAACAACGTCCTTGGTCTTGAAGTGGTTTTGATTACAGGTGAGGTTATCCGTCTTGGTGGCAAACATCTGGACGCTGATGGGTATGATATGCTCGGGCTGATGATTGGCTCGGAAGGACTCCTTGGAGTCGTCACCGAAGTAACAGTTCGAATTTTGCGATCACCAGAGACTGCGAGGGCAATTCTGATCGGATTTGATACTACTGGTGCGGCGGCTGACTGTGTTGGCAAGATTATTTCCGAAGGTATTATTCCTGCCGGCATGGAGATGATGGACAAGCCGGCTATTCGTGCGGCTGAAGAGTTTGTGAATGCTGGTTATCCACTTGACGTAGCAGCGTTGCTTATTGTTGAGCTCGATGGTCCGCAAGTAGAGGTTGATGTGCTGCTTAAGCGGGTGAGAAAGATTGCTGAAGGCTGCGGGTCTATGCATTTGCGCGTTAGTCAGAGCGAGGACGAGCGCACGTTATTTTGGGCAGGACGAAAAGCCGCCTTTCCAGCAGTCGGACGTATCTCACCTGATTATTACTGCGTTGATGGAACAATCCCACGCAGCCAGCTTCCCTTTGTTCTGGAGGAGATAACGCGCATGTCCAAGGAGCATGGTCTTGGAATTGCAAATGTATTTCATGCAGGCGATGGTAATCTGCATCCGTTGATCCTTTATGATGGGAATAAACCACATGAGCTCGAGAAAGCGGAACAATTTGGTGCTGATATTCTTAAGCTCTGCGTTAAAGTAGGAGGTGTCCTGACGGGTGAGCATGGAGTCGGCGTTGAGAAACGAGACTTGATGCCGGTGATGTTTTCAGAAAATGAGCTAAAGCAGCAACAGCGGGTCAAATGCGCATTTGATGCGCATAGTCTACTTAATCCGGGGAAAGTATTTCCTAAGCTGCATCGCTGTGCCGAACTTGGGCGGATGCACATCCACGGCGGTCAGATACCGTTTCCTGATATTCCGAGGTTTTGAGTGCTATGGGAGGCGTGCTAAAGCCGTGCAATGAAGTGGAAACCGCGCGGGTGCTCAGCTGGGCCATGGCCGAACGAAAGTCACTCGAGCTTGTAGCTGGGGGAACTAAGCGTTCTATCGGACGACCTATGCAGACTGAAAATACTCTTAATTTGAGTGAACTTACAGGCATTAGTCTTTATGAGCCTGGAGAACTTGTGTTATCGGCCAAGGCTGGCACGGCCGTGAGCGATATTAAAACCGTGCTTGAGGGGCAAAATCAGCAGCTTGCTTTTGATCCACCTGATCTTAGTCAATTTCTGCGAAGTTCGGCAAAAATAGGCACTATCGGCGGTGCTGTAGCGACTAATCTTTCAGGTCCACGGCGCATCTCCGCCGGGGCTGCGCGTGATCATCTTCTCGGCATGCGTGCCGTGACGGGGCGGGCTGAAACGGTTAATATCGGTGGGCGGGTGATGAAGAATGTTACCGGATATGATTTATGCAAACTGCTCGCCGGGTCATGGGGAACACTTGTGGCAATGACTGAAGTCACTCTCAAGGTTGTTCCTAGGCCGGAAGCAGAGATGACGACTGTGGTTTTCGGCCTATCGATTGATGAAGCAGTGAGGGCGATGAGTGTGGCGCTAGGGTCTAGCGCCAGTGTTTCTGGTGCAGCGCATTTTTCAGCAAAACTTGCTGCGCGGTCCGAGATCTCCGAGGTATCTTTGTTCAAAAAGTCAGTCACTGCGCTGCGCATCGAAGGTTTTCTCCCCTCGGTAAGGGCGCGGAAAGATATTTTGGCAAATGCGCTGAAATCATTTGGAGAGGTTGAAACGCTAGATGAGAACATATCGCCAAGAGTATGGCGCGAGGTGCGTGATGTAACGCTGTTTGATAGCGCTAGTGAAGATGCCATTTGGCGCATCTCGACTGTTCCTGGAAGAGCTCCCGATGTAGTGCGCAACATCTCGAGATGCGAGAATTTTGAGGCACTCTATGACTGGGGAGGTGGGCGCATCTGGCTGATGCAACCTGGATATGGCGATGGCGGGGCCGAAGTAATTCGCACGGTTCTTGATCGGTTTGGCGGGCACGCAATGCTGATGCGCGCTTCTCCGGAAATGCGCAGTGCGGTCAATGTATTTGAGCCACAGAGCGATCCAGTTGCTGCTCTTACCCGCAGAATAAAGGCTGCCTACGATCCCTATGCAATCTTAAGTCCAGGTCGAATGTATGCGGGAGTTTGAGGTCGATAATGCGCACAGAGTTCACTAAAAAACAGCTGGAAAATCCAGATGTGGCCGCTAGCGAGAAAATTCTCCGTAATTGCGTGCATTGCGGTTTTTGTATCGCGACTTGCCCTACATATGTTTTGCTAGGTGATGAACTCGACAGTCCGCGAGGGCGTATTAATCTAATCAAGGACATGCTGGAAAATGATCGTGACGCTAGTGATGAGATAGTCACCCATGTGGATCGCTGCCTGTCTTGTTTTTCATGTATGAGCACCTGTCCGTCGGGCGTCAACTACATGCATCTGATCGATTACGCTCGCGTGCATATAGCACGAACTTATCAGCGATCGTTTGAAGATCGAATGTTGCGTGCATTCTTGGCTTTCATTTTGCCAAGGCGGAAGCTGTTTAAACTAGCCGTCATCGTCTCGCTGTTTTTGCGCCCTTTGGCACCGATTTTAAAAAAGTTCTCTAGTCTTGACCGTTTCTCTGCTCTGTTATCTTTAGCGCCGCGCCGGCTTCCCCGGATGAAGAAGATTGAGGTCTGCGTGCCGTATAAAAGCGTTGGCCGGGTTTTAGTGATGCAAGGATGCGTTCAGCCAACGCTGCGCCCTGAGATCATGCGGTCTACCATCAATCTTCTCACGCGGCATGGATTTGAAGTAATGATATCTCGCGGAGAGGGTTGTTGCGGTTCATTAGCCCATCATATGGGCCGCAAGGAAGAGGCGCTAAAAGCAGCGCGTCGGATGATTAATCTTTGGACCGCCGAGATCAAACGCACCGAGTTTGAGGCGATTATCATCACGACATCAGGCTGCGGCACCACAATTAAGGATTACGCCCATATGCTGCGCGATGACCCCAACTATACGGTAAAAGCGGAGAGGATAGCGGGATTAGCCAAAGACATTCACGAATTTATGGTTGAACGTAGTTTTAGACCTTCAGCACATGTGCCCAAGCTGCGCGTTGCTTATCACGCGGCATGCTCCTTGCAGCACGGGCAGAAAATTAACTCGGAGCCGTACCATTTACTCAAACAGGCTGGATTTGAGGTGATTGATGTGCCTGAAGGCCATTTGTGTTGCGGATCTGCGGGCACATACAATATTCTTCAGCCGGAAATTGCGGAGGCTCTGCGTAGCCGAAAAGTTTCCAATATTGAAAAAGTATTACCGGATGTCGTGGCGACGGGAAATATTGGATGCATCAATCAGATAGCAGCCGGCTGTAACATCCCCATAGTCCATAGTGTAGAGCTCCTTGATTGGGCAAGTGGCGGAGATATGCCGCAGATCATGGAAGGAAGACATGCCACTGAAACGGTCGTAGACACTGAGAGTGATGTGTTGGTTGGCTGATAGATAAAAACGCCCGCTGGTGGTGTGACACTCAAGATGGGGTCAAAGCTCGAGCGCATCACTTGCGGGTTTATGATCGACATTCAACGCTTCGGCAACAGTGGCATGGGTTAGATGACCGCCCATGGTATTCAGACCATTTCGCAAGTGGGTATCATCGCAGAGCGCTTTGTGGACGTTTTTGTCAGCCAATGCGAGCGTGTAGGGTAGAGTTGCATTGTTCAGCGCAAATGTTGATGTGCGTGCGACAGCTCCGGGCATATTGGTTACGCAATAATGTACCACTTCATGGCGTACATATGTAGGCTGTGAATGGGAGGTCGGAATCGATGTTTCAAAACAGCCGCCCTGATCGATTGAAATATCAACCAGCACTGATCCGCGGCGCATCTGTTTGACCATCTGTTCGGTCACCAAGCAAGGCGTGGACCCTCCGGGGACCAAAACCGCACCGATTACGAGGTCAGCTTGAAGAACATAGTCTTCGATTGATGCAACGGTTGAATAGATTGTGTTCAAGGTTGGTCCGAATTGCAGATCGAGAGCATAAAGACGGCGCAAATCGTTATCGAGGACGGTAACTTTTGCCTCAAGTCCCATTGCCATGCGGGCGGCATTAGTGCCGGCTACGCCGCCGCCAATAACAACAACATTGGCAGCTGTGACCCCTGGTACGCCGCCCAACAGCACGCCTCTGCCGCCAGTGTCCATTTCAAGCGCATTAGCGCCGGCTTGGACCGACATGCGGCCAGCAACCTCACTCATCGGCGCTAGCAACGGCAACCCTCCTTCGGAATCGGTGACGGTTTCATACGCGATCGCAGTAACTCCACGGCTTAATAGTGATTCGGCTTGCGGACGATCGGCGGCAAGATGCAAATATGTGAAGAGAATCTGGCCATCTTGTAGCTGTGCGCACTCAATTGGCTGGGGCTCTTTGACTTTCACAACCATTTTGGCACGCGAGAATATATCTTCGGCGCTTCCGACTATTTCAGCGCCGGCGTTTTGATAGTCGGGGTCGGTCAATCCGATCGCGGTGCCAGCATCAGTTTCTACGATCACGGAGTGACCCCGATGGGTCAATTCACGAACGCTACCCGGAGTTAATCCTATTCGGTATTCATGCTCCTTGGTCTCTTTTGGAACGCCTATCAGCATTTTACTTTTCCTTGGGTTAAGTTCGTTATTTGTAGCGCTGAACAAATAGATTGTTAGCAAACGGCTGTTAATTTCAAAAGAATAGTTATTGCGGGGAAACGGATTATGCGACGAGAGGTTAAAGCGTTTAGTGTTGAGTGAGGTCGTGGCGCTAGTTCAATGCAGAAGTCTGCGCAAAAATGTAATGTTGGTGAAGGTAATCGTAAAATTCTTGTTGAATTTTATGATCCAGGAAACAATGAAAAAATGTCTGTAAGGTCTGCGAAGGTGATGTCGACGCGGTGCTCGGTTTTATGCCAATAAATTGGGCAAGACTTGCTGGTCTTACGTGTATCGGTTAGAAGCGGCACCGAATCAGCGTGAAATGCTAGTATAAGGTTGCAGCGTTACCATCGAGAACCGTGCGGCCAAAGTCAATCAGGTCTTAAAAATGAACAAGCGTGCAATGCCAATCCGCCCGAAAGCGGAGCTGCCGCGGGGATTTCATGATGAGGTAGGCGAGGAAGTGCGTGCCACGCGACTCATGATTTCCAAGCTTTCAAGCATTTATGAAATTCGTGGATTTGAACCACTATCAACCTCATCGTTCGAGTACACTCAAGCTCTTGGAAAATATCTTCCCGATCTAGATCGCCCTAATCAAGGGGTCTTTTCGCTGCTTGACGATGATAAGCAGTGGATGTCGCTGCGCTATGATTTGACCGCTCCTTTGGCTCGCTATGTTGCGGAGAACTTTGATCAACTGGCCAAGCCGTTCCGGCGTTATCAGTTTGGCTCAGTGTGGCGCAATGAAAAACCGGGACCGGGGAGGTTTCGGGAATTCTTGCAAATGGACGTAGATACGGTAGGAACTGCAAATTCGGCAGCTGATGCGGAGATGGCAATGATCGCGGCCGATGGTCTTGAAGCAGTTGGTATTGATCGCGGGGAGTATATGGTTCGCGTCTCAAACCGAAAGCTAATGGATGGTGTTCTTGCTAATCTTGATCTTGCCGGTGATGAGAGCGAGGGTGCATGCCAGCGTTTGATGGTGCTGCGGGCTATTGACAAGCTTGATCGGCTGGGAGCTCCGGGCGTTCGGCTTTTGCTAGGGGCTGGACGCAAGGACGATTCAGGTGATTTCACACGTGGTGCCGATCTTAGTTCAGACCAAATTGATAAGGTGATGGGATTTGCTCAATCACAGAGGTCAAACCGAACTGATACTCTTAGTGAGATGGCCAAATTTGCTAGTGGATCGGATGTTGGTGATGCCGGGTTGGAAGAACTCAGTCAGATTGGTGAACAGCTGAACGCATGCGGATATGGTGAGACGCAGATTTCATTTGACCCTTCGGTTGTGCGTGGCCTTGAATACTACACCGGCGCTGTGTTTGAAGCGGAATTGATGTTCGAGGCAAATGGTGCTGATGGACGGCCCGTTCGCTTTGGCTCTGTTGGCGGGGGGGGGCGCTATGATGACTTGGTTTCCAGATTTAGTGGACAGAGCGTGCCTTCCACGGGTTATTCAGTTGGCATTAGCAGGCTTTTTGCCGCGCTTAAATTCTTGAATAGGGCTGGTGAAGATAATGTTCGCGGACCGGTGGTTATTCTGGCGATGGACCATGATGAGCAGGCTGGTTATCACGCTATGGCGCAAGAATTACATTATGCTGGAGTACGTGCCGAGCCCTATCTTGGAACTTCCGGCATGAAGGCGCAGATGAAATACGCTAATCGCCGGAGAGCACCGGTGGTCGTGATCGAGGGGACAATTGAGCGTGAAAGCGGTGTCGTGACGGTCAAAGATCTGATCGAGGGCGAGAGGTTGGCTGGTGAAATAAGCAATCGTACCGAGTGGATATCTAGCCGACCGGCACAAGAAACCGTGGAACGCCAGCGTATGGTTGAAACAGTAATAGCCTACCTCAGTCGTCATGGGCTCGAGCCTGGGTCATCGTCATGAATGTCGCACATTTTTCTGATAGTGCCGAAGCGCTTATGCGTGAATTGGCTCAATATTTTGCTGGTGAAGGTTATCTGCCCATCGAGCCGGGTATGATGTTGCCCGCTGACGCGGTGCTCGATCACATGGGCGAAAGCATTCGGAAGCGTCTTTTGATTACCACCGCACCCGATGGTACCGAATTTTCTATGAGACCAGATTTTACTCTGCCTCTGGCGCATTGGCAAATCGCAAATGGACCTCCAGATGGGGGGCGTTACTCCTATTCTGGCTTCGCTTTTCGTTATCCTAATCCGGATGAATTAACACGTGTGTCGGCGGAGTTTCGGCAGGTTGGGATTGAGAATTTCGGAGCTGGTAATGCGGCTGAAGCGGATGCTGATACTCTTGCTTTAGCGGTGTGCGCCCTACAACGTGCGGGCATAGGTTCGCCCAAGCTTATATTGGGGGATGTGGGTCTCTTCGAAGCGCTGATAGGCTCGCTAAATCTTGGGGAAATGTGGAGTGGCCGTCTTCGCCGTCTATATTGGCGCCATACGTTATCAGAAGATATGGTGTTATCGCTGTTGCAAAAATCATCAATTACTATGCCAGATGAAGCTGCTCTTGGGGGTTCGTTGTCGCGCATGGAACGTGAAGATGCGCGCGTGATCATAGCCGAAGTTATGGCAATTGCGGGTGTGAGCGGAGCGGGCGGGCGGGAGGCTGATGAAATTGCTGCCCGTTATGCGCAAAAAGCTCGCGAGGCTGAGGGCGAACGCCCTTCGCTTGAAGTAGGTGAGTTGATCGATAAATTTCTATCCATCGAAGCTAATGCTAAAGATGCGCCGGGCCAGTTGCGCGACTTTGCACGCCGGGCCGGACTAGATCTAAACTCTTCCATAGGGGGGTTTGAAAAGCGTCTTGAGATTGCAGAAAATCTTGCAATAAATCTGGATGATGCAGTCTTTTCCACCACAGTTGGCCGGAGAATTGAGTATTATACTGGCTTTGTATTTGAAGCACATGATCAGATCACGCAGGCTGTCGGACCACTTGCAAGCGGCGGCCGATATGACAACTTCTTAAGTGACATCGGTGATTCAAATACGCTATCCGCTGTTGGCTGCTCGATCTATATCGATAGGCTTGTCTTTCTTTCCGGAGAGCATAAATGAGTGGGCCTCTTGTACTAGCTGTTCCAAGTAAGGGTCGTTTGGAAGAAAATGCTTGTGTCTTTTTTGCCCGCGCAGGTCTTCGGCTCGAACGGCCGCGCGGTATGAGAAACTATTGTGGGAGAATTGCTGGGGTAGAGGGCGCTGAAATAGCCTTTCTCCCGGCTGCAGAAATTGCACGCGAGATTGCATCTGGATCAGTTCATCTTGGTGTAACGGGCGAGGATTTGATTCACGAATCCATGGTCAATCCTAGAACTCGGGTTGAGGTTTTGACTAAGCTTGGGTTTGGTGAGACCACGGTTGTTGTAGCTGTTCCTCAATCGTGGATTGATGTTTCTACGATGGATGATCTTGACGATGTTGCGCATGCTTTTCGCTTGAGGCATGGGCGTAGAATGAGGGTCGCGACCAAATATATTAATCTAACTCAGGCGTATTTTTCGTCATTTGGGATTGCCGACTACCGAGTGGTTGAAAGCCTTGGGGCAACTGAAGGCGCGCCCATCGCGGGCACCGCAGAAATCATCGTGGATATTACAACCACGGGATCAACACTTGCCGCCAATGGATTGAAGGTTCTAGACGATGGAGCCATATTAAAGAGCGAAGCCTGTCTTGTAGCGAGTCTTGTAGCGGATTGGAATGAGGGCGCACGCGACACACTTGCCCATGTTCTTGGTCTTGTTGCGGCAGAAGCGCGTGCGCGAGATGTTTTTCTGGTTGGTACCAATATGGGATCTCGGAGGGCCAATTTTTTCGATGAGCTTATCGATGATGCCGGTGGTATTGAACTTTCCGATCAGCGCAATGGAGCGCTTGAACTACTGGTTCGCCAGGACCGTCTTTATGAAGTTACTAGGGCACTTCGAACAATGGGTGCCGGCCGGGTGACAGTGTCCCGACAAGATTATATTTTTGAGTCCAGAAATTCCCTATATGAGCAACTAATTAAGCGATTAGAAGAAGCTTGTTAGAGTTGGTTAGATGGGTTTGATCGCCGTCGGCAATCAGCTGAAGGTGTGTGATGATATCTGGAATGTTGGTGTTTTGGGCGCATGGTTTCTGGTTCTGAGCTAATCACTTGCGATGAAATGCTTTTAAAATAAAAAGGCCGCCCTCTAGGCGGCCTTTTCAATTTTTATATAGAGCCGGATGATTACATCATGCCGCCCATGCCGCCCATGTCGGGCATTCCGCCGCCGCCGGGCATTCCGCCGCCGCCTGCGCCCTTAGGCTCGGGTACTTCAGCGACCATTGCTTCGGTCGTGATTAGTAGGCCGGCAACAGATGCTGCATTTTGAAGAGCGGTGCGAACGACCTTGGTTGGATCGATGATACCTGCTTTGACAAGATCCCCATATTGCTCAGCCTGGGCATCAAAGCCAAAGGTTGCGCTCTTGCTTTCTAGGATCTTGGCAACCACGATTGATGCTTCAACACCAGCATTTTCGACAATCTGACGGATTGGCGCTTGTAAAGCCCGCAGCACAATATTAATGCCGGCCTGAATGTCGGCATTTGGGTTGGACAGCTTTTTGATGGCTTCGGAGCAGCGAAGAAGTGCCACGCCACCACCTGGAACGATGCCTTCTTCTACCGCAGCGCGGGTTGCATTAAGCGCGTCATCGACGCGGTCTTTGCGTTCCTTTACTTCGATTTCAGTGGCACCACCGACACGAATTACTGCGACACCGCCGGCGAGTTTGGCCAGACGCTCCTGCAGCTTCTCACTATCATAATCAGAGGTAGTTTCCTCTATCTGCTGACGGATCTGGCTAACGCGGCCCTGGATCTCTGACTTTTTTCCAGCGCCGTCTACGATAGTGGTCTCTTCCTTGGTGATTGACACCCGCTTGGCAGTGCCGAGCATTTGGAGATTAACATTTTCAAGCTTGATGCCGATGTCTTCGGAAATGACCTGTCCGCCGGTTAAAATGGCGATGTCTTCGAGCATGGCCTTGCGACGGTCTCCGAATCCAGGTGCCTTGACTGCAGCCACTTTGAGGCCGCCGCGGAGCTTATTTACCACGAGAGTGGCAAGCGCCTCGCCTTCCACATCTTCAGCAATGATGAGGAGAGGACGACTAGCCTGAACAACAGCTTCGAGAACCGGCAGCATAGCCTGTAGGTTTGAGAGCTTCTTTTCGTGCAGAAGAATGTAGGGATCTTCGAGTTCCGTCACCATCTTTTCAGCGTTGGTGATGAAATAAGGAGATAGGTATCCTCGATCGAACTGCATGCCTTCGACTGTATCAAGCTCAAATTCAAGAGCCTTGGACTCTTCAACCGTTATGACACCGTCGTTGCCAACTTTCTGCATAGCTTCGGCAATTTTATTACCGATGATGGCTTCGCCATTGGCGGAGATCGTGCCAATTTGCGCAACTTCAGCTGAGTTTTTGATTGGCTTAGAGCGGCTCTCAAGATCGGAGAGGGCAGAAGTCACGGCCAATTCAACACCGCGCTTCAGATCCATCGGGTTCATGCCCGCGGCAACAGACTTGGCACCTTCACGAATGATGGACGCGGCCAAAACGGTCGCGGTGGTGGTGCCATCGCCACCAACGTCATTGGTTTTGGATGCGACTTCGCGCAGCATTTGCACACCCATGTTTTCGAACTTATCTTCAAGCTCTATTTCTTTGGCAACCGTTACGCCGTCTTTGGTGATGCGCGGTGCACCAAACGACTTGTCGAGAACGACATTGCGACCTTTCGGGCCGAGTGTAACTTTTACCGCGTTGGCCAGAATATCGACACCAGCGAGCATACTCGTGCGCGCATCAGTCGAAAATTTGACTTCCTTTGCAGCCATTGCTGTTTAACCTCTTCTTAATAAGCTCCGCGTGTGACGGAGTGTGTTGATCCTGATAGGATAAAAACTGCCGTTTGAGACTAGGTAGTTTTACTTTTTCTTCGATTTTGGTGCTGGTGCTGGTTTTTTTTCCACGATTACACCCATGATGTCGGATTCCTTCATTATCAGAAGGTCTTCATTATCGACTTTGACTTCTGTGCCTGACCATTTGCCAAACAGGATACGGGTGCCGGCTTCGACGTCCATCGGAACGCGTTTGCCGCTTTCATCACGTGCGCCAGGTCCCACAGCAACGACTTGGCCTTGGCTTGGCTTTTCTTTGGCAGTATCGGGAATAATGATTCCGCCAGCAGATTTTTCCTCTTCCTCGAGACGGCGTACAAGTACGCGGTCATGTAGGGGACGAAAGCTCATATGTGGTCTCCCAGTTTGGTCTTTGGATTTACATTTAAAGATGAGCTGTTAGCACTCTCACTAGGTGGGTGCCAGCAGTTATTTGGCAAATAATAAATATGATTTGAAGTGTCAAGGGGCTGAGCACGAATTACTAAAAATATAGCTTTGATGAGCGTAAATATATATTTATAAACCATTGTAATATATATAGTTTTTACTATATAACGGAATTATTATCTTAATATAACACTGATTATGGTTAACGCGGAAACGGCGAGTAGTACGGTAATAAGTTTAATTCTGGCCGATGACCTACGCATGGGCTAAAGCCATTTTGTCCATTTATGTGAGCGCCAAAGCTACCAGCGCGTACTTGGCAAAGACACTCAAACTGTAAAATGCCTATCCGCGTCCCATGGGTCCGCCGTGGCATGGCATAATATCATGCGGTGTTTGTAGGGGTATTTGACGCATATTAAATATATTTAGTGTAGCCCGTGACGTGTGGCTAATTGCAGACCGTCAAGCAAGATTTTCAATATTGATTGGAAATGCGATGATGCAATCATCGAATGCCATCAATCCGCAGGGTCTGCAGTTGACCAATGATCCGGGCGTACCTTGGTTGCCGTTCACAGCTAATCGGAGTTTTAAGAAAAATTCACGGTTGGTCTCCCGCGCCAAGGGCATGAACTACTATACCTTTGAGGGACGGGAGGTTCTGTTCGGCCGCGTCTGAGCGCTTATAAAAGATGTGTGCTGAGTGGATTTTGGTGAGCTAATGCTTGATCGGCTTATTAGAAATATCATGGCAACAGCGGTTGTGCCGTAGATGGTAAGATTGAAGAACTGGCGAATAAATTACAGGGTAGCAGTATTTTAACCCGTAACAAGTCGCAGATCAGATCCAATTAGGCCCGATCGGTATGGGGCAGATCGATATCATATAGTACCCACCCCGTACGGTCGGAAATCTTGTCGTATAGAATTTGTGCCTTGGTATTGTCCCGGGCTGTCGTCCAGTAAATTCGATGCCAACCTGCTTCGCGGCCGCGTGAGGTAAGGTTTTCAATTAACGCTCTGCCGATTCCCTGTCCGCGCATCTCACCCACGACATAGAGGTCTTCCAGATAGCAGACAGGTGCCTTGCTCCATGTGACGTCATGCAGAATATAGTTGAGCATACCAACCAGTCCGTGGTCGGTATGCCGTGCAACCAGTGAGCATAGATGGGTCGCCGTATTGTTAGTGATTTTCGCCCAGGTATTTGCTGTAACGGTTTCGGGGAGAGTTTCTTTGTAAAAATCGAGATAGCCGGCCCATAGCTTGCGCCAGCCAGCCTCATCCGCGGGATTGGCTAATCGGATTGTAATGTTTTCAGCGATCGTCTTTCTCCATTGAGGTTGTCTAACTGAAAGGTTCTTTATCCAGAAGGTTTCTTGGGGATCATAGCAAAAAATCTATGGACGTCAGTTTCTAAATAATCGCCCGCAGCTAAAGCTTTTATGGTGTTGCAGACATATTCATATGTGGTGCCTGTGATGTCCGCTATGTAGGGCATAGCGTCGCGCTTGTTCGGGTTTAGTTCGGGAAGCAAGGTCGGGTTGGCTTTATCGGCAACGACGGTCAGTATTATCATGCGTCTAAAACTCCATACCGCAAGGCTAGGGCATGAACCAGATGGCGCAAATAGGCTGACACGCGCGGCGTAAGTAGGTCAGAGTTTCAGCACGAGTTTAGTTTGGTATCTCTAAAATCCGCCGCTAACAACTGCTACCGGCATGAAGGGCGGCGCATAGTCCAGGTGCCTGTGGCCACCCGAAGAGGTGGTTGATATGCGGCTGAACAGGTGGTGTCACCCTAAAACTTTAGCTGAAAAAACATTCGCTAGTGTACCCTATGGTTGCCACATTAATGAGCTATAGCGGAATACATAAAGCGACGCATTTGGTGCGGCGAGGGTTCGGTGGGGCTGTTACTACCAAGGCTTTGTTCAATCACTGCTGGTTTAACCAAGATTAATGAAATTAGTCATCATTGTTCTAAGAGGATGAATTTTAAAAAATTAAGGAATTATTATTAGTGATGAAAGGCACTCCAACTTGATATGCAAGTGCAATGGTGATTACCAGGATCATTTTAACCGGTTAGGCATTAGGTGGTATTTTTGATCTAGCTCGATTTTGGGAGAGGCGAGGCTATAACGATAACAATCCTTAGCTTGCTGCATCTGGTTCAACTGAGTCTTATTCGCGAGGGCAATCACACGAGATATGGGGTTAAGATCTAGTTCGACGGCGCGATGATCCTGAGCCGCGGTCTAATCGAAGATGTTATGAAAACGTATCAATTGTTTCAAAATTCGGTTAGATGCGCATCATGTCCCACGGTGCAATCCCATTGCTGCCAAATATCCGCGTTCTGAAAGAGCGCTATCCCATTTGGCTGTGTGATGTGTGGGGTGTGGTTCACAATGGGGTGCATGCATTCAACGAGCCGATTGATGCGCTTATTCAGTTTCGTCATTCTGGAGGGCGGGTTGCCCTGATTACCAACGCCCCGCGCCCCGCAGCACCAGTTCAACAACAACTGAAGCAGCTTGGGGTATCCGATGAGGCCTATGATGTTGTCGTCACATCGGGAGATGCGACGCGAAGTCTTCTAAAACAGTATGAGGGGCAACTCATATGCCATATTGGCCCTGACCGTGATCGGTCGCTCTTCGCCGATTTAAAATTTGATGAAGTGGAGCCGGCTCGTGCGAAGATCGTCCTGTGTACAGGTCTTGAGAATGATGTATGCGAGAGTGTCGCCGACTATGAAGAGATGTTTCAGGATTTAGCCGCACGGCAGGTCGGGCTTATCTGTGCAAATCCTGATCTGGTAGTTAATCGTGGAGGAATCTTGGTGCCGTGCGCGGGTGCGTTGGCCGAGGCCTATGCAAAAATGGGTGGAAATGTATTTTATGTCGGAAAACCACATCGGCCTATCTATGAATTGGCGCTGAAACGGCTTGCTTTGGGGATGCCTAAATTACCCAGCCGAGGTCAAGTCCTCGCCATTGGTGATGGTTTAAAAACGGATATTGAAGGTGCGGCAAAATTTGGAGTTGACTCTATGTTTATAGCTAGCGGTATTCATTGGAGTGATGTGTCTACTAGGGGGCAGAACATTGATTTTGAGCGTATTTTATCTCTTGTCGCTGCAAGCTCGCGCCCGCCAATTGGCGTGCAGAAATCACTTTGTTGGTAAATGTATCTTAGCTGAAAAGCATGTCTGCGTCTGCTGAGGTAATCTCGGTACGAGTCAGGGGTGGGCCTTTCAGAGAGCTGTTTTTTTGTGCAAGTCTTAACTGACATCATAATGTTGAACGCGGATTGTAAGGGCAACGGCGGTGGTTCTATTGTCGATGTTTTAAGTGCATCTAATTAATATGTAACGAAATCAACTATACTTGGGCACGAATCCAGCACGTCTAGATATAAATCTATAAAAACCAGCCGTTCGAATCAGTTGATTCGTACGCTTGCTCCTATTTGAAACGCGCATTAGTGTCGCCACGGTCTCTGATAGGGTCGAGATTGCACAGATATGAATGATGACTTGAATCGCCTATGAGCGCCTTGGCCTTGCTCTGCGCAAAAAGGCTTTACCTGTCAACTGGTATCAATTTTCTGTTGTTTATGTAATGGATGTAGTCACTGATCTTGATCTGGTACCCAACCATTTGCGCGGTGGGGTGGTCGTGCTTGGAAATTTTGATGGGGTCCATCGGGGTCACCAAGCGGTTATTTCACTTGCAAAAAGCCTAGCTAAAAATCATGGCGTCCCCACGGGTGTGATTACGTTTCATCCTCACCCACGTCTTTTTTTTGCGCCGGAGAACCATTTCTTCCGATTAACACCTAAGCCCTTGAAGTTAAGATTGTTAAAGAGGATTGGAGTGGATGTCGCTTTTATTGTGCCGTTCGATGCTGCCCTTGCTGCTCTGACGCCGGGCGAATTCGTTAAACAGGTATTGAGCGATAGGATAGGTGCTTGCCATGTGATTGCTGGCTGGGACTATAGATTTGGAACCAAGCGGCAAGGTAATGCCGATATACTAAAAGATTTGGGACAAGAAAATGGGATGGAGGTAACCATTGTTAAGCCGCAGGGTAGCCTTGGCGGTGTGGTTTATTCATCAACCCGTATTCGCAAGCTTCTGCAGGAAGGTAACTTGGATGAGGCCGTGAGTATGCTCGGCTATCGCTGGAGATTAGCTTCAACGGTGATCGAAGGCGATAGGCGCGGACGAGATCTTGGTTTTCCGACTATTAATATGACACTTGATCCGGGTTTAACCTTGGCACATGGCATATATGCGGTGCGGGCGCATGTGGATGATAAAGTCTATGGGGGAGCGGCTTATTATGGTAGCCGGCCAACCTTTCAGGGCACTGAGCCATTTTTAGAAACATTCTTGTTTAATTTTGAGGGTGATCTATATGGTCGGCAGGTTGAGATTGAGTTTGCTGGATTTCTACGGCCTGATTGTTCGTTTGAGGATGAACTAGAACTGCGCGAGCAGATAGACCGAGATTGCGAACAGGCTCGCAAATGCTTGGCCGAGCTCGGCGTTGGAGATCTGCTTGCTTAACGCGTCTAGAAGATATTTTAGGCCGGACTTTAGGAGTCCGTCTTTTTTCTTGTATCCTATCTTGCGCGCAAGATAGATCGTAATGCCATCGTACCGGCGATAATTTTTTTGTCTCGGTTAAGCTTAGCTTTAGGATCTTGGGTCAACATGCTCTCATAGTTGGGAGGGCAAAATATGCCGCACAATGTATCTGTAACCGTGCGCCACGATGACACTCAGGGCGTATTCTATGTTGCCGAGTCTTCCATACCTGGGCTTGAAGCCAGGGCATCGGGACTTGATGAGCTGTTCCGAATGGTGGATGAGCGTATTCCGACCTTGATGCCGGAGCCAAAATCCACTTTGTGAAGATTTAAAATAATCTGATAAAATAGCATTTGTCATGCCGGTGCAGCAGAGCTGCTCCGGTGTTGATGCTTGGTCAGGCTCTCTTT
>CAUZRD010000022.1:0-18113 GCA_963582255.1 Alphaproteobacteria bacterium | reverse complement strand
CTGAAGGTAAATACCCGGTTATTCTGACCTATGGCATATATGCTAAAGGTGTTGCCTACCAGGAGGGGTATCCGCATCAATGGAATAAGATGGTCGAGGATTATCCAGAAATTCTTGAAAGCTCAACCAACAAGTACCAAAACTGGGAAGTAACCGATCCGGAGCGCTGGATTCCAGGTGGCTATGTTGTAATCCGCGTCGATTCGCGAGGAGCTGGCTGGTCGCCAGGCAGAATGGAGCCCAATTCCCCACGTGAGATCGACGACATCTATGGCTGCATCGAGTGGGCCGGCGTACAGAATTGGTCGAACGGTCATGTTGGTATGCTAGGGATCTCCTATTATTCACGCAATCAATGGCGTGTTGCTGCGCTCAAGCCCCCGCATCTGACGGCAATGATTCCTTGGGAAGGCGGGGGAGATGTCTACCGTGATAGCGGCTATCACGGCGGAATACTGAGTCAGTTCCTGGAAATCTGGTCGCGACATCAGGTGGTAAATATTCAATATGGTCGCGGCGATAATGCTCGGACAAGCCCTAATACGGGTGAGTCGGTGGCTGGTCCGGAAACGCTGTCGGATGAGGAGCTCGCGGTCAATCGTGAGAACGCGTATGAGGAACTGAAGAAACACCCGCTCGATGGAAAGTGGCATCGCGAGCGCTCAGCTGATTTCTCCAAGGTTGATGTGCCGTTCTTGTCCTGTGCCAATTGGGGCGGGCAGGGCCTGCATCCTCGGGGTAATTTTACTGCCTATCTGGAAGCGCCGTCTAAGCAGAAATGGCTCGAAGTTCACGGCGATTCCCACTGGTCGTTGTTTTCTTCCAATTACGGGCTCGAGCTGCAAAAGCGGTTCTTTGACCATTTTCTCAAGGGCAAGGACAATGGCTGGGAAAAGACACCTAATGTAGTGCTCAATATTCGCTATCCTGGTGAGAAATTTGTGCGTCGCGAGGAGAGCGAATGGCCATTGGCTCGTACTGAGTGGACTAAATACAACATTGATCTGGAAGGAAAAACACTCAGTGCAGAGCCCCCTGTAAGTGCCGTCTCGCTTACATATGAAACTATGGGTGATGGCGTTGATTTCTGGCTTCCGATTCGCGATGATGAATTCGAGATTACAGGACCGATAGCGGCAAAGCTATTCATCTCATCGAAGACCGAGGATGCAGATCTATTCTTGGTTCTTCGCCTGTTTGATCCGGAGGGAACAGAAGTTACTTTCATGGGTTCGACCGATCCCAACACGCCGATCGCTAATGGCTGGCTACGGGCTTCCCACCGTGCTCTCGATGAGGCAAAAAGCACACCGTGGCGGCCCTTTCATCCTCATGATAAGAGAGAGTTATTAACGCCAGAAAAGATCTATGAACTTGATATAGAGATCCTCCAGACCTGCATTGTCGTGCCTGCAGGTTATCGCCTAGGTCTTACCGTGCGTGGCAAGGATTATGAGTATACTGGAGAGGTCTCAGAATTTGCCAAGAAGTTCCACTATTCGACCAGAGGAACAGGAGGCATGACCCACAATGATTCTGATGATCGGCCACCGCAGACATTCGATACCCAGGTTACGCTTCATGCCGATGATGTGCGCAGGCCTTATTTGCAGTTACCTATCATTCCGTTCAAAGCATAATGGGGTGCAAGAAAAGAGCACCGCAGATGGCCCATCTGACGTAGCTTTATATACGTGTGTCGGCATGGTGTTTTTCCTCTTGCTGGAGTGTGACTGCCAGATCAAGGGGCGATGACCTATCACAGACAGTGATGGTCGCCGTCAATTCCGGTGGTCTTGGATAATTTGTGCTATTAGCTGACCGTCAGTCCGCCATCAATCACTATGACCTGCCCGGTGATGCTGGCCGCTGCGTCGCTTGCTAGAAATAATGCAGTTTTAGCTACTTCCTCCGATTGTGGAAGACGTTTTAGCGGTATGCTTGCCACCATTTTCTCAATATAATTGGGATCGTTTTCGGTTTCTGCGCGCATCGGCGAATTTGTCAGCATCCGGCCTGGCGCGATCGCATTAACCCGAATGTCATAATCCGCCCATTCGATAGAAAGCATACGGGTTAGATGATTGATTGCGGCTTTTGATACGCCGTAAAGCAAACGATTATGGCGTGATTTTATTGCATGTACTGAGGTAATGTTAACGATCGATCCGGGTGCATTGTCGGCGCGCAGCTGGCGCGCAAAGGACTGACTCATAAAAAACGTACCATCCAGATTGGTCCCAAACACCTTGGACCATTCATCACGGCCAATTTCTAGTGCTGAAGTACGTCCCTGGATCCCGGCGTTATTAATTAGGACATCAAGTCGTCCGAGCGCATCTTGCGATGCACCCAATGCGGCTTCAATGCTTGATTGAGAACTAAGTTCAAGCTCAACGGACGCCACACGAACGTCCGTTTTTGATAATGCGGACAGGGTGTTTTTAAGGTTTTCAAGTCGTGTGGCCGTAATGGCGACATTATAACCTGCTCTTGCGAAGGCAAGCGCGGATGCAGCCCCGACACCGTAAGAAGCACCGGTAATGAGGACTGCTTTTTGCGTGTCGTCTTTATCAGTCATGTATACATTCCACCTAATTTTTAGTGCCGAATACTGAAACGATAAATTTAGTTCCCAATCTTGATTGCGTCTCCAGTCTTGGCCGATTCCTCGATTGCGAGAGTTAATTCTAGTGTCTGCCGCGCCTCGCGCGGAGTTGCTATCGGACAGGGACGGCCGCGTGATAGATGATCAAGCCACACCCGAGATTCGTCGGCCACCGGTCCCCAATAATCACCTAGATGCCAGTTGCCGGGAGTCGAGGATGACAGAAATGCTGTGTTGAATGAGAGCCCTGGAATATAGGCATGTGGAATGCCCTTGTTGGTGATTAAAAGCTCGTCGGTATGGTCATCATTTAGGATTAGCGAGCCTTCGGTACCGAATATCTCCATACGCACCCCCATGCCGAGCTGTGGGGAGTGATCGGGTAGTCCCATGAAGATTCCAAGATTAGCGACTGCACCATTTTCAAACGTGATAATAGCAAAGCTTGCTTCATTAACGTCATAACCAGCTTCGCGAAATAGAGTGCCGTGGCCGCGGGCCACTACTTCGCGCGGGCGAAAGCCTTCCAAGAGCCAACCGGCGATATCGACCCAGTAAGTTAAGACATCAACAACAGGCGTGGCCGTGGCCGAGCGTTTGAGAATCTCTACTCCTTGAGCACGGGTATTACAGGCGCGTGCGCTGAACGCTAGAACATCTCCCAACCGGCCTTCTTTAATTTGGTCCTTAGCCGACAGATAGCGTCGCTTGAAGCGCTGAGCATATCCAACATGAAGCGGTGTGCCGGTTTCCTCAGATTTCGCTATGAGGATATCAGCATCTTCGAGCGTTAGCGCGATCGGCTTTTCCACGAGTACTGGCTTTCCCAGCTCAAGTGCTTGCAGGATAGGTGCCACATGCTCGTGCTCGCTGGTTGAGACTATCACCGCATTGACTTCATCATGGGTAATGATCTCTTCATTGTTGCCTGAGAAAAGATCAGCGCCGACAGTTTCAGCAAGTTTTTTTGCTTTGTTAGCCTCAAGATCCGAAACCGCCAGAAAGCGAACGCCAGGATGAAGGGCTGCCATTTTTGCCCTTAGTGATCCGATCCGGCCCGAGCCGATTACGGCTATCCCTAAATCCTTGGTTTGCATAGATGTTCTCCCTCTTATGGCAGCCCCTTGTAGGGCAATTTATAGAGCTGGCATGCCCGCGTTCGACTAGGTAGACTTAGGCGATGAACACAGTGTGCAATCAAACGTCTTATTTGTAATATCGCACTGCAAGATGTCGCGAGTAAAGTAGCGTACTGAGGGATTGGAGGGTAGACCTGTGCAGATTGTAAAATATGATGATCTTGAGTGGGAAGATCGGATCAACGTTGACAATTGGCCGAGTAAGGCCGGAACCTACTATGATGATCGGCAGAGTGAACTTTGTATACGTTTGATCGATTATGCCTTCGGTGCGGTCGAGCCGCGCCATGTTCATGCGGGGTGTCACGCAACCACGCTTTTAAAAAATCACGCGATCGTCGATGGGCTTACCCTCGGTCCGTTAGATGTTGTTTTGGGGCCCAGCAACGAGCCTCATGGTCCGCTTGAATATCCCGAAGGTTGCAATTTGCTCTCGGCATTTGTTGGTAGTTTTTTTCATTCCGAAGTTGAAAAGCTTTCCGGTGAAAAACAGTATCGTCTGATCCAGCATAAGACGATTCCTTGGGAGAAGGGGAATGGGTGCGAAATCAAGACTCTTGTCGACCGGGGTGTTGGATCTCTTGTTGTGCAGGCAATTCGTTTTCCAACTGACACTTGCCATCTTCCCGACTATCTTGGGGCGCTGGTGGTTGAAGGCGCTGCGACAATCGCTGGCAAGCGACTTAAAGCATGGGATTTTTTTCATACCGATGAGGGTGCTGCGCCTGAAGAAGTACGCTTTGACAGTGAAACCGTATTGCTGACCCATACGATGAGGGTAAAATAGTATGCCCGTATTTGGGCTGTGACGGATCTCGCGACACTGACGACCGTGGTGCTTGCTAAATTGGCCTTATTGCTAACTAGCAACAAAGAGCATGGTATATTTCATCCAATGTGAGTAGTTCAATATGAACGGTTTCTTTGGTAAAAAATCCTAGCATATCGCTAATATCAATTGCCCACATTAGAATAGAACGAACGATCGTTTTTATATTTCATAAGCCTTGGTACGGGTTAGGGACCCTTCTCTTGGGCGATTACATGCAGGTGGTTGAAAGTGGTATCGCGCTGCTGCTCGCCCCATTTACACCGCTGTAAGCAGGCAATTTTAGTGATCCGTACGCAAATGATTGATACCATCAACACGGTTGCGAGCATGCTTGGAAACATTGGGTAAAAAAAACCGTGCACCGCGAGGCCAAACTGCTTAATCCTAAAGTCAGGCGTGATTAATCTGGGCCACGCCGACCCTTTACAGCCAATGGTTTAGACCTGCTGTGGGGGGTATGATACGTCGCCATATTAGCTAAGAAATAGTCGCTTTATGTCCACCATCAACTCTAGTATCAAGCGGCTTTCAGGCCCTGAATCATCAGGCCTTGGAATTGTTTCCCTTATATCTCTAGCCCATGGAACGACCCATTGGGTAAACGCTACGTTGTACGTGCTGTTACCCTTTATCGCGATTGATTTAGGCTTAAGCTATACTGAAGTGGGTTCGTTGATGACGCTGTTCTATGTCTCGACATTCCTCACCAATGTTGCCAGTGGTCCGGCGGTTGATCTAACTGGTCGCCATGTTGTGTTCATGCTTGCTTCTCTGCTGATTGGCGGATCGGCACTGTTGGTTTTATGGGGAGCAAGCAGTCCAGTCCTCATTGGTGTGACCCTGATCCTGATTGGAATTTCGGTTAGCATGTGGCATCCGCCATCGATTAGCTATTTATCGCGTTGTTATCCCAAAGCACGCGGGTTTGCATTGTCAATCCACACCGTGGGGGCTAGTTTCGGTGATGTGATTGCACCGCCTGTCGCCGGACTTCTGATGACGGCACTCACTTGGAGCGAGACTGCTTTGGTGAGCTCAACTCCGCTTTTTCTTATGACTATCTTAGTGTTTTGGAAGTTGAAAGAGATTGACCGCCCAGCCGGAGAAGCTCAAGGGGCTAGCTTGTCAACCCGCTACATCGACGGCGCGCGGCTATTGTTACGTGATGCCCAATTTCTGCGGCTGTGCATCATGGCCGGGCTTTGGTCTATGTCGCAAAATGGCACCATGTTTTTTATTCCGCTCTATTTGGTTGGCTACATGGACGCAAGCGCGGCGGAGGTCGGCCTAGTTATGGCGGCTATTCAACTCGGTGCTATGATTACTGGACCGTTTGCCGGGGCTTGGTCAGACCGGGTGGGTCGTAGACCAGTAGTCCTCCTCCTCCTGATTGTCGGCGCGGTGACTATTGCGATATTACCATTTGTTGGTACTATTGTTGCCTTCACAGTGGTGGCATCTTTTTTTGGCTGTGCTATTTATTCGATCCGCCCGGTAATGCACTCTTGGACGATGGATCTTGCTGGTGCTCAGACATCGGGTAGTGCGGTGAGCATGGTGTTTGCATTTCAATCGGCAATGACCGTATCTATTCCTATTCTGGGTGGCATCGCGGCAGATATTTGGGGAATAACGGTGGTCTTTTATATTATGACAATTACATGTGTCGGCGCTGCTATTTTGGTATTCTCTATGCCAAATATCCACGCCAAAAAAGATGTTTGACGGTCTTAACCTGGCGAGGGTTTTTGTATCTCAGCGGTCCTTGTAAATAATTTAAAGTATGGTCCATGCCGATATCTGGTCAGATTGTGAATAAAGGTAAAAACGTTAACCCATAGCCAAGTGAGGTCTTCCATGATCAATCGTCTCTCAAATCCAGCTCGCGACCGTATGGAAGCAGGCGGTGTCGCGCTTGGAGTCGGGATCGTGCAGGGGCGCACGGTTGATATCGCGCAATTGATGAAAACTTGTGGCTTCGACTGGTTATTCCTCGATCTCGAGCATGGCGCGTTGTCGCTAGATGATGCGGCGCAGATCGCCGTTGCCGCTAATGCGATCGGTATTTCACCGCTAGTTCGTGTCCCAATTGGAGGATATGGAATAGCGACCCGTATATTGGATACTGGCGCGATGGGTATAGTCATGCCGCATGTTGAAAACGCTGAGGAAGCGCGCGCGTTGGTTGATGCCTGCCGATTTACTCCAATCGGCCATCGCGGAATTGGTGGGGGAATCCCGCAATTTGGATACAACTCAGTAAATCTGGGCGAAGCGGTAGAAGAACTTAACCGCTCGATGTTGATTACGGTCATGGTGGAAACACCAGAAGCCATTTCACGGGCTGATGAAATTGCCGCAGTCGAGGGCGTAGATACCGTTATGATTGGCACCAACGATTTAGCGTTGGCGCTGGGCGTGCCGCAGCAATTTGGGCACCAGCGCGTTGTCGAGGCTTATGAAACTGTATCCGTTGCCTGTAAGAAACACGGTAAGTGGTTAGGCTCCGGTGGAGTAAAACCGGCTGATCTTGCCCAGAAATACATCCAGATGGGTGCGCAGTTTTTCCTTTCCGGACAGGATATAGGCTTCCTTCTAGAATGCGGAAGTGAGCGCGTGTCAGTATTGCGGGAAGTGGAGTCTAAGACTTAGCTTTGGACTGGGATTGATGATTTGACTGCGATAGAAAATAGGTTGAGCGTGATTATAGGCGGCTCAGTATAATCTCTCCGTCACCTGGTTATTCTTACAGTCTATTATTCTGGAGGTGTTGGCACGCAATCCAACGGCGCACTCAGGTCATCTGTCCAGAAACTTCTTGGCACTCCTGCTGCAGGATAAGTGGCTGATGATAAATACAAAAATCTAAGAGCAAGTAAGACAGTATTGTCCTGATCAGCTGCGGGTGTCGAGATCGACAAGTTCGATTTTGTATCCGTCAGGATCTTCCACAAACGCGATATGGGTTGTTCCAAACTTTAACGGACCAGGTGGGCGAGGAATGTTCGCGCCGGCCTTTTTAAGGTCTTCGCAGATTTTATATATATCATGTACGCCGAGTGCTATATGACCATAGCCCGTACCGAGGTCGTAAGGTTCTTCCTGATCCCAATTGTAGGTGAACTCAAGCACCGTATTAGGGCCTTCCGGTCCATACCCAACAAACACATTTGTGTATCTTCCACCTTCTGAATCGCGCCGTCTTAGCTCCTTCATACCGAACATTTCTGTATAAAATGCGATTGACTTTTCAAGGTCTTTGACCCGAAGCATTGTGTGTAAAAATTGAAATTGATCATCTGCCATTGCGTCTTTCCTCTTTGCCCATCAGTTTTGTGCAAGAGAAGATATTGCTAATGGACAGCGGCGTCGAGACTACCTGTGATATATAAATTCTGCAGGCAGAAAAATATGAGGGAGAGATCATGGATAATGCAATCTTGGCGGTTTGGTACGATCTCCCAAACTTTGACAACACCGACTATATTGACTGGTTGCACGGTGACTATTTGCCGGACCTGAGGACGCGGCCCGGGTTTTTGTGGACCGCGCATTACCGTACTGGAGGTGACGAGGGACCGGCAATGAATACGGTTCGCGGTGCACTTGGACGTTCTGATGATCCTTCGATCGGCACCGGTACCCAGTATCTGATGCTGGTGGGAGGCGCTGAAGTTTCAACTTTCTTCGCCTCAGATATTATGGATGGGCCGCAAGATCCAAGTGGGAGAGAGATGATGTCGCTCCGGCAAGGCGTGCGCACCTGCTTGTTTTCAACCTTTGCGCGTGTTGATGGTCCGTTAATGGGACTGCGCGCGCCAGGGCAAACACCTGGGCCTGTGATTCAGATGGGCTCGTTCCGCACTCGTACGCTTGATGATGAATTTGATGTGTGTGCCTGGTATGCCCGCCATCGCTTGCCGGCGATCGCCCATATGGAAGGCTGCATAGCGGCGCGGGTTATGCTGTCGGCTGCGGGTTGGGCTAAATATTCCGTATTATACGAATTTACATCCTTAGAAGCTCGCCGCGCCAATTTTGAAGAAAAGCATGAGGCTCTTGGCATAGCTAAAGATCATTGGTCTCATCGGATACACGAATATACGCTCCACACCCCAGGCTCGCCTTCGGTTGCTGAGCGCATCTGGCCACTCGTGGGTGATGGGGCCTGATGGTGCTAGCGATTGGGCCCAGATGGGCTTGTTCGACTTATCATATTCCACGGCGATGTGGGTTGCCGCTTTCAGGCGTTAAACCGTCCAATCGGCACGCCGGCAACGCTTGTTATAAGCTAGTTCAGGGTGCAAATAAGCCTCAGGGTAAGGCATCGGAAAATTTGGGCCAATTGGAATAACTTGGTTCCATGAGTGCCCAAAGTAGCCTTGACGACAATGAATTAAGGAACAGCTAGAGGCTACGCCTGGCTTGGCGTAAACCCGACACAGCCAACGCCACAGGTTGGGATAATCTACAATCTTGGCACCGTTCAATTTCATCCGCAGATAATAAACAGGATCATGACGATAGAGAGTTGGAAAAAGACGTAAATCTGCTTCAGTAAAGGTTTCACCAATTAAAAATGATCGTCCGTCCGCCAAATTAATATCAATCTCGGCAATCATGTCGAAATACGCTTTGAATGCTTTTTCATATACTAGTTGATCTGAGGAAAACCCCGCCTTGTACGCACCATTGTTGATGGCAACATAAACGCGATCATTTAAGGTGTTAATTTTCGTTTGGATGTTTTTATCTCTGGGGTAGAGATTTGGGCGATTGATTTCTGATAAAACACTACCAAGCTGCTCAGCCCACTGGTCGAGCATTCGGATAATTTCGGCACTTTCGTTAGATACAATGCAGTGACGTTGCTTGTCATAAAGGATTGGGACTGAGCGTTCAGTTGACCCTTCCGCATCATAGATATCTCGAACTAGACGAAAGCTTTGACCTGTTGCAGTTTCGGCTGTGCATTCAGGTAGTGGGGCTCTAGTTAGTGAAGCTATGCGCTCAGGTGCGAACTGCCAAAGCTTAGGCCCCTCGGGATCGTCTTCATCAGTTCGATTTGGAAAAACCACGTCCATTGAAATGCTGTTCTGCAAGCCAAGTATATTTCGCGCCAAAGTTACTCTGTGGCACCAGGGGCAATTGAGCGCGATAAAAAGATGATAACGGCCTGGCTCTACTGGAAAATTTACATCGTCTAAAACACTGCGAAAGCCGCTGACGCCGCGCACAAATTCTCCCTTTTCACGGCGGGACGCGGCAGAAGTTTGATCTTCTTCAACCGACGTTTGAGGAGATGTTTTTATCAAAGGAAACCCCGCTTCATTACTAGACACATCTTTCGCTAACCAATTTTGGGTGGTTACAAACGCTTTGCTAATTTAATTAGCCCACTCTTGTCCGCTTGCTCACTGACATGTACCCCTCTGCCAACCAAACCTTCTCGCAATTCAGTCTCTGTAAGGGCTTCAATATCAGCATCTGGCATGTTCATGAAATTCATTTTTAGTTTCATGGGCGCATTTGTAAGACCAAACGTAATGTTGGTTTGAAAGCTAAAGTCTGCTGCGTATTTAGCCGTAAAATATGTGAGAAATGTGTTTATGCTGATCCTTACCCTAGGATCACCAGTCATATGCTCCGCTGTGTCATTAAGCGTCTGGGCCATAAGTGTGATCCAACGCTCTGCCCCTTTTTTGTTCATGAGTTCGATGGCGTTATGTTGATGATGAAAATTCAACCTGAATTCAGCGCCGTGATAATTAAAGCCACCGCCCATCACATCCAGCCACATCGCAGATTGGGTACTCACATGGTGAGACGTATCGCCAATACGCGCAAAAACAGACCGAAACCAAGGTTCGTCTCGATAGACCCTCTGGTAAAAATTTTGTATGATCCTCACAATTCGCTTTTGGCCCAGAACCGAATATAATTGCCAAAATTGAATGGGCTTGGATGGGTTTTTAGAGGCATTAAGCGTCACGATCTCTGGCATTCTATAGGCATTTTCAGGAAGCGTTTTGTCTTTCATCGCAGCGGCGATATACCCCCGCTGGATCTTTTCGGTCATATAACCATGACTTGGCATATAGGCAGGATAGGGGGTGTTAGACATCTGATAATCTTTTCACTTGATCTGATCTTTAATGCAGCGGATCCGCATAAACCCTGACATATAGCTCAGCGGTCTCGGTCTAAACTGGATGATTTGCTGACCTAAAAGCACTCTGTGATCATGCATTCAATGTTGCTGAGCATGGCATTATCCATAACTGGTATACGCCGTATACTGACATCACCGGCATGGGTGGTGTTAGATGCTGGTTAAATGAGTGGCAGAGTAGAACATTTTGAAGAGGTTTCATGATTTACGATTATATCATTGTCGGCGGAGGATCTGCCGGATCTGTCCTAGCTAATCGTCTATCGGCCAAAAGTACAAATAAAGTGCTTGTATGCGAGGCGGGCCCTGATACTCCGCCAGGCCAGGTGCCCGAAGTCATCCTTGATTCCTATCCAGGGACCGCTTATCTGGACACCAGATTTCACTGGACCGATCTCAAAGTTACCACTGAAGCACGCTCTAATAATAATCCTCAAGGATCGGCGCCGCTGAGAAAATATGAACAGGCGCGTGTTCTGGGCGGTGGATCTTCGATTAATGGCCAGGTTGCCAATCGCGGTGCACCTAACGATTATGATGAGTGGGTCCGCCGCGGCGCCTCCGGTTGGGGATGGGACGATGTCTTGCCATATTTTCGTAAAGTCGAACGGGATATGGATTTTGACGGTGAATATCACGGCAAAGAAGGGCGCATACCGGTCTCACGGATTTTTCCTACTCTGTGGAACGGTCATGCCAAGGCCTCAGGCGAGGCGTTTGCCGATGCCGGATACAAGTTTCTTCCTGATCAAAATGGTTTGTTCGAAGATGGTTATTTTCCCGTTACTAGCTCGAACGTTTATGAACGCCGTGTCTCTGCTGCAGTCGGATATCTTGATTCAGCCACCAGAGCTCGAGATAATTTGACCATTAGCACTGAAACTCAGGTAATCCGGCTTTTGTTTGAAGGATGTAAATGCGTTGGCGTGGTGGCCCGTATCAAGGGCGAAGATCATGAGTTCAGGGGCAGTGAAATCATCATGTCGTCTGGTGCTATTCATTCGCCCGCTCACCTGATGCGGGCTGGGATTGGACCGGCGTTGGCTTTGAAGGATCTCGGTATTCCAGTCCTGGCCAATGTGGAAGGAATTGGTCAGCGGCTGATGGATCATCCTTCTATGATGGTAGCTTCATTCCTGCGCCCCGAGGCGCGGGCTAATGACAATACCCGGCGTCACCTTCTCTGTGGCCTGCGCTATTCCTCTGGTCTTGAGGATGCACCTCAAGGTGATATGTATGTGGCTGTGTGTTCGAAGACAGCATGGCACGCGATTGGCGATCAGATAGCGGCCATGATTATCTTCGTAAATCGTACCTTCTCCGAAGCGGGCGAGGTAAAGCTAGCTAGTGCTGACTGGCGCGATGAACCGGAGGTAAACTTTAATCTTCTGTCCGATACCCGAGATCTTCATCGGCTTATGGCAGGTTTTCGCAAGATGGCGCTCATTCACCAAAGCTCGGCACTACAGGCTGTAGCTCATGAAGTCTTTGGCGCAGTATACGGTGAAAAAGTACGCCAGGTCGGGCAGGTTACGTTGCATAATCGTATGTTGACGGGCCTAGTTGCCAAACTCCTCGATGGTCCTAATGCTTTACGAAAGATGCTGATTGATAAGCTAATTCTGGAGGCCCCGGAGTTGAATGTTTTGATGCACGATGATGATGTGCTGGAGGATTTTGTGCGCAAATCAGCGGTTGGTGTGTGGCATGCCTCGTGTACATGCCGCATGGGGGAGGCGAGCGACCCGATGTCTGTCACCGACAGTACCGGGCGGGTCTATGCGGTCGACGGCTTGAGGGTTGTAGATGCTTCAATCTTTCCGGTTGTACCCTGCGCTAACACGAATTTTCCGACTATGATGCTGGCGGAAAAGATTGCTGATGCAATTCTAGATGGCAGATAGATGCAGAAAATGATCAGCTGAGGTGTTTGGCAAGCCATGCGAATGAAGCCGGTCCCCAGTCATTATAATGCTTGAAGGCACAGTGGCCAGCATCTGGATAGATGCGTGAAGTGCGCGTACCAACCGGCCCGTTTTCAAGCATAAAATATATATTACCCACAGGGGCAAGATGATCGTGCTTTCCGTTGATCATAAGAACCGGCTGGGTGATGTTGTCGAGGATACCGAGCTCTGAAAGTGCCCATTTTTTAAATAGGGATTTTTCGTACTCGATCGACCACGTTTCAAAGGATGTTTTATCGCCTGGTGCTCCGAAAATAAAGCTGGCGCGCGCATTACGCGCATCGACAAAGTTCTGCAATTCCTTATCGGTCATCTCGTAACCGAATGGGTGGCCAGCATTAGCTACAACGGCCTGAACTTTTTCACGGTATGCGCCGGCAAGTTGCATCACCGAATATCCGCCCCGGCTGATACCAAAGGCGCCGATGCGATTTTCATCCACTTCCGGCCGTGCGGCGAGATAGTCAATCGCAGCCATCCACGCTTTTACCGATGCCGGATCCCAGGCAAACGAGTTCTCTCCCGTTCCCGGCGCGTCCATCACCAGGGCAGCAAGACCGTGATCGAGAGCAAAATCGCTTGCCCACCCACGGTCTTCCTTGAACATGTCGTATCCGCACATGATGAGAACTGCACCTGTCGGTTTGGTCCCCTTGGGAGCGCGGAAATGACTACGGATTGTTTTGCTATCGCACACCACGTCAACCACCTCGAGTGGTGGATCAAGATGGGCACATGCTTTTTGGTAGGCGCGAGCCATGGCAGAGCAGGCTGCGGCCTTGTTGGGAGTGATGGCGCCTGGATAACGTGCTATGGAATAATACGACTTGGCGGTCAGGAATGATTTTCGTGCAGCGTTGATATCTCCCGCAGCTTCCTGGCTATCGCCTTGGTTCTCATAGCGTTTGGCAATCCCGCACCAAAGCGGAAGCCACTGGTCCTCGGTTGTCGCTGTCACTTTGGCAACATGTGCCTTCAACTCATCATGATCGTCGATCATGGACAGCCATCGCCGATAAAATCCGCCATGGTCCACTTCGAAAGGATCTTCACTTGGCCTGAAACCGAGATTAATTTTGTTGCTCATGCGCTCAGCTGTTTTTCTTATTGAACAAATTTTGGTGCAAAGCTCGGGATTGGTGAGTCGGTTGTTGCCGAGAGCTGTGCGTGAACTTATTCTGATATAATAATTATACGGGAGAGGGCAATATGCGTGCAGCTATTATCGGACTTGGTTGGTGGGGAAAACAGATCACGAAATGTTTGAGTGAAAGCGATACTATAACCGTGACCCATGGTATGGATCCGCTCAAGGATATGCTGAGGGATTTTTCCGATAAAAATTCCATGGTGCTCACGGATAATTTTGAGCAGATACTAGCAAATCCAGAAATTGATGCCGTCATCCTGGCCACACCACATTCGATTCATGAAGAGCAAGTTATCAAGGCAGCGCGGGCTGGAAAGCATGTGTTTTGTGAAAAACCTCTTGCGTTGCAAGCCAGCGGCGCGCGGCGAATGATTGCAGCTTGCAAGGATGCTGGCGTCATTCTCGGCCTTGGTCATGAACGGCGCTGGGAGCCTGCGATGGAAAAGGCCCATGCGTTGATCTGTGGTGGTGCGATTGGAAAACTACTCCACGTAGAGACCAATTTCTCGCACAATATTTTTGCCAATCTTAAGCCTGGAAATTGGCGGTTAAACGACAGCGATGCCCCAGCTGGAGGGATGACCGCGCTTGGAATACACCTGACCGACTATTTGGTGTCGCTAGTTGGGCCGGCGAAAACGGTTTTTGCACGCACAGGTTCCATTGCTTTTGATCCGCCCAACACTGATACCGTTGCCGTCCACATCACTTTTGAAAGCGGAATCACGGGCCTTCTCACGGTGTTGATCACCACTCCATTTTATGGGCGAATGACCATTTTCGGTGATCGTGGTTGGATAGAGTTACGTGAGGTCTCGAATGTAGATCACGACGACCCGGCCGAAATGATTGTTTGTGATCATGAAGGCAAGCGCAATGTGTCGCTGCATCCAGTCGCTAATGTTGTGCGGATGAATTTTGAATCTTGGGCCAGCGCCGTTGCGGGAAAAAGCGAATACCGCATCAAACCAGAAGAGATGGTCGCAAATATTGCGCTGCTAGAAGCCATTGTCACCTCATCGCAAACTGGAAAACCAGTTGAATTACAGGCAAGTTAAGACAAATGAATGGATGTTAGTCAGCTTTGGTCTGATTGCTCGTCGTTTTCGCGCTGCCGAGCTAATGAAATTTCAACCTTGGTGAGGGTCTTCTTGTTGCTACGTAAGTAGCGGAATTTAATGAGATAAGGAGCTACTTATCAGTACAATATAGCTATACCAGGAAAATTTGCCCTCGGAAGAGCAAATTAACCATGGTATATTCTATATTAGTTAGAATGAGGGAACCTACTACGTGATCCACTCGCTCCTTAAATCTTGGCCTTATACTGGGGTAATGAAGAATAAAACCAGATTTTTTAGAAATCAGCCTTAAGCAGCGTAAGCACTATCTTAAGCCCAACATTGTGGGTAATGCCTTCGTTCCGATTTACGCGGTTTGTTTACTTCTCCGGCACATGCCCATCAGGAAAAATTCGCAACTGACATTCATCGGAAGTGTCGCGGTAGGGTATCTCTTGGCCTAACATTTTCGACCAACCACGACTCAAAATATAGTTGCGTTGTTGATAAACCTCGAGCTTCTTCAAAGCTGCCAAATGAATTTCTCGGTCTTCGTCAAGCTTATAGTTCTCGAAGCAAATATCTGCAAAAGCATTGACGAGAGCTATCTTGGTAGCTTCCTTTGACTGCCTGTCAGCTTCGCCCTGTGGAATCGAAAAGCCTGTTCCAATAGTTAGTACCGTGGTGACAATAATACCAATAACGATGCCGCCAACGAGACCTTTGAGTGTTCTGTCATTCATTAGATGTCTCTCCGATCGATAGAATATGACGCCTTCTTTGCGCTACTCGAGCTGTTTTGTCTATGCAGACCGTCTGTTTGAACATGAAAATTTTATTAAACACTAATGAGTGGTCCTCTATCAGGAACATTTTTGAAGATAATTTTCAGCTGATGGTATGTGAGATCGTATCTGTTTGTCAGAAATGCAAGGTTTCAGAAACGTTCATTAACACTCTCTTCGGTGATGGCAACCTTACCAATTCTAGTTTCACGATAGGCGATATAAGCGGTGCTGGAGAAGATAAGCAAACCTCCTGCCAGCGTCCACCAGGACGGGATCTCTGAAAAAAACAAAAATCCAAGGAAACTTGCCCAAACTAGCTTGGTGAAGTCATACGACATAAGTTCAGATGCTTCGGCCCGCGACATCGCCTGTGCCACCAGATAGTGCGCTAGCGATCCGATCGCACCAACCATAAACAGCCAGATGGATTGCTCAATCGTCGGCCATTGCCAGATCATGATGGCAGGACCAATCGAAATCACTGTCATCATCATGGATCCGATGGCGGTAATAGAAAGACTTGATTCGGTATCTGAAAGCGATTTGATTGAGATCAACATGCACGCAAGTCCGGCTGCCGCAATAATTATCAATATAGAACCAAGATCAATCGTGCCGCCTGCAGGCCGCACGATGATCAACATACCAATAAATCCAAGCGCCAGAGCGCTCACCCGCCGCGCTCTGATTTTCTCTCCCAAAATAAATACGGCAAAAATGGTGGCAAACAGTGGCGCGGTAAACATGAGTGCGGAAGCCTTCGCTAGAGGCAACATTGAAATTCCAAAAAAGAAAGCGGTCATCGAAATAAACTGAAACATCGTACGCAGCAAATGAGCTGGCCAGCGCGATGTCTGCAATGCAGAGCGACCCGTTCGCATCAGCACTGGGAATAGAACTAGAAATCCAAAAAAGTTGCGGAAAAAAGCGACTTCAAATGGGTGGAGTTCGCTTGTGGTAATTCTGATTGCCGCATGCATCAATGATATCAGCATCGCCACGAAAATCATAATCAATGCTGCGCCGGTCGCCCGAGGTAGTCGGTCGAATAAGTTCGAGAGGTAAGAGATCATAAACTGGTAGGCAAGTGGCGACTTTGCGTGTGCACGTCTGACCTCATGTGGCTGATGCTCCAATTATGCGGCAGTGGTGCCAAAATAATTTAATGGAAGGGTTGCGTGCGCCGTCTTTCAGATGATCTACGCCTATAGAATGTCTTCACGCAAATATCTTACACCAGCTTTATGCGGTTTTGGATTGGTCGAAAGTAGGGGCGATGAGAATTAGCCTGATAATATATAGCCTTAGACGATCGGAACGATGCTTTTGAGCAGTGAATTTTACATCGGTGAGAGACAGCCACTCACCTATCACCTGCGACGCACTTTGGCGTTTGCCATCCCGATCATAGTTGCCCGCTCGGCAATATTAATCATGGCTACGGTTGACGTCGTCATGACCGGATGGTCGGGTGCGCGGGAACTGGCATATATGGGGCTTGGTGCGACCCCGATGATCACGCTAATGATCGTTTGTATAGGGGCGCTGCAGGCAACTGTCGTTCTTGTCTCTCAGTCGATTGGCGCAGGCGAACAAGCCAATGTTGGGAACATATGGCGGGCGAGCCTCGTTCACGCACTTATCCTGGGTGTATTTTTACTCGTCATCTCATTTTTTGCTGAGACGTTCTATCTGTTTATCGGTCAGGATCCAGATATATCTCATCACGGTGCGGCGGTCTCGTTCGCGTTTGGCGTCGGAATTCCCGGCATGTTACTTTATATAGCAACCAGCTTGACACTTGAGGCTTGCGGCCATCCGAGGGTAGGCATGTTCGCTATGCTGGGTGTGAATGTGGCGAATGTAATATTGAACGGTATATTCGTACTTGGTTGGTTTGGTCTCGCCGAGCCTGGTGGCGCGGTTGCAGCCATTGTAACCTCTTCAATATTGCGCTGGGTCGCATTCAGTGTTGTGCTCGCATATATGCTTTGGGTGTTGGCGCGCGGTGATGACTCTTATGGTATCATGATTTCATGTTCCCGCTGGTTTCGCCAGGCAGCTACTGTCGGCGCTGAAATGGGTGGGCGGCTCCGGCGGCTGGGTTTTCCAATGGGGTTGGGGCAGGGTGTGGAAAGCACATCATTCGCTGCGGTAGTCTTTCTTGCTGGTTATCTTGGAGCTAATGCGCTGGCAGCCCATCAGACGACGATGACCATACTGACCTTGGTTTATATGAATGCCATAGGTATGGCTGGTGCAACAACTATACGTGTTGCTCGTGCGGTTGGTCGTCAGAGTGTTGCTGATACTTATCTTGCCGGTATGTCGGGTGTGTTATTAGCAATGGTTCTTGCTCTTCCATTCGCGTTTTTGGCGTGGTTTGCACCTGAATG
>CAUZRD010000021.1:0-19450 GCA_963582255.1 Alphaproteobacteria bacterium | reverse complement strand
AACCGCAGCGAGGTAGCGCACGATTGTGTTTGACTCCCAGATGATGGTATCGCCATCTTCAAGTACCGGAACGCGCGCATTTGGGTTCATCGCCAAATATGCGCGCGTATCAGTGCCGCCAAACGAACCACCGACATTTAGGCGCTCATAGTTGATACCAATTTCATCCAGGAGCCACATCGGCTTTTGGACATTGCCCGAGTTTGCACGTCCCCATAATCGTAAAGTGCTCATATTGCTCGCCTCACCTGTTGGGTTAGGTTTTCTAAAGCGCACTCGCCGTGCGTTAGGAAACTTTGTGGTGTCGTTATCTGCACGTTTGTTCGGTGGCGGTGCCGACTAGGTCTGCGCTGGTGTGATCAGTTCTATGACAGTACCGCCGGGTGGAATAGCTCGGTCGGGTCAACCACCCGGTTTGCAAGCCCCTGCTCGTGGGCATAGCGCGCCATGGCCTTGAGATCGGCCAGGTTGGGCTCGAAGCCATAGGGCCAAATGTCCCCCCCCATAAGTTTGATCGTTTCATCAAGCTCGGCACGCACCCAAGGCAGTGACACGCGTAGCACGCCGACCGATTCTAGGTCATCAATCGCATGCCGCCGGGCTTCGCAGAACGCCTTGTAAACGGCGCCGGCAAGCCAGGGATGTCGCTCGGCCAGGCTTCTCCTGATGCCGATGCCATGCATTATCGGGAAAAAACCCGTGCGTCGGTAATAGGCCTGCTCGACCGTACGATAATCAGGAAATAGTCGCGCTACTGATGGCGTGTCAAAGACGCTTGGCTGTAACGGAGATACCAATGCATCAATCTCGCCCGAGGCTAACATGGCTGAGAGCGTCTGATCGGGCTCGATCGGTACGACCTTGATGTGCTCGGGAAGTTTAATCGCAACGCGTTCACCGCCACCGGGCTTCTCAAGACCGCCGGTGCACCAGGTAACATCCGCCGGACCGACGCCGTAATCGTCTGAGAGCATGCCGCGCACCCATAAAGCCGCGGTTTGTTGGTATTGTTGAACGCCAATCTTCTTGCCTTTGAGGTCGCTTGGTTTGGCGATGCCAGCTGCCGTGTTGATGTAGATTGACGAGTGTCGGAACACCCGCGAATGAAATACTGGAATTGCTACATATTCAGGTACCTCACGCGCGGTAAGCACAAGATGGCTTGCCATCGACATCTCGGTTACATCAAAGGTTTTATCGCTTACCGCGCTGGCTAGAAGCTCAGATGCTGGACGCGTCAGCAGTTCAACCTCGCAGCCCTCGATTTCAACTTCTCCTGAAAGTACTGGGCGTGATCTGTCACTTGGTGAACAGGCAAGGGTGATTTTTAGTCCTACCATCTTTCGTATTCCATGAATTTCCGGGACGCATCTTTTATCTGATGTGCTTGCCGTGTTGTGATGCCAACGATTATATTATCAACGCATATCTCGGGTAAGGCATACTCACAAATTAAATTTAGTGGAGATTTTGGTCCGTTCCGGTTTGGTCACAGGAGTATCTGCCAGATATCTTACGCCTTTGAGAAATACCGAATAAGCTTCTTGCGTCCGATAGACATAGCTTAGGGTTTATCAAGTTCGGGTAGGCTTTGTGAACAATCATACCTAACCGACCTGAATGTTATTCTAAAGGATCCGACCACATGCACCTTCCAGCGCTACGCAGTAAGAATTACCAGATCTACCTGGCTGGGAGCTTCTTCTCGTTGAATGGTGCCTGGATCAGCCGGATCATTATCGGCTGGCTGAGCTGGGACCTTACCGGATCTGCGTCCTGGGTAGGTATTATGTCGTTTTGTCTATTCGCACCCGTCATCGTCTCAAGCCCGTTGTTTGGCGTTCTTATGGACCGCATTGATTTGCGCCGCGCGGTGATGACAACGCAATGGATTTTAGCGGCTGCGATATTAAGTCTGTTCATCCTGTATGCATCTGAAGCATTGACGATTTGGTCGCTGGGTTTCATCACCCTGGTAGTCGGTTTTACCAACAGTGCTGATCGCACTATTCGCATGAGCCTGGTGCCGCTGTCGGTTGACAAGGATTCGTTGCCTAACGCTGTGGCGCTTTATGCCACCATTTTCAACACAGCAAGACTGATCGGCCCAGCAATTGGGGGAATGACGATCGCAACTCTTGGAACCGGCGCTGCGATCCTGATGAATTTAGCTATGACATTGCCAATTCTGTTAGCATTGCGGTTTCTTGTATTGCGTGAGCGGCAGTTTTCTGATGCCAAGCGGGAACCCTTTTTTGTCGAGCTAGTCGACGGTGCCCGGCATGCCGCCGCCCGGCCAATCATCCGGGAAGGTATGATTCTAACCGGCCTGTCATCATGCGCCGTGCGCGGCGTTATGGAGATTTTACCGGTGATTGCCGATGGTGTGTTTCAGCGTGGCGCCCAGGGTCTTGGTCACATGGTGGCGGCTGGTGGAGGAGGAGCACTCGTTGCCTCAGTTGCTATCGCCATGCGTCGAACAGATTCCTCCGATCTACAGATTCCCCTTCACGCCCACATAACCGTCTATATAGGGTTTTTTGCCGTCATGATGCTTGGCTTGATAGATAGCTGGATCGCCGCTCTCGCCGTCACGTCGGTCGTTGGGTTTTCTGGGACTATGGTAGGAATCAGCATGCAATCGGCAATTCATCTCCAACTCGATGACGTTTATCGTAGCCGTGTGATGAGTCTATGGATGATCATGGGTATTGGAGGCTCGGCGACGGGCGCGATTGTTCTTGGTAGTCTGACCGACCTATTTGGTCTATCAGTAACTTTGGTTGGAACCGGGTTGGTTGGAGCAATACTGAGCGCTGCGTTTAAATTTTCGGTCGCCCGAATTCCTAGTTCGCACCCGCATAAGTAATACGCCTAATGTGAGGGTTAAAGCGCGGCTATTTTCAAGAAGACATCCAGTGAGGGGATTATGTTTAGGGACGTAATATTGATTCTATACCGTAAGAGGACTTACCTCTATTGGTTCAAGTTCCCACAGGAAGCTCAACGCCCACCCAAATTGAAAGTTAACTAGAACAAATATCATAAGTGGGGTGGTGCCGCATGGGTGACTCGAACACCCGACCCCATCATTACGAATGATGTGCTCTGCCAACTGAGCTAATGCGGCATACCATTGTTTCGAGCGCCTTTTGAGGCTCTTCGATCCAAATTTTTAACGGTTAACTCGTTGGCATTAAATGATGTTCTCATATTAAAACCGATAGTTACTAATGAGATATTCTGCCAACTGAGTTCTACTTACTGATGAGCGGTACCGTCCGATTAAGAAATTTTAATAGCACAACAGAAAATCTTATCGGCATCTTTTAGCTGTATTGCTGCAATGCGGCAATCGAAATGCGTACTATGCGGCTATTCTCCGGATCTTAGATATTGGGTATGTTTTTGGTCAAATGGTTGATTTGGTCGTGGTAATTGGATTTTCATCGAAATCGCTATCACCACCGCTGACGCCTGGATCATCAGGAGGGTGGGGAATGAGCGTCTCACTGGCTACATTCGGAGGCGATGTTATTTCATCAGGTCTAGCTGACTCATGACTGTCCTCTTTTTGCTCATCGCCCTCGGGGATCAGTTGAGAGTCAATTTTTGTGTTGTCAACTTCGCGTATGGGGTCTGCGATCAGTGATGTAGTTTCGATGTCGGGCAAAGCTCCCTCAACCATCACGCGCCACTTGAAGGCATCGAGTTTTCCAGTCACGGGTGAAATAGGTAACCAGGAATTTGATACATGTCCGTCAGCAATCCAGACCGGATCGCGCGGCGCGTTTACCGCCCGGGTTAGCCAGCCACGCACCCGGCCAAGATCACCATTTTCAGCATTTTCAATTTCAGCCATCAGCAAACAAACTCTCTGACTTATCTGATGTTCTGGTAGCTTATCCAATGCCGCGCGGGCGCCATTAAATTCACGTGCCTCAAGCGCCGCTTTGGCGATAGAGATTGCACCTTCTTTGTGGTTGGCATTTCGAGCAGCCAGGGTTTTTGCGCGGTTCAGACGCTCACGCGCTGAATCTCCTGGATGCACATGGCAATAAAGTGTTGCAAGCTCAGGGTGTGGGTTGATGCGCCAGGTTTTCTCGAGAATGCGCGCAGCTCTTCCTGCCTCTCCTTTTTCGGCAAGGAGGTGGGCGGCAGTTGCGGCTGCGGGCACAAATTCAGGTTCAAGATGATGGGCTTCAAGCGCATCATCAAGGGCTGTGGCAGGGTCGGTGTCCAACGTTTCAAGCGCGCGGGCCGTGCGCAAAACCGCAGCCAGCCGATTTGCTACTGAGCGGTCGATTTGCCGGTGGCGCCTGCGCGCTTCGAGGGTCTTAAGTGCGCCTAGCCAGTTGCGCTGTGAGGATTGTAACTCGAATAAAGCCTCACTCGCCCATGGATTTTGTGCCGGACGCTTAAGCGCCCGTTGGGCATATTGATGCGCTGTCTCGCTGTCATTTTCATCGCGAGCTAACATGAATAATCCGCGTAGGCCAAGACCCTCAGTCTGTTCATTTTCCAACATAGCTTGGAAGGTTTCTTTGGCTTCTGCGTCCTTGCCGCGCAATTGGGCTATTTGAACCTTTAACAGCAAAGACAGGGGCGTGTTTGCCAGCTGTTTATTCGCCGCTGAGCTTTCACGTGCAGCTGTTATTCCGTCACCGGCAGCGGCAGCTACCAGACCGCGCGACAGGGCCTCAAATCCACGCCGCCTTTTTCGATTGCGAAAATAAGATCCGATAATCAATGGTGCATCAACGATCCAGCGATAGGTTAGCCAGAGAAAGATTATAATGCCGGCAAATAGGAGCAGTGTGAGACCAGCGACGAACAAGCTCGCGGCGATCTCATAGCCAGCCATCTCTATAATGATATGACCTGGCTGATCTGCTAGCCAAGCTGCGCTAGCAGCGAGTGCTAGGACAATGAGAAATGCAATGATCACTCGGGCCATATAAGGTCTATCCACCGCTTGCGTTCGCGACATGTGTGTCGATCAGTACTGCTAGTCCTGCTAGGCCTTGGTCAAGATCAATATGGGCGCGGGCATCGGCCAGCCATTTATCGCGCGACGAAGATTGGGGCAGAGCCGCGATGATGGTGGCCGCAACTTTGATGTTACCAAGTACTAACATTGCGCGCGCTTTTTCTAGAGTTTTTTGCCCGCTGCTTTGATCTGTGCGGCGTATTTTCACTGCCTTACTTGCTCTGTTAAGTAGGCGAGAGATAATGGATGTTTCGGTTTGCTGAGGCGGGACGGGTTCGGGTAACAGCGTTTCAGTTGTATAGGTGAGCGTTGCCAACTGAGCTGCTAGCATATCACGCGTCGGTACCTGGCGATCCGCGAATGGTTCCAGAGCGCTTAGTGCTGGATTTGCATCCAACTGTGCGGATAGGGCTGCAAATTCTCGCACGAAACTTTGTCCAGAAACTACCTTTGAGGTGAGCGCGTCATGGGCATTCAAAATAGATGGTAGTTCCATGGCGTTAATGCGCGAGTGTAACCGCTTGGCCAGAGTCTTGAGCTCATTAAGTTCTTCGCGGATGACTGTGATGCTGCTGTTGTTCTCAGTCGTTCTGGGGGATGGAAATCTGCTTTCCAGTGTTTGTTGCCGGCTTAGAAGAGCTGCCAGCTGCTCTTTAGTGTTAGCGTTATCCTCGCTTAATGCGGCAAGAGTTTTTTCAAAGCCGCGTGCGGTATTTTCCAGTGCGGAATTATTTTTGCTTTCGCGGTTAAGACTTGCGGTCTCAGTCCTTGCGCTAGATTGAGCTGCTACCGAAATTTCATCCCTCAGGTCAATAAGCCCGGTTGCGGTATTATGCATCGAGCTATCGAGATCACGAAACTGGTTTGTCAATTGGTGAAACTGAGTTTCCTGCGCACCGAGCTGGTTCTGAAGTGTTTTGGCCTCATCATTAAAAGCCTTCTGGACCGTTTCAATTTGTAAACTAAGACCTGTCACTTCGTTGGTCAGCCCATCTAGGCGGTCGATGCGCTGTGCAAGAGTATCAGTTATTGATGTGAGTTTGGTAACACCGGTTGCTGGCATATCTGCGCCGGTGAGCGTGCGCAATCCGTTGGCGGTAGTATCGCTGGCAAACCGTAGAATTCCCAGTGTGGCAAATATTAAAATGACCACGCATAACGTCGTAATGCCTGATGTAATAACGATTTGTCTCCATTGTGGTGTGTTCATCGGAGGTAGTCCATCAGCCGGCATTGGTACGCTGTTTTCTGACACAGCGGTGGTCGAACCTAGGGTATCAGACACGCTGTCCGGCAAAACCTTGGCCACGCTTCCCTCAATAGTTGCTTTGGGACGCTGAGCGCCCCTGGTTTTTTTATCGCTCTGCATGGCATCCGCCTGTGTTTTAGCGAAGCTACACTTAGCCCTTTGTCAGTACCCTATTCAACAAGAGACAAACGGTGCACCCGTGAATGAACTATGCTCCGATATACAGGTTAAGAGAGTGTGTTTTCTTGTAATTTTGCAATCAGGGAATTAAGATTGGGTTGGTCGGCAATAACATGGTTCATGTTGAGATCAGCTAGTCTTCCGGCGACCGCGTGTGAAAGGCAATAGGCATGAATGCCCGTGACGTGGGTCCCAAGCTGGATAGCTGCCACAAGTTGGCTGAATATTTGCGCACTGCGCGGTGAGAAGAATAAAACCCCGTCAATAGCACTGGTTTTAAGAGCATTTATTGTATTTTCCGTGAGTTGTCGGGCCGCGACTGCCTCGTAGGCGATGATATCGCAGCACTCAAATCCCGCCCTGTGCAACTCACTGCTCACTGCTCCCCGGCTATCAACGCCGCGCAGATGGACGATAAGTCCTGATTTCGGCAACACATTCAGCTTAACGCACTCGATGAGGGCGTGGGCATCGCCCGCTGCGTTGATGATATTGGTGGCGCCGGCAGATTCTGTTGCGTGCGCGCTCGCCTTGCCAACACAAATGACAGGGGTATCCCGGTCCCATTCGTCCGGAGTAACCTTACCCAACATATTTGCTGCATGTCGGCTGGTGAGCACTATGGCGCTTAGGTGTTTTTTGGGAAGCTCGAATGGCCGTGGTGAAATCGTCAAAAGCGGCTCGATCAGGCAGTAAATTTCAAGAGGTAGAAGGCGACTGGCTAGATGTGCGCTATCTTCTTGTGGGCGAGTGAGGATGAGACGGTTCATTTTTCCATAAGGGCCTTGGAAACTTTAGTTTGCAGAAAATCATGACCAGCTTTATCGAGGAGCTGCTCGCCAGCATTACGCCCAATCTCATCTGCTTTCTTGGCGGGGCCAGTTTTTTCAGTCCGATGGATGATGCTGCCATCTGGCGTTGAGATTAATCCGCGCAAGGACAGTGTTCCATCGATGAGACATGCTAGTGCGGCGATTGGCGTGCGGCATGAGCCATCCAGTGCCCTAAGGAATGCGCGCTCGGCACGCACGGCAAGCTCTGTTAATTCATGATTGAGTGGAGCGATGATTATGCGAGCTTCATCATCATTCTTTCGTATTTCGATGCCGATCGCTCCTTGGCCAACTGCAGGTAACATTTCTTCATCTGATAATATGGCCGAGCCATCTGGCTCGATGCCGAGTCGGCTGAGGCCTGCTTTTGCCAGCAGTGTTGCTCCAACATGACCAGCTCTTACTTTTTCCAGCCGCGTGCCGACATTTCCGCGCAGCATCACGATCTTAATATCGGGGCGTAAAGATTTGACTTGTGCGGCACGCCGCAATGATGCTGTACCTAGGGTTGATTGAGTTGGCAGATCAGTGATGGAACGCGCTGAGTTTCGTGAAATAAGAACGTCGCGCGGGTCTTCGCGCTTGAGAATGGCCGCGATTTCCAGGCCGTTGGGCAACAGCGTAGCGACATCCTTCATTGAGTGAATTGCAAGATCGGCGTTGTTCGATAACAGGGTGTCTTCTATTTCTTTGGTGAACATGCCCTTGCCGCCAATTTCCGACATAGGGTGGTCCAGTATCTGGTCCCCTTGGGTAGTGATTGGAACTATTTCGATGTCGTCTTTTGTCAAATTGTGTGAACTCCGCAAACACCGTGCCACCAGATTTGCCTGTGCAAGAGCGAGTGGCGAGCGTCGGGTGGCAATCCGGATAGGTAATCTTTGCATTATAAGCTCTCTCGATTTTGATCGACTTTGGCACTATACCCGCTCTTTCTGGGCTTGCCATGTCTGCGGGCATAGGGTGGCTTGGCGTCAATTGCAATCGTGCTTAGTCGTTCGGCGGTGAGGTAAGCCTTGTGAAAAGGACTGATGTGAACGCGAGACCACAAATTGTTTTAGGCATTGAAACGAGCTGCGATGAAACCGCAGCTGCGATTGTTGCGCGCTATGGTGATGGACACGGAGAAATTCTAAGCGAGCAGGTTTATTCGCAAGTAAAAGATCATGCGCCTTATGGGGGCGTGGTTCCTGAAATTGCAGCACGTGCGCATGTGGCTATTATTGATCGTATTATTGGTGAGGTGGTCCAAAAGTCCGGAGTTTTACTCAGTGAGATTGATGGTGTAGCTGCAACTGGAGGCCCGGGGTTGATTGGTGGTGTTCTGGTAGGTCTTACAACCGCAAAAGCTATCGCTTATGCTCTATCGTGTCCGCTTCTTGTGATCAATCACCTGGAAGGTCATGCGCTGACTGCACGGCTGACCAATGATGTTAATTTTCCATACTTTCTACTTTTGGTCTCGGGTGGCCATACGCAGATCCTCCAGGTCAATGGGATTGGCAAGTATGTTCGTCTTGGCACAACGCTTGATGACGCGCTGGGCGAAGCGTTCGATAAGACTGCCAAATTGCTAGGTCTTGGTTATCCGGGCGGCCCGGAAGTTGAGCGCTGGGCACGCTCTGGTGATCCTGAAAAATTTCATTTTCCACGCCCTTTTATCGGTACCGATCATGCTCATTTTTCTTTTTCCGGTCTTAAGACGGCGCTTAGGCGCAAGGCGTTGTCGTTGTCACCTCTTTCTGATCAAGCGGTATCGGATCTATGTTCCTCGTTTCAGGCCGCCGCGTTTGATGTGGTTTGCGATCGGCTGGATCGGGCTATCTCGGGTTTGGCGGTTCAGGGAATTAATCATACCTGCAATACTCTGGTGGTTGCTGGAGGAGTTGCCGCAAATCTGGAAATGGCCCGTCGCCTCTCAGACGTTAAAGAGCTGTGCGGGATTGATATTATTATCCCGCCGGCAAGGCTGTGTACTGATAATGGCGTGATGATTGCCTGGGCTGGAGCAGAGAGGTTGGCGCTTGGTCTTGTTGACAATCTGGAGACGCCGGCAAGGGCGCGTTGGCCGCTTGACCCACAAGCTCCTGTGGCGTCTGGCGCGGGGGTCAAGGCGTGAACGTGACGCTGCGCCCACGGGTGTGTGTTCTGGGAGCTGGGGCATGGGGTAGTGTACTGGCGGGGCTTGCCGCCGGGTCATCTGATGGTCTTGGTGGGAGGGAGGTGATGCTGTGGGCGCGGCGAGCCGAATTAGTTCGGCAGCTCGACCAGGAAAGAACTCATCCTGCTTTACCCGACTACCGCATCGCACCGTCAATATTGGTTACGAATAAGCTTGAGATGATTGTGGGGGCGGATGTTGTTGTTCTTGCCGTGCCCGCACAAGAAACGCGCGAGGTTTGCATGTTGATCTCTCCGTTTTTGGGAGAGGGTTGTTACGCTGTGATAGCGGCAAAGGGTATTGAGCAGCAAAGCAATTTGATGATGCATGAGGTTGTTGGCGAAGTGCTACCGGGTGCTGTTCCGGTTATTTTGTCAGGCCCAGGATTTGCCGATGATGTGGCATCAGGGTTGCCGGCAGCGGTTACCGTCGCGGCGAGTGATGAAGCGCTAGCCCGTGTGATTGCCGATATCTTCGCTTCGGCGAACTTTAGGCCGTATGTTGGAGATGATCTTATTGGTACCGCGCTTGGTGGTGCGGTTAAAAATGTTTTGGCGATCGCTGTTGGGATCGTGGTTGGACGTGGTCTTGGCGATAGTGCGCGGGCGGGATTGGTCGCGCGCGGCCTTGCTGAGCTCACCCGTTTTGGGCTTGCGCTGGGCGCTCGGCGCGAGACATTTGCTGGCTTATCAGGACTTGGAGATTTAGTTCTTACCGCCAATAGTCTGAAATCGCGCAATACACAGGTTGGCATTGCATTGGGTAGCATGGGTGCAGCCAGCCCTACTCTAGAAAAAAACGTCCCTTTGGCCGAGGGGATACACACTGCGCCAGCTGTTCTTGCTAGAGCGAGTGAGGTGGGAGTTGAGATGCCTATCTGCAGAGCCGTATGGCAGGTCCTTACCGAAAAGATAGGTATTGATGAGGCAGTAATATCTCTTCTTGATCGGCCACTAAAATCCGAGTGAACGGCCAATCAATTGCACCTAGGTTCGAAACCATATCAGTCATAGATTGCTGCTCGGGGAGTGACGATGCCATTCGCCAGAATAGATTGGTTGACGTTGGTAGCCGCCGGGGCCATTGGTTTTGTTATCGGTAGAGTTTGATGCTGACGATGTTGTGCTCTTGGCTAGCTTAGAATACTCAAATTTTCTTATATAAATTTTATTGAGTCATAGACTCATATTTCTGAAAACTATGCTCTAAAAGTCCGAGGCAAGGCCTTTTCGCTCCCAATCTCCGTAGCGGGTTGGCTCAGGGCCTTTGGGGCCGTTGAATTCTTGCTCAGGAGGATCTTGTTCTTGCCGAGCCTTTTCCGTGGCATTATGGCGCTGGTTAGCCTCAGCCAGTGCACGGCATGCTTGGGGGGTCAGTTTGCGGTAGTTTTCTGGTCTAAGGGGACTCATTTTTTCTTGCTCATTATCTTTCTATGACGCGATCTGGGCTTGTGAGCAAGAGCATGACCCAACAGAGGTCAAGGAAAAGCTAATTGGATTGTTCTGCAAAATAATTTTTTAAAACGTTATTGAGATTCTCGGAGCTGGTTGGCCTTTTCATGGTGTGCTTCGCCTGCGTTCGCGATGAGAGCAGCGAAGCGGTATAGTCCATGCACAAATTTTGAATAAGGTAAAATCAGGAAAAAGCCGTAAACAAGGCCAAGATGTACCGCCAGCGTCAGGCCCATAAAGCTGGTTTCACGCAGTGCCAACAGCAGCAAGCCGCTAAAGCTGACCAGAAATAGCGAGATGATAAAGGCGTAATCCATGCCCAGCCCGCTCTCGTGGCGAACAGCTGTATTAAGCCGGCGTTTCTCGGCAAAAAGTCCTCCCGTACCTATGCACAGGACAATACCGCCGACGGTACCCAGAAGAACTGGAAGATCAAAATACCCATAAGGTGCCTGGAAACCAAACCCATAGTGATAGATGGTCCCTGCCGAAGTCGCTGAAAAGCACAGCAAAAACCCGTACATCGTCAGCTGGTGGTAAATACGGCGCGCGTTGCTTGCTCTATCATCTGCTGTGGGGCATCCAGGACCGGAGAATTCGCTACTTGCCGTATCACCGCCGAGATGGCGCAGGGTGAGGCTGGCTTTTACCGCATCCAGCAATGCAGACATGCCACCCCATACGGCTCCGGTGTGGGTCCAGTAGCGATGCCAGCCCATAACAAAAATAACCATAACTAAAGCTGAAATAGCCATCGGAATTCCGGCCATAACCGTGTGCGGCATAATCTGATAGAACGCACCTTCGCCGAGATGCACATTCCAGAACAGTTGCGGTGAGATCATTGCCAACATCAGCCCGACTGTCACAGCAAATCCTGCTGAAATGCCAAGCGTAACTACCGTACCATTGCGCCGGAACAGGTCGGCCAGAAACGTCGGCCACGCATAGGCCGCATAGCTATCGATGCGGGCGGCAGATAGTGCTTGCGGTACGTTCACCCCAAATTCATGTGGCGGTGCGTATTGGCAGGAATGATAGCAGGCGCCGCAACTATGACATAGGTTGGCAAGATAACCGACATCATGCTCGTCGAAATCACGGCGCCGCTCCATAGCAGGAAATACCGCACAAAAGCCTTCGCAAAAGCGACACGCATTGCAGATCTGCATAATGCGGATGACTTCATCTGCGGCTTCCGGGTCAAGTAGGCTCTTCAAATTGAACCCTGTGGTTGTCGTTGCCGTTTTATCGGTTAAGGGCACGTGCTGCCTCCGCTCCTGCAATGCAGCCAAAAACGCCGCCGATTGTCATGCCAACGCCAGCAAGATAGCCCTGACCAAGCACATTGCCAGCCATAATTTCACCAGCCGCAAACAGATTTGCTGCTGGCATTCCATCTTGCATTAGCACCTGGGCACGGTCGTTCACAGCAACCCCCATATAGGTAAAGGTGATCCCGGGGCGCAGTGGGTAGCCATAAAAAGGAGGTTTTACAAGTGGTGACGCCCAGTTGGTTTTTTCAATACCCAGTCCGGTTGTGGTGTTACCATCAAGGATCGTCTGGTCGATGGGTTTCTTTGGACAGGCGGCATTAAAAACGTCAATAGTCTGCCGTACTATTGTCGGATCCAGTCCCAATTGGCCCGCAAGCCCTTCGATAGTATTATCGATAATTGGCGTGAACACGGATGGCATAAAGCGGTCAAGACCATCTGCGTCTATGATAGCATAGGCAATCTGGTCAGGCTGGGAGGCAACAAGGCGCCCCCATATCGCATAGCGTTTAGGCCAAAAATCCTCGCCTTCATCATAGAACCGCTCGGCATTTTTGTTAAGGACCACGGCAAATGGAACAGCATCAACCCGGCTAGAAATACCGCCATCATATTGTGGTGCTCGCGCATCAATCGCCACAGCATGACACTGATCAAGCGCGCCAACTGATTGCACGCCGCAATCTAGTAAAGTGCGTAGCACCACACCTTTGTTATAAGGTGTGCCCCGCACCAGAAAATTTTTTGCCGCAGCACCCCAGCCTTCGGAAAGCCAATCCAGATCAGCCTCGAACCCGCCGGAGGCAGTAATTAGCTGTTTGCATGAAAGACGATGGTTTGTACCCTGCCATTTGACCTCAATATCTTCACAAAACCCATCGACAAGAGCGATATTAGTTGCCTCGGCGTCATAGATAAAAGTAACTCCAATCGATTCAGCATGGCGGCAAAGACTGTTCAGCATGGAGCGACCGCCGCCCAGAAAAAAGGCATTCGTACGGCCAAGATCCAAGGTGCCAGTTAGAGCCGGCTGGAATCGCACTCCGCGTTTACTAAGCCATGCGGGTAACAGCTCTGATCCGCGTAATGCGACTTCCGCCAGATGCTCATTTGTTATGCCTTTAGTAACTCGCATCAGATCGTCCAAATATTCCTCGAAACTGTAGTGATCGGTCATGACATCGGTTGGTGAATCATGTACCGCACGCAGGTTCCGCGTGTGACGTGTATTGCCGCCACGCATCTCGCGCGGAGCCGAATCCATGATCAGTATCTTGCAGTCATACTCGGCTGCTGTGATCGCCGCACAGACTCCAGCATTACCGCAACCAACGATGATGATATCCCAGTTTGTTTCAGCGAGAAAGGACATTAGGTGATTAGACATAAGACCACCTTGATCTAAGGTATGCATTACTGATTGAATGATATTTATATGTGCGGCACATTAGCAGAGGGTTAGCAAAACGTGAACAAATGCTTAGTGCCAGCTGTCCCTGTCTCCGCTCCTGGAACTGACTAGGTGGCAGGCAAACGCGATCGTCCTGTCCGGAAAGCGGACATAAAAGGATTGCCGGCACGGCGTGCTGCTGTTGATATCCTTGACAGGGTTCTTAATGCCGGGGACGGACTTGATCAGGCGCTTTCCAGCAGTCTTGCCATCGGTTCAATGGGGCAGCTTGCGGTTCGTGATCGTTCTCTTGCACGGCAGATCGTGGCGACCACGTTACGTCGTTGGCTCCAGATCGAAGCTACCCTTGGTGCCTATCTTCATACCCCGATTGATGAGCGAGCAGGTAAGGTTCGGCTGATATTGGCAAGTGCTGTGGCACAGATACTTTTTTTACGAATACCCACTCATGCGGTGGTTAATATAGCGGCTGCCTTATGTGCACATGAGCGCTCCGGCCGCGGTTTCAAAGGGCTGGTCAATGCGGTCCTCAGGCGTGTTGCCAGTGAGGGAGAAGATCTTATCGCTCAGCAGGATGCAGCTTCCATGGTGCTGCCTGAATGGCTGTCCTTGCGCTGGGAAAAGGCATACGGCACGCAGGCGGTCCGGGAGATTTCGGAGTGTCTGTTGGCCGATCCACCGCTTGATCTGACTATTGGTGCTTCTTTGGCATGCCAAGACTGGGCGCGGAGGCTTGATGGAGTCATTATAGCACCGGGGACGGTGCGTCTAAAAAAGGCCGGCCAAATTGTGCAACTTGATGGATATGAAGAAGGCGCGTGGTGGGTTCAGGATGTTGCGGCCGCGTTGCCGGTTCGTCTGCTTGGTGATGTTAATAGTCTGCACGTGATTGATTTGTGCGCTGCTCCGGGAGGCAAGAGTGCCCAGCTTGCGGCAGCGGGTGCGAGAGTGACGGCGGTTGACTTTGATAAGTACCGTATGTGCCGGTTGAGCGATAATATGAAACGGCTCAAACTAACAGTCGAGCAGGTAGTCAGTGATGGGGTGCATTGGCAGCCAGAACAGCGTGCAGATGTGGTTATTATCGATGCACCATGCAGCGCAACCGGCATTATGAGGCGCCACCCAGATATAGCGCATCGGTGTAAGCTAGAACACGTCTTTTCAATGGCAGTCGTTCAGAAAAAACTGTTGATGAACGCGGCATCGATGGTAAAGCCAGGCGGAACCATCATTTATTGCACCTGTTCGCTTGAGTATGAAGAAGGCGAGGAGCAGATCAAAAATTTTCTAGCGTGTGATGCAACAGTTGAACGTATGAAAATCGACGTAAATAGCGCACCTGGATTTGAAGGCGCGCTCACTGAAAACGGAGAAATGCGTGTTTTGCCAAACACTCTTGCTGTGCCAGGTGACAATGATGGCTTCTTCATTGCACAATTAAAGAAATTGCCGACGAATCAGCAAGAAAAATGCTAGATATTTCTTTTCTGACTTTGTAGAAATGATGATAATTTTATACGGGAATTCTCTTCATCTTTCGCAGCGAAGGATGTGTGGGAACCTCTTATCCGCGGCGCTGCAGGTGAAGGAGGGAAATGACCCAAGTTAGTGATAGGGCGAGGTTAATCGGTTTTGTAGCTGTGAGAGGCACTAGGAGAATTGTTTCTCGTTGTGCCAATATCTTCGCGGGCGGCTTGCCTTTTAATGGACGCGCGCCGTCACGATTGCTCATCGCTCCGCACGATCTCAGAACCACAGATCCGACAGTCGCCGCAGATATTTATAGGGGCAGATTTTCTCTGTCAGGTACGGCGGTTGATATAGGTGCGGTTTCGCCGTTTGCGATGTTGCCGCCTAGCGATAGCTGGGAAGAGGAGTTGCTCGGTTTTTCCTGGCTGCGCCACTTTCATGCCGCCGACAAGCCTATCGGTAGGGTCAATGCACGCGCATTGATTGGCGATTGGATAGAGGTTCAGGGCAAGTTCCATCCGGTCGGATGGAAACCTCATGTTGTGGCGCGTAGGGTCATCTCGTGGCTTGCACATTCACCGGCCTATCTTACTCAAGCCAATCCGGATTTTTACCGTCTTGTCATGCGTAGTCTTGGCCGGCAACTCAGATATCTGGCTCGCAATGTGAATAATGCACCTGACGGATTACCCCGTCTTACTGTGCAGATTGCAATGGCTTACGCGACATTATGTATCAGTGGTCATGAGCGGCTTCAGGTGCGCGCCGCACGGCTACTAGCCGAAGAGCTCGATCGTCAGGTGTTACCGGATGGTGGGCACATTAGCCGCAATCCCGATGTGATTTTATCACTTCTTCTGGAACTTCTGCCTCTGCGTCAGACATTTATTAGCTGTGAGATCACACCGCCACAGGCACTGATCAGTGCGATCGATAGGATGATCCCGATGGTCAGATTCTTTCGCGCAAGCGATGGTTCTTTCGCGCTATTTAATGGAATGGGTCGTACAAAAGTTGAGATTGTATCAGCGATATTAGCCTATGATGAGACACACGGTCGGGCACCTGATCAGGCTCTGCATTCTGGTTATCAGCGCTTGGCAGCAGAGAAGAGCGTGATCATTATGGATGTTGGCTGTCCGCCACCAACGCAGGTCAGCGGCGATGCGCATGCGGGATGTCTGTCGTTTGAGCTTTCGTCTGGTCCCTACCGGATCATTACTAATTGCGGTAGTGGCGAGACACTTAGAGATGAGTGGCGTCAGGCGGCTCGTGCTAGTGCAGCCCATTCCACCATGGTGATCGGGGAGGTTTCATCCGCTCGGTATATAACTCGTGGGCTTCTCGCTCGGTATTTAGGAACGCTGGTTGTTTCTGGACCGCGTGATGTGGTGGTTAGCCGGGAAGATAGCGCCGATGATCTTGTCGTCGAGGCGCGGCATGATGGGTATCGACGATTTGGTGTCATTCACCATCGTCGGATTGTCTCATCAGCTGCAGGACAGATGATAGAGGGACAGGATCGTTTGACTCGTTCTAACACGCTGTTCAGTCGTACGCGCCGGTTTTCGCTTCGATTTCATCTTCATCCGGTGGTGCAGGCTTCGGTATCTCAGGATGCCAGATCCGTGCTTTTGACATTACCAAATCGCGAGACTTGGCGTTTATCGATCTTGGACTCAAACGTGCGACTGGAAGAGAGCGTCTATCTAGTAGATCCCAAGGGCGTGAGCCGGACAACCCAGCTTGTTGTGACTGGTGAATGCGGCAATGAAGCGCTGATCAGATGGACCCTGAAGATGGAGGGTGTTCATATCGTGCCGCGGGTGCGTGAAGTGCGTAAAGGCGAACGTCAAGAACAGGTGTTACCTCTGACTGTCGATCCGTCCATATCTGGCGTACTTTCAGCTAATGTAGGATCGCTTGAGTTACAGGCTCTGGGTCGTGGTGAGGTGCCGGGATTGGCTCAGGACGAGATACTGTCGTCTGAAAAGAATAGCGTTGGTAGCAGTAAGTCACCTGACGCGGATGCTGATAAGACAGTTGATAGGGGGTAGTTAAGGAGGCAATCGATGCCGAGCAACTTGCGTCGGCGGTAGTGGGTCGTGAGGGGGAAGTTGGGCCCAATAACGACAAGTTCAAAGATGTATCAAAGTTTAGAATTCCGTTCTGGCGCTGCTGATACAAAGGTGATCAACCTGGCGTTAACAAAGCAGAAGCTGAGCTAGACAAGCTATTTCTTAGCCTTGCCACACCTATTGTGACGCAGGCGAGTTCGGATGATGAGATGCGCTAGTTACTAGATGATCGGCGTGGGCCTGCTTTGGAAATGGTTCTGATTAAGAGATATAAAGAACCAAAAAATTTTTCAGATTATGTGAGTAAATATGAGCAGGTGGAACCAGATTTTAACCTCAATTTATGGTGGTGGAAAAATAAAAATTGTATAGGCGAGGAAAATACTTATGAGATGGAGGAGACGTCTTCAGACGAGAATCCAGCAGTTGATGACGATGCTTTCAAGGGTGATGAAAAACCATAGACGCTTTGAATTGAAGGCGTCGGTTTTTGTATGCTATTCCGCTCGCTCACTTAATCTTCAGGGAATGCAATGACCAGTCGAATCCAGCCTGTGCGCCGCGCTCTCATATCTGTTTCCGATAAGACAGATCTAGTTCCGTTTGCCACCTCACTCCGTGATGCAGGTATCGAGTTGATCTCGACTGGCGGAACAGCTAGAGCGCTTGGCGAAGTTGGACTTCGGGTCACGGATGTTTCATCTGTCACCGGGTTCCCTGAAATCATGGGTGGGAGGGTTAAGACACTTCACCCGAAAATTCATGGTGCAATTCTTAGTCGCCGCGAGCACGGTGAGGATGACGAGGCGATGGCCAAACATGTTATTGGAGCGATCGATCTGGTTGTCGTCAACCTTTATCCGTTTGAGGAGACTGTCTCCGGACGTGCTGAGTTTGCTGATGCGATTGAGAATATCGATATTGGCGGACCTGCCCTGATCCGCGCTTCGGCCAAGAATCATGACCGCGTCGCTATCATCGTTGATCCTATGGACTATGGTCTAGTTCTTGATGAGATTATCCAGCAGGGTGGCACTAGCGAGGAGACGCGCCTAAGGCTTGCTGCGCGCGCATTTGTACGCACAGCGGCCTATGATGCCGCCATCGGGCAATGGATAACGGATCTTGTTGACGTGCCTTTTCCTGAGCGGCAGGTTTTAGCTGGCCGGTTGAAATCAACTTTACGCTACGGGGAGAATCCACACCAAAGTGCCGCGTTCTACGCTACCGGATATAAAGATGAGGGGATCGCAGCTGCACGCCAAGTTCAGGGCAAGGAACTTTCCTATAATAATATCAATGACGCTGACGCGGCTTTAAACCTTGTAAGTGATCTTGAATGCGATCATGCATCTATCGCCATCATTAAACATGCTAATCCTTGCGGTGTTGCGCGTGCGCAAAATCTTGCAGATGCGTATCGTCTTGCGCTGCGCTGTGATCCAGAGAGCGCGTTTGGAGGAATAGTAGCCGCCAATATGCCGCTTGACGGTGCGGTGGCGAGCGAACTCGTAAAAGTTTTTACTGAAGTTATTATAGCACCGGGGGCAGACCAAGATGCGCGCGCTGTTCTTGCGGCAAAAAAGAATCTACGGCTCTTGCTGCTCGATGATCTTCCTGATTGTGCGGTGTCGAAGTCTGTATGGCGGTCACTTGCGGGTGGATTTTTGGTTCAGTCGGGTGATACAGCGCGCATAAGTGTTCCCGATCTTAAAATAGTTACAGAACGACGACCAAGTGCTGCTGAGATGGCTGATCTTTTGTTTGCGTTTCGGATTGCTAAACATGTGAAATCGAACGCGATCGTTTATGTGAAAGATGGTGCAAGTGTTGGTATTGGCGCGGGGCAAATGAGCCGGGTGGACTCTGCGAAGATAGCTGTCATCAAAGCTGAGGCAGCGGCGCGCGCAGCTGGTATATATCAACCGCTTACCGAAGGTTCGGTAGTGGCATCGGATGCCTTTTTCCCATTCTCCGATGGGCTTGAGGTGGCAATCGAGGCTGGTGCGACGGCGGTAATACAGCCTGGCGGGTCGATGCGTGATGACGAAGTGATAGAGGCAGCCAACCGAGCTGACGTCGCGATGGTGATGACTGGCGTGCGTCATTTTCGACATTAGCGCTGTTAGCTTGCCGTAACTGCCGCGCAGAGCGAGGTAATAGCTGATGCCCAGGGTTTATCGTATGTACTCTAAAGGCAAAGGCGTTTCCTAGGACTATGCTGAAGCAGTAAAGAGGTATCGATTAGCTGCTGAGCAAGGGTATACTAAGGCCTAATCCAATCTTGGCGTCATGTACATTAACGGCCAAGGCTTTCTACAGAATGATGTTTTGCGCATGCTTGCGC
>CAUZRD010000020.1:0-19612 GCA_963582255.1 Alphaproteobacteria bacterium | reverse complement strand
ATCCCGTCCTCGGGAGTCGCAGGAAAACCGCTGTTTTTGGTTGTGACCGCTATGTGTTACCTCGCTAGCATTACGCTTGGAGCTAGCTTGCTTATCAGTAATAAAATTAATGAATGGACCTCGGATATTTCAAACGAGATAACCGTTCAGATAAGGCCTATGCGGGGGATTAATTCTGAGACGCAGGTTGCCGATGCAATTTCTATTTTGAACAACACCGCAGGTGTGACGAGGTCAGAACCCATGAGTAGGGAAGACTCGTTCGCGCTTTTGGAGCCGTGGCTTGGATCGGCGCATCTTTTAGATGATTTGCCGATACCGCGCTTAATAGCCATTGAGATTGATCTCAAAAACCCACCTAATCTGCCCGAGCTATCGGCCAGAATCGAGGCAGAGGTGTCGGGGGCAACTATTGATGATCATCGCCGTTGGCAAATAGGTTTGGCGCGAATGGCGTCTTCGATGCAACTCATTGCAGCCGCGGTCATTGCCTTGGTTGGTGCCACAACCATTGCAGTTATTGTGTTCGCGACTAGGGCTGTGATCGCCGGGAATCGGGAAGTTATTCAGGTGTTGCACTTGACCGGTGCAACGGAAGGCTTTGTTGCCTACCATGTTCAAAAGCGATTTTTCTTTCTTGGTTTGATCAGCGGAACAATCGCCGGAATTCTAGCGGTTCTTACTTTTCTTGTTCTTAATACGATTTCAGGTGCAGTTGCCGCTGGGAGTGTTACCGGGGAACCGTTAAATCTGATGGTTGGCATGCTCTCGTTGCCTATATCGGGGTATGGGCTGTTTGCCACGGTAGCGGTGGGCGCGGCGATACTCGGTGTTTTGACATCGCGTTATGTGGTGATGAGCGTCCTCAGATCACTCGCGTAAGAGCTCCATAATTGAACTGTTAGGCTATTTATATCTTCGGAGATAGTATAGGTGGACGGCATTGCAGATTGGCGATGGTAGGGGGGAGCCATTAATGGTGCCTTATCTAGATTGCACAAGGTGCTGGTGAATAAAGAAGAAATGGCCGGGAAATTTCAACAGACCAAGAAATATCATACCGCTTTTAGATTTCTGTTTTGGATTGGTGGGGCTCTTGCAGTGCTCACTCTCATTTTATTTGTCGTTAGCTTTTTGCGTTATGCAAATGAGGTGAGTGCTGTGGTTAAACCAAACATACTGGAGCACGCGGACGGCATTGTTGTCTTTACCGGAGGCAAGGACCGAATCTCCGGAGCTATGAGCCTATTGGCGCAAGGCTACGGTCAACGGTTGCTGATTTCCGGGGTTCACCCGCAGACTAGCCAAGCCATGCTAGCAAAACTTGCTGGCGGTCGGGATGATTTGTTTGGTTGCTGCATTGAACTTGGGCGTCGTGCGCGGGATACTATTGGCAACGCCGAGGAAACCTCACTTTGGGTACGCGCGCAGGGATTTTCCTCATTGATTGTTGTTACGTCTGGCTATCACATGCCGCGCAGTCTGGTTGAACTTAGCCTCGCTCTGCCTGATGTAAAGCTGGTTGGTCATGCGGTTCCGACTTCATCGATTGATCTGTCCCGCTGGTGGCTTAGTCTAAAGGCAACCAGCCTGCTATTAGGTGAGTACGTAAAGTTAGTGACTTCCCGGCTACGGGTAATTATTTTATCGATGTACACGCATCGTAGATTACCGGCGCAGCATAATCGTATGGTGGGAGCAATAATGGAACGTGTTATCGGCGTGGTGTATGCAAGTATCAGAAGTGAACCCCGTGGGGCGCTGTTTTGGTGAGACGTCTGCGGGGCCATATTTTCAGTGGAGTTATAATTTTAACGACGCTGTTTTATGGTCTCATCGGGTTGCCTTTCCTCATTTTTCCCAGGCGCTGGGGGATGATACTTCTCAAATTGTGGACGCGGACATTGAGTATGCAATTGCGTATGATCTGCGGCATTACGTTTACTCTCAGGGGTGAGGAAAACATCCCGCGGGCCGGAGCTATTATTGCTTGCAAACACCAATCGACCTGGGAGACACTTAGCCTTGCGCATATTCTTCCTTCACCTAGCTTTATTCTAAAAAAGGAACTTATGCGCATTCCATTGCTCGGGTGGTATATGCTCAAGCTTGGAAATCTACCAATTGATCGTGCTGGTGGAGGGAGTACGCTTCGTTCCATGTTAAGGCGTGCGTGTAAATTGGCTGATGATGGCCGGCAGATCATTATATTTCCCGAAGGGACGCGCCGAGTCCCAGGCATGAGCGCGGACTACCAGCGCGGTATAATTGCACTCTATCGATTGCTTGATGTGCCGTGTGTACCGGTAGCATTAAATTCCGGCCTGTTCTGGCCACCACACGTCGGGCCGCAACGTTCCGGGCGCATTACAATTGAATTTCTGCCCGCCATTTTGCCAGGACTTGATGGTGAGACGTTTTTTTCGATATTGCAGGAAGAGATTGAGCATAAAAGCAATCAGTTGCATGATAAGGTGAACGGGTCGTGTGGCGGTTGATGGAACTGTTGCTAATGCGCGCTGTCACAAATGTGACTGGATACATGTGCGGGTTGATATTTTTTGTCGTTACCTATGTGCTTGGCGGATCATTCAGGGTAATCATATAAATTGAATTGAGCTTCTTTTATCCCCTTGATTGTACACATTCATGACCCTTGTTAGTCTTGTTCTCTCTTTTTTTTCAATTTTTTTGATTCTTCCAGCACTGTACCGTATTATTCGCGGTGGTCGTACTAAAGTCGATTTTATTGTTTTGGTTGTAGCGCTTGCGGTCTTAGTCACTATCTCAAATTATACTTTATAGCGCTACCGGCCCATTTCTCCGTCTAAAATGGTAGACACGCGCGGTAACCGTGGAAGAAAATTGGCTCGATTGCCATGTTATAGCTCATATTGATTGCAAGACAGGCGAATGAGTGGAAGTTATTTTTGTATCCGCACCAAATTCGCCCATAAAATAGCTTATCTTCACATCTTGGTGACGCCGTGAGCCAGCGAAAATCTATAGTCAGGATCTTTTTTCCCGCCGGGCTCCTAGTTCTTTCCATCGCGATCTGGTCTTACTTCTGGTATTCGGCCTCAATGCGTGTACAGGACAATGTTCTTTCCTGGCGTAGCTATATGGCAGAGCGGGGCGTTGATGTTACCTGTATGGATGAAAGTGTTGGCGGCTATCCTTTCCGAATTACTTTTGAGTGCTCCCAGCCAGAGTTTGTTATCCGCACACGCGATAGCCAAATCCGATTTATTGGCGCGGGCCTTATTGTGGTGGCGCAGGCATACGATAGTGATCATATGATTGCCGAGCTAAAAACGCCCGTACAGATTGATACAAGCCTTGACGAGAATGGCATCGCCATTTCAATTCCAAGTGGAACGGTACGGACAAGCGCTAAACTCGTTAATGGACGCCTTGGTGAACTCTCAGCCGTGCTGCCAGCTATAAAGATCATGATGGGTGCGGGAAGAGAAGAGATAGCTGAATATGGTGCCAATGCATCTGAGATTCACTGGCGCGTGCGCCCGAGAGACGATGCACTAGATGTAGCATTAAATGTCGATCAGCCGTACCTCCGCAATAAATCTTCTAAAACAGCCACTCAACTTAATCACATTGAAGCGGTAGTTATCGTCAATCACCCGGTATCAGTAAGCTTTGATACTCTTGCAATCTGGTTGAAAAGTTGGCGCGAAAATGGGGGTGTGGCGGATGTCACACGCCTTGAGTTTGACAGTAAATATCTTTCCGGTGAGGGAGCTGGAACTATCAGCCTAGAAGCTGAAAATCTAATCACTGGTGCGTTTAGGGTAAATTTTTTCAAGCTTGATCGGTTTGTCAGTATGTTGGTGAATCAAGGTAATATAAGAGAAAGTGATGCCAATCTACTGATGGGTGCGGTCGACTTGTTCGCCAAAAGTATCAACGGGGAGAAAATGGTTACTCTCCCGGTTTCTATCCGTGGTGGTGATATTTATCTTGGACCAGTCAAGGCTGCGCGGTTACCGGCACTTAACTGACGTCCTCTTCGCTTTTACCCCATCGGCCAAAGTCGCGTGCATCTGTTTCTTGGCCGGCATCAATAACTCCCCGTCTGATGGCGCGTGTGCGGGTGAAAAGCTCTTCCAGAGTCTTACCATCACTCCAGCGTATTGCGCGCTGTAGAGCGGTCAAATCTTCTGTAAACCGACCAAGCATTTCGAGAACTGCTTCACGGTTAGTTAGAAACACATCGCGCCACATCACTGGATCAGATGCTGCTATGCGGGTAAAATCGCGAAATCCTCCGGCTGCGTATTTAACAACCTCAGATTGGGTGACTTCTTCCAGATCTGCAGCTGTGCCCACAATATTGTATGCGATGAGATGAGGCACGTGGCTTGTGATGGCCAGAACTAGATCATGATGTTGTGGGGTCATTGTATCAACAAACATTCCACAGCCACGCCAAAATTCTTCCAATCGTTTCAGCGCCGTCGGATCTGTGTTGTCTGTTGGAGTCAGCACACACCAACGCCCCTGGAACAAATCAGCAAAGCCTGCATCCGGTCCAGATTGCTCTGTGCCGGCAATTGGATGAGCGGGAATAAAATGAACACCGAGGGGGATATGGGGCCCAACGTCTTTAATGACGGCTGACTTGACTGAACCCACATCGGTCACAATCGTGTTCGGTAGCAGAAACGTGGAGATCTCTTCGGCAATAGCCGCATTGGCACCAACCGGCACGCATAAAATTACTATGTCGGCGCCCTTGACCGCAGCGTGCGCAGTCTGATGGGCTTGATCGATAAACCCAAGTTCAAGTGCGCGCGCGCGTGTTTGTTCGCTTCGTGCGTAGCCGACGATTTCATCAGCTAACTCAAATCGGCGAGCAGCCCAGGCTAACGATGAACCCATTAGTCCCAGACCTATCAATGCCATGCGCTTGAAAGGAGGACTTGGATGCAATGTTTGTTCACTCACGTGCTGCTCATGAAATCTAGCATGGAGGCGAGGGCTGCCAAGTTGGCCTTTTCACCCGCGATTGTCATGCGCAAATGCCTTGATAAACCATAATCGCTTACATCTCGCAAAAATATACCACGTGCAGTCATAAAAGCATCCGCATCGTGTGCGGTACGACCCGCATCCTCAGGAAATTCTATCAATAGGAAATTTGCAACACTTGGCGTCAAATGCAAACCCATAGCTGATAGTTCTTCGAAAATGCGGTCCCGCCAGGTTTCATTATGGGCGATTGAGGCTTCAACATGCCTTTGATCACTAATTGCAGCAATACCAGCTTCAATCGTCGGTGTGGTTAGATTGAATGGCAGGCGGACCCGGTTGATTACATCGGCAATATGTTCGGGGCAATAGGCCCATCCCAGCCGCAATGCAGCCAATGCGTACACTTTCGAGAAGGTGCGGGTCATGACTACATTCTCACTTGAAGTCACCAACTCGATCCCAGCGTCATAGTCGTTTGCCAATACATATTCTGCATAGGCTGCATCAATAACAAGGAGGATGTTGCTGCGTAGCCTACCATGAAGGCGGCGCATTTCTTCGTAGTTTATATATGTTCCGGTCGGATTGTTTGGATTGGCGATGAAGACAATGCGGGTACGTGGAGTGACGGCGGCGAGGATGCCATCTACATCGGCGGTCAAATTGTGTTCAGTAACCGCAATGGGTACCGCACCCTGTGCAAGTGTGATCAAGGGATAAATTGTGAATCCATGCGCGCTGTAGATAGCTTCATCACCCGGCTGTAGAAAGCTCTGGGCCAGATGTGACAAGATCTCATCAGATCCGGCTCCGCAGACAATTTGCTCGGGCCGAAGTTGATGACGCTCGGAAATGGCCTGACGTAGCGGTACATAGCCACCGTCGGGGTAGATTGATATGCTGGCTACAGCATCACTATATGCTTTTTGTGCTTTTTTACTTGGCCCAAGAGCAGATTCATTGGATGAGAGTTTATAGACATTGCCGGCCATGTGTCCGCCTTTGCCGCCGCAATAGGGTTTGATCTTGAGAATGCCGGGCCCAGGCTCAGGTCGATTGATCATTCAGGTTCTCCCGGCCACGGGGAATGTAGGTGCTACTGGTGCTGAATGCGCGCCGATGAGAGTTACTTTCATGTCATTGCCTGTCCAGGAGTTTAAATTGGTAGGTACTTCACCTAGAAACCCATGCCAACCGATAAGAGCTTCATTCGCTTCACTAAGACAATATGCGATCTGCTGCGGACGGAGCGTAAGCTCCAACGATAATTGATCGTTAATTGTACTTCCGGTGGTCGCTTGGAGGTAAAACACCGTAATGTCCTCACCCGAGGGGCTAAGCGATATATCACCCACTACCATGGCAAATGGCGCACTCGCATCGCTATTGCAAATCATTGGCAGAGCATTGAATACTCTCAATGATGTGCCAGGTATTGCAAGTTTACTCCACCATGATGCATCGCCTGATCGTACGAGTGCTATACGCGCCGGACCGATCGCAGTACATGCCAAGGCTGCTTGCGCAGTATCATGAGCCTCCATTGTGGTTTCGAAGCAAAAATGAGCCCGCCCCATATCCCATAATGTGAGGTTTTCGTTTGCTGCAACCGTGTCGACAACAAACGGAAACTGAAGGCGTGCATTGGCCATGATGAGCTCTCGCCATAGCCGCCAGACCTGACTTAGCTGCATCTCTCCACGGTTCATCTCCGCAATACGGCGGAGCATCTGAGCTTCACGTCCGGGCCGAAGTGCTGCTGCACCGGTATCTGTCTTGGCCCGGCGCACTTCATCAGCAAGTCCGGCGCGACGAATAACCAAGGCATGGATATGGCTATCGATATCATCCAGCTCGGTTCGGATCGTCTCTAGCGGACGGGCGTTTGGCACATCCGTATTGGTCATGGTCTTGGTCCAGATTGACTTGCGCAGTATAGCGCGAAAGGCCGTATTCATAAGGCGAGCTTAAGATATTGGCAAAGAAAACATTGACACCATCTCTGCCGGTTCCTTAGCAATATCCATTCGCTCCTGTTATATTATTAAATTAGCACGGCATCCGGTAAGCATGACATCAACTAAAGACATATCCAACGACCTAACTCCGAACGGTGATAACGCCATGTCTCAGAGCAATATGCACCCAAGATCACGGTCGCGCTCGATGGCTCATATTGCTGCCGAGGTAGATGCCGCGCGAGTCGGAAAGACGGTAACCTTCGGTCCGAGTCGGCCACTACGGCTGCATTCTGGTGCAACGCTCGCGCCGCTCACGCTCGCCTATCAGACCTATGGTTCGCTGAATAGTGCATGTACAAACGCTATCCTCATTTGTCATGCGCTCACCGGTGATCAATATGTGATTGACACCCATCCGGTCACCGGGAAGCCGGGTTGGTGGAACACTATGGTGGGACCGGGCAAGTCAATTGATACGGATCGTTATTTTGTCATCTGTATAAATACGGTTGGTGGATGTATGGGCTCGACAGGTCCGGGCTCGATAAATCCAGAAACTGGCATACCTTATGCGCTCAATTTCCCCGTGATCACTATTGGTGACATGGTGAAGGCACAAAAGATGTTGCTCGATCATTTAGGCATTGAAACATTACTGAGCGTCATTGGCGGATCAATGGGTGGAATGCAGGTTCTGCAGTGGTTGGCAAGCCATGGAGATAAGGTGTTTTCTGCCGTTCCAATTGCAACGGCATCGCAACATAGTTCTCAGAATATTGCGTTTCATGAGGTTGGGCGTCAGGCTATTATGGCCGATCCGGATTGGCGTGCAGGCAATTATCTTCATGAGGGTGTGCAGCCAGTGAAGGGGCTTTCTGTCGCCCGCATGGCTGCCCACATTACTTATTTGTCCGAAGCCGCTCTGCAAACGAAATTTGGGCGAAAATTACAGGACCGTTCAGCTCCCACTTTTAGCTTCGACGCCGATTTTCAGGTTGAAAGCTATTTGCGCTACCAAGGCTCTGCCTTCGTCGACCGGTTTGATGCTAATAGCTATCTTTATCTCACCCGAGCTATGGATTATTTTGATCTAGCCAGTGATCACAAGGGGGTCCTGGCAAATGCATTCCGTGATCTTAAAACACGTGTCTGCGTTGTTTCATTCACCGGCGATTGGCTGTTTCCAACGGAAGAAAGTCGGCGCATCGTTCATGGGCTGAATGCGGTTGCTGCAAATGTTAGTTTCGTTGATGTTATCTCCGATAAAGGACATGATTCTTTCCTACTGGAGGAACCAGAAATGTTCTCTGCTGTATCGGGGTTTTTGAGCGCGGTCTCAAGATGGCGCGGTATTTAGTAGAAAAAATCAAATAGTAATGGACACTGATAACAAGCTAAACAACCTTTCAATTGGGGGGCGTGTCGATCATCTCGTCATTAGCAATATGGTGGCACAAGGATCGCGGGTGCTTGATATCGGCTGCGGCGATGGATCACTACTTGGTATGCTGGAGAAGACACGTGGTACCGATGGGCGGGGCATTGAAATTCGTCAGGAGAATGTCAACCGATGCGTTGCACGTGGATTGTCGGTAATCCAGGGCGATGCAAACCGGGATCTGTACGACTATCCCGTGGGCGCATTTGACTATGTGATTCTTAGTCAGACTATTCAGGCTGTGTACAATCCGCGAGAGGTGCTTGAACAGCTACTGCAGATTGGCCAGAGGGCGATCGTATCATTCCCAAATTTTGGTCATTGGCGGGTGCGAGCGCATCTTGCACTGCTCGGCCGGATGCCCCTCACAGACGTCTTGCCCGACACATGGTATGACAGTGATAATCTCCATTTGTGCACGATACGTGATTTTTCTGAATTGTGCGGCGCTCTGGATCTTATCGTTGAACGCGCTGTGGCACTCGACCTCAGCGGTAAACAGCTTAATCTTGCCCAGAATCTTTGGTTGGCAAATCTGCTCGGTGAACAGGCGGTGTTTCTGCTTTCAAGACCGGATAGGGGGTTGCCCCATGATATGGAATTATTGGTGCAGGCTCAAACTTCTGGTTGAGCTGTTTGCTGACACGCCAGTTGTTGTGAGGTATGGCACCGTAAATTTCCTTGATCGCCTCAACCAGAATTACGCCGGAAAATCCAGGCCAGGCAAATCTTCCGGCTCGTTCCCAGGCCACCGCCGAGCGCAGCATCCAGGGCCAACGGAATGGCGGTATGAAAAGTGCTGGTGTCCAAGTGGTGGGAAAAAACATACTCTCATGCAAAAGCCGCGAAAGCTGGCTGCGGCTAAATGGCCGCCCCTGCCCGAAGGGTGTTGTATCGGAGCGCGCCCAGATGCCGCGACGATTTGGTGCAACGATGATCAGTCTGCCACTGGGGGTCAATACCCTCCATACTTCTCGTAAAAGTACTGGCAGGGCATCGGCGGACTCTACTCCATGGACAATGATGATGCGATCAATTGATGCATTGCAGAGTGGGAGTGAGATGTCTTTGACAAGGCTGACCCGAGCTGCTCCTTCCGATGGCCAGCGCACCACGCCTTGTGCGGCCGGCATCAAACCTGCACACAAGGTTGCTTCATCTTTAAACAACTGAAAATAAGGAGTCGCATAGCCAAGACCGATTAGCTGTGCACTCGAGACATCAGGCCATATTGAGCGAATGCGATGACCAATCATGCGCCTGGCGACGTGGCCGAGCGGTTGAGCATAGAAGTCATGTAGATCAATAATATCGCTATACACAAATGCACCGTTTCAAAATTTACCGCGGGGCTGTAAATTCTAAGCCTTTGACTCTTCGAGCTCTAAGGGTGTTCCGAATCTTGTGAGTTTTATATTGATTGATGTGCTGAGCCAACTAACTTGAGACGGGGCATGGCGGCAATGATATGAGTGGGCACTAATTCTAACGCTTTCAGCAGGAGGTTATGTAATGGCACAACTTGAAGTTCATCAATTCCCCTGTTTGGACGATAATTTTGGTGTTCTTATTCATGATAAACATGATGGGGCAACTGCATCGATCGATGCGCCGGAGGCGGATGCGGTCGCAAACGCCCTTAAAAAGACCGGCTGGACGTTAAGCCACATCCTAGTCACCCATAAACACGCTGATCACACGCAAGGCATCGCTGCCTTGAAGGCAAGCAGCAACTGCATTGTTGTGGGACCTGAGGGGGAAGCCGACGCCATTGTTGGACTAGATCAGACTTTGGGTGAGGGTAACACTTATGACTTCGCCGGGCACAGCGCACAGATTTTTGAAACACCCGGTCATACGCATGGGCATATTACCTATTGGTTCGAGGATGATAAGATTCTATTTTCCGGTGATACATTGTTCTCACTTGGCTGTGGGCGAGTATTCGAGGGTACCCTTGAGCAGATGTGGTCGTCACTGGATAAATTACGCCAGTTACCGGACGATACACAGGTCTATTGCGGACATGAATACACTCAGTCGAACGCTAAATTCGCATTAACTATCGAACCTGGAAATGAGGCCTTGCAACAGCGCGCTCAGGAGATTGATTGTCTGCGGGCCAAGGGCTTGCCAACGCTGCCGACAACTATTGGACTGGAGCTTTCAACCAATCCGTTTTTTAGACCGGAAAGTGAGGAAATTCAAGTGCGCCTTGGTCTTTCTGGCAGCTGTGCGGCGGAGGTGTTTGCTGAGATCCGCCGTCGCAAAGATATAGGATAAGATGACGGCTTTGTTCTTATCCAAAAGGGAGAAGCCAAGCCTATCTGACTTATTTTTGGTCGTGTAATATTAGCTTATTCCAATGTCGAATCCAACCTAGGTCAGCCGTGATTTGAGAAATGACCTGCGCGCACGTTTCAGTGTTGCTCACGCTCAACGCACATGGCAATGCCCATGCCGCCGCCGATGCACAGGGTGGCAAGACCTTTTTTGACATCACGGCGCTGCATCTCGTGCAGCAGCGTGATGAGGATGCGGGCACCCGACGCACCGACCGGATGGCCCAGTGCGATCGCACCACCATTCACATTGACATTGTCCGTATTCCAGCCGAGATCCTTGTTGACGGCACAGGTTTGGGCGGCGAAGGCCTCATTGGCCTCGATTAGATCGAGATCATCGGCGTCCCAGCCCGCTTTCTCCAATGCCTTGCGGGATGCTGGGATTGGACCTGAACCCATGATTGCTGGATCGACACCCGCGTGGGCCCAGGAAACGATACGGGCAAGCGGTGTTATGCCTTTGGTGGTCGCCTCGGCGGCACTCATGAGGACTACCGCTGCGGCACCATCATTGATGCCTGATGCATTGCCAGCTGTGACTGTGCCGTCCTTTTCAAAAGCAGGACGCAGCTTGGCAACGCTTTCAAGGGTTGTGCCGTGGCGAATATATTCATCCGTATCGACAGTTACCGAACCTTTGCGCGTTTCATAGACAACCGGTACAATTTCCTCGACAAAGCGGCCAGTCTTCTGGGCCGCTTCGGCCTTGTTCTGAGACGCAACAGCAAACTCATCTTGTTGCTCACGGGTGATCTGCCACTGGCGCGCTACATTCTCAGCCGTGTTGCCCATGTGGTAGCCGTTAAAAGCATCCCACAATCCATCCTTGAGCATGGTATCAATGAATTTGACCTCACCCATCTTCTGGCCTGCACGCATATTGGCGCAGTGTGGTGATTGACTCATGCTTTCCTGGCCACCTGCAACCACGATCGCCGCGTCGTTCTGCATAATCTGCTGGTATCCAATGGCAATCGCACGCAAGCCGGATCCGCATAGCTGATTTAATCCCCAGGCAGGAGTTTCATTTGGGATACCCGCGGCAATTGACGCCTGGCGGGCGGGGTTTTGTCCCTGACCTGCCGTCAGAATCTGCCCAAGAATAACTTCATCGACCGCGCCGGGCTCGATGCCAGTGCGTTCCAGGGATGCTGAAATAGCAATGCGTCCCAACTCATGAGCAGATATTGTGGACAAGCTTCCGCAGAATGAGCCAACAGGCGTGCGTGCGGCTCCGGCAATGACGATATCTTTGGATTTACTCATGTAATTTCTCCTGGAAAGTTGGTTGCCTGGGAAAAGAAGTTTATTCTGACCGATTAGGCAAAGATCATAGTTACGCTTGTGCAGTTCTAGGCAGTGGTTTTCTACCCATGTCTATATTCCTGCTCATAAGCAACCCTCAATCTAAGATGGAAGACTTTGCTGCGCTGCACACATGAGATAATGAAAGAAGTATGAGAAGAAAAACGAAAAGAGATGAGTTGGTAAGGAGAAGCCGTGATGTCCTGTAAAAATGGGTCAGGTGAGCTTATTAAAATTAAGAAATATGCGAACCGGCGTCTCTACAATACCCAATCTAGTACTTATGTGACTCATCAAGATCTCACCAATCTAGTGCGTAAAGGCGATACTTTCGTCGTTAGTGACGCTAAAACTGGAAAAGATCTCACCCATTCTGTCCTTATCCAGATCATGTTTGAGCAAGAAACTAAGGGTATCAATCTTTTATCGATTGGTTTTTTGCGTCAGTTGATAAGATTCTATGGTGATAGCATGCAGTCGTTCGTGCCTGGCTATTTAGATTTTAGCCTGCAAAGCCTTTCCAATGACCAGGATTGCATTAAAGATAAGATGTCGAAAGTTCTTGGAGCGCCTTATGAGGTGATGGAGAACCATGTGCGGCGCAATATGGGTATGTTCACTGATGCCTTATCGATGCTCGCGACATTCCAGCCTCCTAATGGCGTGCGTCCGCCGAGACAAGAAGGGTCGACCAAGGGGATCGATGGGGATATAACTGCACTGCAGCAACAATTGTCAGCTATTCAAGACCAGCTCAACCGGATGAATAAAAAGAGTGAGTAGTACTAATAAGAGCTCGTTTGCATCAGCCGGAGCCAGTTAGTCCGCCATCCACGTAAAGTGTTTGCGCTGTGATAAAATCAGACGCGGGCGATGCCAAAAACAACGCTGCTCCCAGATGATCACTTGGAACTGCCATGCGACCAAGGCTAATCCTACGAATGATTCCTTCCATCCGTTCGGGCATTCGCGACATTACCTCCGCGGTGAATGCTGTCAAAGTTCCGGTTGGTGCTAACGTATTGAGTCGCACTCCCAATGGCGCCCATTCAGTTGAAAGGGCCCGGGTTAAATGGGCTACAGCCGCCTTTGCCATACAATAAGGCGCTTTTTTAGCATCGGTGCTTTCACCCCATGCTGATCCCAGATTGATTATCTTGCCGTAGCCACGCTCGATCATCGCCCGACCTATATGTTGGCAGCAGAAGAAAGTTCCCTTCAGATGGGTTGCAGTAATGAGGTCAAAGTCTTCCTCGCTTACCTCAAGCGCGGGTTTAGTGAAGCCAAAGCCGGCGTTGTTGACTAAAATCATGTCGGCGTTCCGGGCGGTGGCGACGTCATTTGCTCGCAGGGCGAGTGCTGCGATGTCGTCCAGTCTGGTTACATCGCAGCGCATAAATTCGGCCGATCCGCCAGCCTTCTTTATAGCTTCGTTCACTTCGGCTAGGCGCTCTTCATTGCGTGCTGCCAAAATGACATGCGCTCCCGCTAGCGCGTATACTTCTGCAATCGCGCGCCCGATGCCGATTGATGCACCAGTAATGATGGCAACTCGTCCGTTGAGTGAATAGTCTGGAATGCTGATCTGGTCATTTGCTGGAGCTGGCATAAGAGGGACTACTTCTTGGTTATTTTAGATCTATTTATTTTCCCTGGGTTAGGGTCTCAGCTTACTAAACGGTTAATTGATAGCTCACCGGAATCCAGCGAAAATGGTTGCCGGAACCTTCGACGAACCCGACGGATGGAAATGGCATATGGAAGCCGACCACCCAGAGTTTCTCGGTCGTTACCATATCGAGGATACGCTTTCGTGTAATGACGGCTTGATCCTTGTCATCATCTAGGCCGAAATGCCAATCGGGTTTTTGCAATGACATTGCATAGTGATTTGTGGTGTCGGCCCAAAGCAGGAGCCGGTTGCTCTCGCTCTCGATGTGATAAGCCATATGTCCGGCAGAATGCCCGAAAGCGGCAACCGCGGTGATGCCGGAAACGACATCCTCACCCGGTTCTATAAATGAGGCTTTTTCCGCGAACGGTCCGCAGATCTTGACGAACATCTCACGATTTGCACCCCGAAAATCAGGGATATTATCGCCCTTCATCCAAAAGTCGAATTCCTGTCTACCAAAGATAATTCGGGCGTTCGGGAAGGCGGCGGCGCCATCATCAACCAGCCCCAGTATGTGGTCGGGATGACCGTGAGTAATAACCACGATGTCAATATCCCCTGGCGTATAGCCAGCTTCGGTCAGAAGCGGCAGCAAATATCCTGATCCATCCTTACGTTTGTTTTCGCCGTTTCCGGTATCAAATAAAACAAGTTCATTTCCGGTATCAACCAGGGTCGGCACAAAGCTATTTTCGAACTGATCGGTTGGCAAGCGATTGGCCACTGCATGCGCCTGAACTGTAGTAGCATCTATATTGCCGCCAAAAGCTGGATACAGGCCACCGCGGGCTGCGAGACCATCACGGATGGTGGTAATTTCAAACTGACCCAGCTTGAAGCGATAAATGGATGGGCGCAATACACCCCGCATCTTGCTCGTCATGAAACTACTTCTCCCTCGCGCAATGAAATTATTTGATTTGTGATGTGCGCATCACGTTTATAACCGAAATTCACGCTTTGGTCTTCCCGTGGTAAAAGAATTTACACACCGTTAGAAAACTCTACGTCTTCTCTCTGCCCAAATACAAATCTGCGCATGCCTGCCATGCTGGGGCATTGCTCCAGCGTGCCACATCTTCTTTTGACGCATGTTTAACAGATTCAAAAGAGCCGGTTTCACGTAATGTTTTCATGGACTGATAAAGCGCGTTCAAGCCGGCAAAATAGGTGACATGCCCCGGAAGGCTAAGCCGGACATTGTGGTCTGAAAGCCATGGTCTAGAAATGGCATCAGGAGCAATGCCGCCGATGATCAATGGTAATTTGCATGTGCTCGCGACAGTCTTTATTTGTTCTTTATCCACTAAACCTGGGAAAAACAGCGCATCGGCACCTGCGGCCTGATAGGCAAGTCCACGCTCGATTGCAGCGTCGGTATTGATCCACGCCGCGGCTGAGGTGCGTGCTACCACGACGAATTGGGGTGATCTACGCGCCGCTAACGCAGCTTTTATTTTCGCCTTGCCTTCATCGATTGTCAGTAAGCGAGGTTTTGTTTCAGTATCAAATGGCAGCGGTAAATCGGTGTCCTCGATGGAAAGCGCCGCAACACCTGCTGCCTCCATTTCACTGACCGTGCGCATGACATTAAGCGCATTGCCATAGCCATGGTCACCATCAACTAGTAATGGCACTGAGCAGCGCCGGGTAACCCGCCTTGCTTGCTCAACCGCCTCGCTCAACGTCATCAGCACCAGGTCTGGCGCTGCCAAGATAGTGAGAGAGGCAATGGCGCCGGCGAAGATGCCAGCTTCAAATCCAAGTTCTTCGGCCATCACGCCTGAAATAGGATCGAAAACGGTCGCAGGGTGAACGCATTTATTGCCCGTCAAAATTTTGCGAAATTTCTCGCTGGCGGTTTGGTGCTCGGCCATGAGCCTCTCCTTTCAATCAATCTGGATGTTATGGGGATATAATCCCCGAACAGCTCGGCCGTGCGGAGATAAATCGGACTGGTTTCATGTATGGCTATCACGATAGCTGGCGAAATTTCCTAATGTTGTGGCTTCATAAACGCCTCGCGCGATTGCACGTGCAAGTGTATCCGCGCCAAGAGCACCGATCGCCGCTACCTCTGACACGCGGTCGGCACTCAATTGATGTGATCCTGTGGCTAGCGTGAAAACCGTGTCACCATCATAAGCAGTGTGTGATGGGCGAAGGGCACGTGCCAGACCATCCTGTGACATGATGGCGAAGCGTTTTGCCTCGGCTGGGGTAAGATTCGCGTTAGTGGCAACTACTGCAATCGTTGTATTGAGTGGCCCGCGTGCTGAGGTTGCAGAAAGCTTGCTGTTCTCAAATGGGTAGCCAAGGGCAAGATTCGTCCCCTCACTCTGCGTACGGGAACCAAACTCACCATTAATTTCAAAAGGCGCGGCCCAAAAACATGAACTTCCTGGAATTACTGGCGATCCAACGGCGTTGACGGCAACAAGAGCACCGATGGCAAGACCGTTTCCAGCCATAATTGATGCGCTGCCAAGACCGCCCTTATAGGCACCAGCGAGTGCGCCGAAGCCTGCCCCTTGGGTGCCAAGCTCGAATCGGTCTGAAGCAGTTTTGCAGGCATCTATGGCGAGTGCGCGATAGGGGGGCAGTTCGCCCCATGATTTATCGCCACCATTTGCAAGATCAAATAAAACTGCCGATGGCACGATGGGCGCGGAGATTTTGCTGCTACCTAGCCGATAGCCAACTCCGCGCGCGCCCAACCAATTTGTGAGAGCCGAGGCGGCATCCAACCCATAGACTGATCCGCCCGATAATACTATTGCATCGACTGCGTCCACCAGATTTATTGGATCGAGAGCATCTGTCTCGCGTGTTCCTGGTGCTCCACCACGCATATCAACGCCGGCGACGGCACGCTGCGGTGCAAGGATTACTGTAACGCCGGTGCGCACATGCGCATCGTGCGCATTTCCAACTAAGACCCCGTCAACGTCGGTAATAAGATTGCGCGGGCCAGCGGTAAAATTTGAAAAAGACAAAGTCATCCAAATGACGCTATAGCTGACATTATGTCTGGGTCAATCTTCCACACTATATTGAGTGATGATGATACCGTCGGTATGGAGCGAATGAGGGGCGTTGATCCGTGTTGCGAAGGCCTAATCCTTTAAGTTCAAGCGGTGCCTTCAGTGCAAGAGAGACGATTCGAGCCTAAGAAATGTGTTGCTTCAGTCAATTTAGTTTGAAATTGGCAACCGAAGATACATGGATGAGGACTATATCAGGACTGAATGTCTCAGCAGTTGCCCCTGCCGACAATCTGCCAAACCTGCATCTATTAAGCCAATCCAGGGTTCAATCTTTTGCTTTATGATGTGCCTATGTTTTCAATAGTTGCCTGACTTATTTCTTAGCCGACGCCAGAATACAGGGACCAGAGCGATAAGACCCAACGCTACAAATGCTATGATCAACTCCTTCGTCAATAGTGCATAGGTATCGAGAGTAAACTCACAATTCGGTGCTAATGCCTCGTGCGCAGCAGCCTGACGCTGCGTGCATAATGTATAGGTCGCTTCCTGAGTTGCGATAACATTGTCTAAACCAGCACCCAGAAATGAGATTATAAATGTGCCCGGAATAATGCCCATCAGCGTTGCTCCCACATAACGCCGAAGGTCCATTCCAAGCAGTCCTGGCACAATATTTACCAACCAAAACGGAAACACCGGAACTAACCGCAGGAATAAGAGGTAGCTCATCGCGTTGCGCGAGAAACCTGCTCGTAAATGCTCAAGCCAAGGGTCTGCACGTTCGGCAAGGAAATTACCAAATGAAGAGCGTGAGACTAGAAATATGAGTGTTGCCCCGGAGGTGGCAGCGAGAACTGAAGCCAAGCCACCGATCTGCCAGCCAAACAGGAATCCTCCACAGATGGTGAGAAGGGCGGCGCCCGGAAGCGAGATCGACACACTAAGCATGTATCCGCCCATATAGACTAGAAGTGCCAGAAAATAATATTCCCCAACCGTTTGCGAGAGCAGTTCCCTTTGGTCGGCGATTGTACGCAGTGAAAGGAGGTCACCCCAGTGCCACCAGATCCATGTGGCGACTACGATAAGCATGGAGGGTGGTGCCCAGTGCTTGAGGGTAATCAAAAGTTGTGGCTGATTTTTTGCCAGCTTATTCATGCCAAAAAATTTGCATCCGCTTTAGTTTAGCTCTTCGACATTGCCATGTAACTAATTTTAGACAGGATATGCTGTATTTTATTAGCCCTATCTCAAGTTTTCTTGTTCAGGTTGATGGTCAGGGTCATATATGTCCAATATCCTTGGCGAATGCGTTGACTTGTCCTAATACCACTCGTATATACGCACACCGTCGATATGATTGCTGATGCAGATTGGCATTATATGTGGTGTAATCAGCAAATTACGGCCCGAGCACCAGGGTGGGCCGGTGTTATATTATCGGAGTAACCCCGTGAAACGCACTTTTCAGCCAAGTGTTCTCGTTCGCAAACGGCGCCATGGCTTCCGTGCGCGAAGAGCCTCGAATGGTGGTCTTAAAGTGTTGGCGCGGCGGCGGTCGAGGGGGCGTAAGCGTCTTTCTGCTTAAATTTTAGCTTTGACGCTGGCGCTACCAAGCGAATGGAACGCCTCAAAAAAAGACCAGAATATCTCTACGTTGCGCGAGGAGAGCGCTGGGTTACGACGTCATTTGTACTCCAGGTACGTAAACGTGCTTCTGATGAAAATCTTCCGGCTCGGACTGGTTTTACGGCTTCGCGCAAAGTCGGGAATGCCGTTCTCCGCAATCGGGCAAGGCGTCGGCTCAAAGAAGCGGCACGTCTTGGACTCCAAGAACACTTGCTATTAGGTCACGACTATGTGGTTGTGGCGCGAGGAGCAGCGCAATCTTATTCTTTCAGTAAATTACTGAATGATATGACAATATCGGCGCGGCGGGTGCATAAAAAACTCATCCGTTACGGCCTTCGCGAGGAGGAGCGCCCATCTATCGATAGTCACACGGGTGAAGGGATCGCCGGGCATAGCGGTGTGGTCAGAAAGCCATGAAAGAACAAAAGAACTTTATTATTGCTATCGCGCTGTCGATGGCTGTCCTGCTTGGCTGGCAATATTTTGTCGGCGTTCCGATATATGACGAGGAGGAACGTGTCCGCCAGAAGACCGCACAAGCTGAGAGAGAGTTCCAGAGTGCGACCTTACCAGAAGCAAATGTGGTGCCACAGGACGGCACAGGAAGTCAGCTTCCCCAGCCTGACGGCATAGCTTCAAAAGCTGTTCCGCAGGCATATGGCGCTGTGCCAGTGCCTGGTGGGACGATCTCAGAAGCTATGCGCGACGAGGCACTTTCCACCACGAAGCGGATTGAAATTGATACTCCAAATTTACAGGGATCAATTTCACTTAAGGGCCTGCGGTTGGATGATTTAAAAATCATCCAATATCACGAGACGGTTGACCCCGAGAGCCCGTTCATCACGTTGCTGTCTCCGGTTGGATCGCCATATCCCTATTATGTCGAACATGGATGGACGGTTGCACCAGGAACCACTATTTCAGTGCCGAATTCATCAAGTATATGGCAGATAGAATCCGGATCTCGCCTGGAACCAGATCGGCCGGCCACATTTATATGGGATAATGGCGCCGGGCTTATCTTCCGGCGCACCATAACTGCCGACGCGCTTTACATGTTTAACGTGTCACAAACGGTGAAAAATAATTCGGGATCGGAGGTGACACTGTATCCCTACGCTTTGGTTTCACGTCACGGGACTCCGGAAGAAGTGGCTGGGTTTTATATCCTGCATGAGGGCCTGGTCGGGGTCATGGGCGAGGAGGGATTGCAGGAGTTCGACTACGACGATGTAACAGACGATAATACAGAAACTTTCTCACAGACCGGT
>CAUZRD010000019.1:0-20454 GCA_963582255.1 Alphaproteobacteria bacterium | reverse complement strand
AGTGATCGCGATTGGTCGAGAAACTATGTGGACTATTGGCTGGTTTTTTTCCATTGATGCAATGATGGGCGTTATTCTAGGCGCCCTCAGGGGACTCTCCGATATCTGGATACCTATCAGTGTTCAGTTTATGGCCTTCTGGGTAATTGCAGTTCCAGTTTCCTGGTATCTGGCAAACGATGCTGATCTCGGCGCACCAGGGCTATGGTGGGGAACTGGACTTGGCATGGTGGTATCACTAGCATTCCTGTTGCCACGCTTCTGGATAGTCGCTCACCGGCCAATAACAAGAGCCTGAGGGGAAAAAATGTCCGTGCCTGTCGTTGATGCCCATCACCATATTTGGCGACAGCGTGACGTGGCTTGGCTTAATGGACCGATGGAGCCGCGGATATTCGGTGACTACTCTGCCATTAGGCGCGACTATGAAATTGAGGAATTCATCGCTGATGTAACGCCTTACGGCGTCACTCGCTCGGTTTACATTCAGTGCAACTGGCCAGGTGGTGGAGCTGAAGCCGAAGCCCGCTATGTGTACGAGGCAGCTGAGCGTAGTGGTTGGCCGCTCGGGTTTGTTGGCTATGCTGATTTGCTGGCGCCTGATGCCCGACACAAATTGGAGCGATTAAGTGTCTACCCATTTACCCGCGGTATTCGCATGCAATTACACTGGCATGAGAACCCTCTTTACCGTTTTGCAAGCGTGCCTAATCTGATGCATGACGACAAATTTCGCCAGAACTTGGCTCTGCTAAGTGATTATGATTGGGTGTTTGAATTACAGGTGTTCCAAAGTCAGATGGACGACGCGGCGCGGCTTGCGCGTGATTTCCCTGCCATTACATTTGTGCTTCAGCATTGCGGAATGCCGCATGATGATGGTGAGGGGTCAATGAGTGAATGGCGCGCTGGTATGGAGAAGTTGGGTGCATGTACCAATGTTGTTGCCAAGCTTTCTGGCTTAGGCACATTTCTTAATAAGAATGATCCTACACATATTGCTCGCATTGCCAGATCTACCGTCGAGATATTCGGTTCAAATCGCTGTTTATATGGCTCAAATTTTCCAATCGAGAAATTGTGGACTGATTATGGCCCATTAATTGCTGCGTTCCAGTCAGCGTTTGATGATTTTAGCGAAGTTGATCAGAGCAATATCTTTGCCAAGACGGCTGAGCGGGTTTACCGCTTGGCCTGATCAATGATCCCTGTCAATCCCAAGTCATTTCTGACCGGGCTTTTTAATAGAGCAGTGAACGCGGCACGCGCTGATCTGGTGTTGTCTCCGCATTTGCCTGTATCCTTTAAAGGTCGAACGGTTGTCGTTGGGGCTGGAAAAGCAGCGGCAGCCATGGCAGCAGTGGTGGATGAGCGGATGCCGGGCCCTGTTCAAGGCTGTGTCGTCGTGCCGTACGGTGCTGGCATGCCAGCCGGGCGCATTGAAGTGCTTGAAGCAGCCCATCCGGTGCCGGATGTTTCAAGTGTCGCCGCCGCGCGCGCGTTGCTGCTCAGTGTCGCAGACCTGGGACCTAATGATCTTGTCATCGCGCTGATTTCCGGCGGAGGCTCTTCGCTTCTCGCGCTTCCTGCCGATGGCATTTTGCTTGAGGATAAACAGGAGATTACTCGGGCTCTTCTGAATGGTGGTGCGCCAATTGGCCAAATCAATACTGTGCGTAAGCATCTGTCGAAAATCAAAGGTGGCAGGTTAGCTCTTGCCGCCTATCCAGCAAAAGTTCTTACACTCGCAATCTCCGATGTTCCTGGAGATGATCCGGCCATGGTAGCCTCTGGGCCAACGGTTCAAGATTTTTCAACGGCTGAGGTTGCTGTAAAAATTCTGAAATCCTATGCACCAAATGTTCCGTCACGAATTTTTGAAGCCCTCGAAAGCCGACAAGCTGTCATGCCACAATTTGATCGAAGGAAATTTAATGGCCATGAGTTCCGGTTTGTTGCAACGCCGGCGATGTCATTGGAATGTGCCGCCAGGAACGCGCGTGATGAGGGAGTTACGCCCTATATTCTTTCAGATAAAATTGAGGGTGATGCGTGTGAGGTGGCCAAGCCACTTGCCGCGATTGCCCGCCACTGCGCAGCGACCTCTGAGCCATTTCCTCCGCCTTGTGTCTTGCTGTCGGGCGGTGAGACGACCGTGAAAGTGACCGGAAAGGGTGAGGGAGGGCGTAATACGCATTTTGCCCTGTCGTTTGCTCAGGAGATCGATGGAGCCGCAGGGATCTATGCTATTTCCTGTGATACCGACGGGATTGATGGAAATTCGTCCGCCGCAGGTACATTTGTCTCTCCGGATACGTTGGCGCGTGGGCGAAATTGTGGCCTAGACGCACGCACTTATCTCGATAACAATGATACAGCAAGGTTCTTTGCGCAGCTCGGAGACACAATTATCACAGGGCCGACCCAAACTAATGTGAACGACTTTCGGGCAATTCTTATTCTGGCTGCGGGTGAATGAAATGCGTCGTTACCGGCGGGCAAAAATTGTAGTGACACTCGGCCCCTCAAGTGCCGATGAGGCGATAATCCGAAAATTAGTTGAAGTAGGTGCCGATGTTTTTCGACTTAATTTTAGCCATGGCTCGAAGGACGATCATCTCGCTCTTTATCAGGCTATTCGACGGGTTGAAGCTGAGTTTGGTCGCCCCGTCGGTGTTTTGCAGGATTTACAAGGCCCAAAAATTCGTATCGGCGCAATAGAAGGTGGTGCCTTGTCGCTCAAGAGGGGTGAAATATTACGCTTCGATCTATCTGATGAGCTGGGCGGCAATGGCCGTGTCACTCTTCCTCACCCCGAGGTTATTAACGCTCTATTAATAGGTTCAGACCTTTTGCTAGATGATGGCAAACTGCGTCTCAAGGTGGTGGAGACCGGTGATGATTTTGTCATTGGAGAAACCATCATCGGCGGTATTTTAAAAGATCATAAGGGCGTTAATCTTCCTGGCGTTGAGATTGGTGTAACCGCCATTACTGAGAAAGACCGCGTTGACATTGCTTTTGGTCTTGAGCTTGGGGTCGATTGGATGGCCCTTTCGTTTGTCCAACGTCCAAGCGATGTCTTTGAGGCACGCGAGTTGATTGGCAAAAACACAGCCGTGATGGTGAAAGTTGAAAAGCCTTGCGCGCTCGAATCCATTGATAGCATTTTGGAACTCTGCGACGGGCTTATGGTTGCGCGGGGAGATCTTGGGGTAGAAATCCTACCTGAAGATGTGCCAGGCCGGCAAAAAGAACTGGTGCGTGCCTGCCGACTTGCCGGAAAGCCAGTAGTGGTTGCAACTCAGATGCTGGAATCGATGGTAAGCGCACCAATACCAACTCGAGCCGAGGCTTCCGATGTTGCGACCGCAATATATGATGGTGCGGATGCTGTTATGTTGTCGGCAGAGTCGGCGTCTGGAGACTACCCGCTCGAATCCGTTTCGATGATGGACCGCATCATTGTTTCGACCGAGAACCACAAAGCCTACCGCGCTGTGATTGATGCCTTGCAGCCTGATGTCGAGCCCACCGTGCCGCATGCGATTGCCGCGGCGGCGGCTGAGTTGGCAACACGCATCGGGGCCGCCGCCATAGTCACATTTACGGCTAGTGGAATAACCGCTAGCCGGGTAGCACGCTCGCGCTCATCTGTGCCTATCATATCAGCTTCGCCCGACTTGTTCACGGCACGTATGCTGGCGATTTTATGGGGTGTTCACAGCGTGCAGATAGACAACATTTCCAATTTTAGGGACATGGTTGACAAAGCCGAACAAATTGCGGTCGAGGAAGGTTTTGCTGAGCGTGGTAGCCGGCTGGTTGTCACTGCTGGGGTACCATTCGGCACGTCAGGTACCACTAATATAGTAAGGGCAATTATTGTTGGGGAATAAATAATGCAATGTATTTAAGTAGATAAACCTTAAAATATTTATGAAATTGATGGCGAGCTTAAAGCTATTTATCTCAGCAAAGATACTGTCTGTATATAGGTTTTTAAAACAAGAAATGATGGAAACAGGTTTGTTGAAGAGACTGCTGGAATGATGAAATCCGATAGAGAAACCATTATGAAAAATGTTTCGCTTGAGACTTACAAACGACTTACATACCTTTTACAAAATATTATAAAAACAACAGGTTAAAGCATAGAAAAAGTGGAGTGGGAGTAGGTATGCCACCTGTTATTTGCGTCTCATGCTGAATTCAATCGCGTGGACTGGAGTACGGGTTCTAGTCGCCGCCGCGTTGATTACCTTTGCGGTCAGTAGTGCGGTATTGATTTTATTCAGCGCGCCAGTATTCGTCTTTCTGGATTTTCATCCCATCGCGCTCGATTACATACACCAAAACATCTCGCGTTCCCATTTGGAAGAGACCTTCATCCTGGGTCAGACGTTTCGCGCTACCCAGATTGATCATCTCGATGACGTTACTGCATTGCTCACGGTTCTTTTTCGGGTTTTTGCCGGCACAGCTACGGTGATCATTTCTACGCTATTGATAGATTGTCGACTTTTAAGATCGGCTGCGAGCCTTGCCTTTATAGGACTAGCCTTGACCTGTGCTGTGATCATCGGCTCCTTTTTTGTGCTCGGGTTTCAGACCGTGAGCATCGGTTTTCACCAGGTTATATTTCCGCAAGGAAACTGGAGCTTTCCCTGGCACTCATTAATTATTCAGCTTTATGGCACTCAAGTAATGATACGTGGCGCGGTATTCGCAATTTGTCTGGGCATTGCGATTCTTGTCATCATCTATCTGCTGACCAGGAGAATCAGACGGCGTTAGCTGCTTTTGTTGGCAGGTGTCATTGGCCTGTACGATAAGTGATGTCACCCATCGTTCACGAAGCCATTTCCTGGTCGACTCGCACACGGCTGACGGCCTCTTCCCTGATTGGCCAGTGTAGAAGCGCGGAAACAATCCCAAGGGCAATTGAGAGCCACCACATGACAAGATATGAGCCAAATAAATCATAGATATAGCCGCCGAGCCAGGCTCCTAAAAACCCGCCGAATTGATGGCTCATGAAGACGATACCAAACAAGGTCGACATGTAGCGTGGCCCGAACAAGGTCGCGACCAGGCCGCTGGTAAGTGGCACTGTTCCAAGCCACAAGAGGCCAAGGCAGAACGCAAATATTAGCACTGACGTTTCGCTGAGTGGCGATAGGATAAACACTAGAAAGATGAAAGACCGCAGCAAATAGTAAACGCTGAGTACAAGTCGCTTTTCAATTATTTGTCCAACGTACCCGGCGGCAACAACACCAAATATATTGGCAAGTCCAACCAAAGTCAGAGCGGTTGCCCCAAGGCTTGGATCAAACGACTTGTCGGAAAGGTAGGATGGCAAATGAGTGGCAACGAATGTGACGTGAAACCCGCATACGAAAAATCCGGCGGTTAGCAAAACAAAACCGCGGTGGTGGACTGCCTCGCGCACGGCCTGACCAAGGGTTTGCGCTAGAGAATCTTCCGCCATATCTTGTTTACCAGAAAGGCCCCAAGCGAGCGGTGCCATTAGGGCTGCGGTTGCCAGCAAAAAGAGTAGGCTCGAGGACCAGCCAATCTGTCCGATCAGCACATGGGCATAAGGAATGGCGACGAATTGTCCGATCGAGCCGCCCATGCTGGCAAGGCCAAGAGCCATGGACCGCTTTTCCGGCGGAGCCGCACGCCCGACTGCGCCAAGAACGACCGTAAAGCCAAGTCCTGACATGCCGACTCCGATCAGTGCGCCAGCCGCGATAAGCTCGGCAGGCCCGACCGCATTGGAAATAATGTAGAGGCCAGAGCAATACAGTAGCGTGCCGGCCAAAACGACACGAGTTGGACCAAATTTATCAGCAACCGCGCCTGTCAATGGCGCAAAAATACCCCACAGTAGATTTATTAAACCGATTGACAATGCAAAAACTTCGCGGCCGAGGCTCAGATGTTCGCTGATTGGCGTTAAAAATAGACCAAATGATTGGCGGATGCCGACAGAGAGGCCGACGATTGCGCCGCCACAAATGATAATGGCCCACAAGCGGTTCATTGTGCTCCCTAGATGTTGAGGTACGGCATAATGCGGTATTGCCGGTAACTGTGTTGTAGAATTAGGTTTAACTCATCTCCTCAATTAGCATTAGAATAGGCTTAGGTCATTAGTTGTGTGAGTATTAGGTTGTGTCTGACAGCGAAAATGGTTCCAAGATAGGGGAAGCACTTGATTTGAAGTCGGCGCTGCGGCGTGCTCGCTTTGCCGAGTCTGAACGTACCGATGTGATAGTTGATTTGCATTCGGCAGAAGTGGCTCGCCTTGAATTATTATTAGAGCATCTTGAGCCCGTTGTTGGGCAGCTGCCTGAAGATAGTGCCCTTATAGATTGTCAAATTGTGCCTGGCCACCGCCCACGTCTTTGGATAGACATGCTTGCTTATGTTCAGATGACGCGCGATAAGCGCAGTTACGAACTTGTTAATGAATCGCGTGCAGGCGGTCAGGTAGTTTTTCACACCACTCAAGTTTCTGAGATGGCGCAAAAGGTCACTGATTATATTGCGCACAGGCTGGTCGAACGCGACCGGATAGCCGCCCGCACTCAAGAACCTTATTTGTTGAAATCAGCACATCTACCCGAGACTTCCGTCGTGGCCGCATCTGAGAACAAATCCAGCAAAACTTTTTGGCAAACTGCCTTTGCCTTTATGCTAGGAGTTTCTGCGGGAATGGTTGGCCTTTTGGTGCTTGGTCTTATTGTGACGCGCCAGTAGATCTGAGATCAGCCTAGGCCAGTCCGCCGCTTGAGAAGTGTTGTGGGTGATTGCCTTAATTAGCGGTCTAGTTTGGTGACCGAACTTGGTGATTTAGCTAAAAAGTGTGTTAGTCGATATAGAATTCATTCCGATCTTAGTGACTGTTAATCTTCCATTTTAGCTTGAGGATGCTCAATACATTTGGGCGAATAGCATGCGCGTGTGTGCAATAAATTTGCACCTATTAAGGCTTACTCTATAATTAATTGAGTAAGCCGTACTGTTTGCTCATTTGTGTTAGTTAGAGGCATTTTACCAAAGTATGATGCAGGTGAAAGAGTGCGACCACACAGGCCTAGTGCAATTACTAAAGCGTTTCAGTTAGCCTCGGTATGATTGTTTGCGGGATTTGGATCAACTCCTACACTGCGGAGCTTTCAGTAAAGGCAGCATCACTAAATCCGTGGCCAGTCGTCTTTAGGGTGCGGGTCGTAATTTTAAGGGTGCTTGATTTGCCGGTGCCATCAATCGAATATAAGTGATAGGCAGCACCCGGACGATTGGCCTGATAGGCCAGCGATGCAGATGGAACGCCAACTATCGGCGTAATACCATTCTCACCTTCCAGGTAGCGAATCGAACGCTGATGCAGATGGCCATGCAGCACTAACTCAGCTCCATCACCTTGCAATACCTCTTGCAGTGCTTTTCCATCCAGCAAACGATTCCATCGTGCGGCTGACGCCGAAATCGGCGGGTGATGCACTACGACGATGCGGAACAGGTCATCTTTTGCTAGTTGGCGTAAAATGGTGCCAAGACGTTTAACTTGGCTGCGACCAAGATTGCCATAAGCCATGAAAGGTGGTGTGGGAATAGCGGAGGAGAGACCTATAATGGCAATTTTCTTGCGAATTCGCACATACGGAAATGAGATCTCACTACCTCCGAACCGTGCGTGTATCGAAGTATCCCCACGCATATATTCGCGCCATAACCCGATTGATTTTTCTACCGGCATACTCACATAGGCATCGTGATTTCCAGGGACCACTGAAACATTACTCGGCCGGTCAAGCTTACTCAAAAAATCTGCAGCGGTTTGAAACTCACCAGGCAAAGCCAGATTGACCAGATCGCCGGACACAATGGTGTGATCGGGCTTTTGAGCATTTAAATCTGCGATCAAGAGTTCAAGAATTTGGCGTTTGTGGTGGTGACGGCGCCGATATCGCCAATTGTAATATCCGATGGCACGTTTGTTCATGAGATCGCGCCAATGTGGGATGGCATCAAAATCCAAGTGTAGATCTGATATATGTGCGATTTTGTATACAGTTCTCGCTGTCATGACCGTCGCTGGTGATTTGCCCTATCACTGTAAAACAGATTTCAGATCAGTTGTGTCGCAACAAAGTTGTATTTGTAAATCATGTGGACGAATTGAAAAAGTGTAAATATCCAAGATGCTGAGTGCTGCTGTCATTATCTAAGACTGGTAATACGATCAAACCTGATTGTTTGATAGGTCTTCAGGCTATCGGAATTTGATCTCGCCCATGCGGACTGTCAAAATCCACCTCGGGTCCCATTGGTACGATACCGGTTGGATTTATCGTTCCATGGCTGCCATAATAGTGCAACTTTGTTGTCTCTACTTTTATAGTATCACGAATACCAGGATGCTGGCACATCTCACGCATATAGCCTGACAGATTGGGATAATCGGCCAGCCGGCGGAGGTTGCATTTAAAATGGCCTACATAGACCGCATCGAAACGCACGAGTGTTGGTAGAAAACGCCAATCCGCTTCGGTCAATGTGTTGCCGACTAGATAGCGATCGCGCGAAAGGTGATCTTCGAACGTATCCAGCGTTTTGAACATCGCCGTGACAGCCTCCTCATAGGCTTCCTGGGTCGTGGCAAACCCCGAGCGGTATACGCCATTATTGATGGTACGATAGATCAGATCGTTCACAGCATCGATCTCGACGCGTAATTTGCTTGGATAATAATTACCATGTTTTGCACCGATATTATCGAACGCGATGTTGAACATTCGGATGATCTCAGATGATTCATTGTTGACGATCATATTGGTTTTCTTATCCCATAACACTGGTACTGTGACCCGGCCCTCATAGTTAGGGTCGGCTTTCAGATAAATTTCATAGAGTCTCTGCGCGCTATTAACGGTATCGGGGATGACGTCGTCTCCTGGATCGAAAGTCCAGCCTTCATCGGCCATGATGGCATTGACCGATGAAATTGAAACGATGTTCTCAAGGCCCTTGAGGGCGCGGAAGATCAAAGTGCGGTGTGCCCATGGGCAGGCCCATGAAACATAGAGGTGATATCTACCAGCTTCAGCCTTAAAGCCGCTGTTGCCCGACGGGCCGGCTGAGCCGTCCGAGGTAATCCAATTACGAAACTGTGAAGGTTTTCGTTGGTAGCGTCCGCTAGTAGTTTTGGTATCGTACCATTGATTGACCCATTGGCCATCTTTGAGAAATCCCATATTGGTCTCCTTTCGTCAGTTCAACGAGTGAACCTGAACGGCTCATTTCAAGTTATGCATGCGCAAATGTCATCTATTAGTACAAATCACAGTATGCAATGCGGTAGGTTCCTATTATTGCATCGGACTGCGGGAGATGAATGATGTATGTTAACTGGCCCGTGGAGTTAAATATGCAAGGGTTGGAAAAAAGCGAGATTCAGTACCGCCAGGAGCGAGTCGGTGATGATTTCCTGGTTACAGAGTTAGTCAAGCGCGTATTTGGCCCCGGTCGATATGTGCTGACGACTAGCCGCTTGCGGGAGCATAACACTCATGTTCAGCAGCTAGGTTGGATTGGTGAGCTAGCCGGGAAACTAGTCGGTACAGTTCGCTTCTCGCCGATTTTGATTGGAGTTAAGCCTGCTTTGCTGCTCGGACCCCTGGCAATCGATCCATCTGCACACAATCAAGGATGTGGCCTTGGATTATTGCTACATGGGATCGATGGTGCGCGCGATGCGGGACATGGGCTGATTATTCTGGTGGGTGATGCACCTTATTATGCAAGGGCAGGCTTTGCGCCGGTGGCTGCTGGGACAATTGAATTTCCTGGGCCAGTTGATCCGGGTAGATTGCTTTATGTGGGATTGAGACCTGGTGTGTTGGATAAAATACACGGCATGGTTCGGCCACAGGTTTTTGATAAAATTTGACGTGATATGTGAACGTTAACGACACTCCCGGAACCAGAAAATTCCAAGCGTAGTTAAAATGATTGCAACCGCAAGGTGACCTCTTGACAGCGGATAAATGCTGGTGCCAGTCACTAGATAAGCATCGTGCCGCCGGTTAGCCTGTCGAGGCTGGCTTGCCGCACACTTGGCGTATTGGCGGATGACACTTATCTAGTAAATGCCTCCTCCGCTCTCATTGCGCGCCGGCTCAAGCAGCGTTCGAGAAGTTATAATATCGTCTAGTTCTTTCGATTTTAGCGCGCTGGTTTCTGGGTGGCGCTGATATCGCCGCTACGTAAACGGTAACGCTAGGTACGGATCTTCAGTCGCGGCCCTTTCAAAATTATTGAGGCCATTCATTGGTAAGACTATATTTAGATCATTCAGGAACGTATATATCGCGCGTTGTATAACTCGGTGCCACAGTCATGCGATAATATTGCTAGGTTAATTGCTTTAGCAAACTTTGGCTGTTCCATCAGATGAAGTCGAGACTGTCCGATGATTCAAAAAGATTTGTCCGAGTTCTACACAAGTCTCGATCTTGATCAATTGGGACCGGTAGATACGGTAACCTGCGCACGGCCGGTTGATGAATGGTCTCCGCCCAATGGTGGGCCAATTGATATGGTGATCAAACGCGATGGATCTTGGCACTATCAGGGCACGCGTATTAAACGGGCTAGGATGGTCAGACTTTTCGCTAGTATTCTACGTCACGAAGAAGATGATCACTACTATCTTGTTACGCCTATCGAAAAACATGAAATCTTAGTTGAGGACGCTCCCTTCGTCGCTGTTTTGATTGCCGTGGAGGGAGGTGGAAGCGACCAGGAACTCATATTTACCACCTCGCTCGGCGATCGGGCGAGTGCGGGAAGAGAACATCCGTTACGCTTCGTAGAGGATGAAAAAAATGGATTTAAGCCCTATATACATATTCGCGGGCGATTAGAAGCTCTGATATCCCGTTCGCTGGTTTATGATCTAGTTGTCCTAGCCGAGACTGGATCTGACTGTGGTCAGTTGGGAGTGTGGAGTGGAGGTGTTTTCTTCCCCATGGATGGCCTGGAAAAGTAGAGAGCACGTGAAATTTTTTGATAATGAGTTTACTTCCACGGAAATGATCTTCCGTGCTCCGGGGAATCTTCTGGAGAGCTCGCCCGATCTTGAGTGCTCCGAAGAAGCACTTAAGCAACGACTTGATGCTGCCCAATATGATGCATTGCCCGTTGGTACTCAGCTGCGACAGGCCGCCGTGCTGGTGCCAGTGCGCGACGACGATCACGCCTCCGTCATTCTGACTAAGCGCTCTGATGCCATGCCCTCTCATGCGGGTCAGATTTCGTTTCCGGGCGGTCAGATTTCTGGACCTCATGAAACTCCTCTCCAAGCCGCATTGCGCGAGGCTGAAGAAGAGATTGGATTATCCCAGGATCAGGTTCAAGTTCTGGGATTTCTCGATGCCTATATGACTGGAACTGGCTATATTATAGCTCCTGTAGTTGGGATTGTTGACCGCTATTTTGTCCCCGAAATTGAGGAGCGTGAGGTGGCGTCGGTGTTCGATGTTCCTCTATCATTTCTGATGGATCCCTTAAATTATGGCATTCATGAGCGTTATATCACTGGGAAGTCCAGAAAATACTATGCCATTACATACAAAGAGCACTTCATTTGGGGAGCTACCGCTGGCATGCTAAAAAATCTCTATGATCGGATTTATGCCTAATGTTGAGAATTGTTGCATTGAACATCCTGCTGTTTCTGCTCCCCTTTACCGTTTATGCGGTTTATCTGTGGATCTCGAGGCGGCGTATCAGCGGTGATATTTTTAACACGATGCCGCTGAGTAGGTTGGTTGTTGCGGGTTTGGTTCTGGCCATCGCCGGTTTTTTGATTTTTGGGGCGATGAAGAAAGCCGGTACGGACGCGGTCTTTGTTCCGGCCTATGTTGAAGATGAAATACTTGTGCCCGGCCACTTTATTCAACCCGAGGCTGAGCCTGTTGCAGTTGGGAATCAGTTGATCGGTCCACAATGAACGATGGATAAGAGGCTCTCACCACAGTGCCGCCCACTTCCCAATCTTGCAGGTGCTGGTTGGTTGTGCTCGGCAGGATTGACATCGTTGATGTCGATCCTGGACGGTGGGGGCGTAAACGCTCGCATTGTTGGTGGCTCGGTGCGTAATGCTATAATTGGTAGAGCTGTAAAAGATATTGATATTGCCACTACCCGCACTCCCGATGAGGTCCTGAATCTCGCCGTAAAGGCCGATATGAGAGCTATACCTACGGGCGGTGCCCATGGAACAGTCACGGTCATTACCAGCGGTATTGCTTATGAGGTGACGACACTACGTCGCGATGTTGAGACGGATGGTCGCCACGCCATTGTCGCTTACTCCAGCGATTGGTTGCAAGATGCAACTCGTCGTGATTTTACAATGAATGCTCTCTATGCATGTACTGACGGATTGTTGTTTGACCCGTTAGATGGACTGGATGATGTTCTCGCCCAGCGCGTTCGCTTTATAGGCGATCCGAATGAGCGCATTCGAGAAGATGCACTCCGTATTTTAAGATTTTACAGATTTCAGGCTGAATATGGCGAGGGTGAGTATGATCCTGCTGCCGAAGCCGCCATTGAACTGCGGTGCGGTGATGTGGAGATGTTGTCGCGCGAACGTGTGCGTCAGGAGATGATTAAACTATTTACTGCTCCTGGCGCTGGGCGCGCGGTAATGCACATGAATAGGGCTGGAGTGTTCCGCGCCCTCGGTTTTGATATGCCGAACGTTCAGCGGTTGAAAAGCCTGCTTGAACTCGAAATACACACCCCTAATTTCTATGATCCGCTTATCAGGCTCGCTGCGCTGCTGCTTGAGCCTAAAAGGGGAAGAGATGCCGCATTCCTGGGCCAATCTTTGTGCTTGAGCTCAGGGGATACCAAGAAGCTGAGCACCTTTGAGGCTTTTGCTAGCGTTACGCCGGATCTGTCATCGTTACAAAGACGCCAGCTCGTCTGTCATTATGGGAGAAAGGTGGCGCTTGCGCGTCTGGCAATAGCCTGGGCGGGAGTGAGCACACCAATTAACGATGTGCGTTGGTGCTCTCTTCTCAGAGAAATAAGCGAATTGGTGCCACCAGAATTTCCGTTAAAGGGCAGGGATTTTATCAATATCGGTATGGAACCAGGTCCGCGTGTTGGAGATTTGCTGGAGCGGTTTGAGACAGCTTGGATTGAAAGTAATTTTAGGCTTGAGAGGGCGCAACTTTTGGAACAGGCAGAGGTGTTAATAAAGCAAAACGCCTGTAAGTGAGCCTGCCTGATCCGCTTTCTCTGTCCGACATCTCTCCTGCGTAATCCAAAGGTCACGGCCATTTCACCGCTGGCGGCATAGACGAAAGAATCGCCTCTATATTCCCGCCGGTCTTTAGGCCGAACAAGGTTCCGCGGTCGTATAGCAGATTAAACTCAACATATTGCCCACGCCTGATTAATTGTTCATTGCGTTCGCTCTCGTTCCACAACTTGTGCATATTGCGTTCAATAAGTTCGGGGTAAACGTGTGTGAATGAGCTTCCCACTTCGCACGCAAATGCAAAATCAGCATCAAAATCACCACTATTAAGATTGTCGAAAAAGATGCCGCCAATACCGCGCATTTCGCTACGGTGTGGAAGAAAAAAATATTCATCGCACCACGTTTTGTAGCGATCATAGTCAGCAACTGCATGGGCTTTGCAGGCATTTAGCATCGCCGTATGAAATAAGATTGTGTCCGGATCGTCTTGTGTGCGGCGTTTGTTGAGAACTGGTGTGAGGTCGGCGCCGCCACCGAACCAGCACTTTTTTGTTTGTACAAGTCGGGTATTCATATGAGCCGCGGGGACATGTGGATTGTGCGGATGAGCGATGAGCGAAATGCCGCTGGCCCAAAAACTTGGGTCGGTGTCAGCACCGGGAATTTTGGCCGCAAATTCGGGCTCAAACGTGCCGTGAACAGTTGAGATATGCACCCCGACCTTTTCAAATACCCTGCCGCGCATCACGCTCATTTCGCCGCCACCAAGGTCTTCTTCCCCAGTACCGCGAGACCATGCTGCCCGCTCAAAGCGCCCGACGGGATGGTGGTCAAGTTGGCTTCCTTTAATATCCTCAAGTTGTTCAAACCGGGTGCAGATAATGTCGCGCAGCTCGACAAACCAGGCCTGGACCCGTGCTTGATTTTCTTTAATAGCCTGTGAATTCATCTTTTTCCACGCTGTGATGGTTCTCGTGGACCTAGGATACATCTACTAGGAATATATGATAGTGAGGTAGTTTTTGTTTCTTGGTAATTTGGGGGGGGCGGCATGGTTTTTACCCAGTTCCGAGGTCTTGTAGGTAAAAGGTTCTGCGAGCTAACTGATGTCATCCACCGTTTGCGCACGACAAGAGGGTGGACACGGGGCGTTCTGGATGCAAAAAGGCAGCGTCTGTGGTTTGTCGGGCGCGGGGAGACTTGCGAGTCGGGCGGGCTTTGGTGGCATACGATCGCCAATAATTCGAAGACGACGCACAAATGCGATGCATTATCATAAAAATCATGAAGCAATTCATTGCGAGCGAGAGGTAGGCAGTGGCGGATAATAGCACCAGCACGCCGACACGCCGGGATTTTCTGTTTGTAGCGACGGGCACGCTTAGCGTAGTCGCGGTAGGCGGAGCTGTCTGGCCTTTGATTGACCAGATGAACCCGGATGCTTCTGTTGCCGCTTTGGCATCAATTGAAGTTGATGTGAGCGCGATTGAGGAAGGCCAAGCCATTACGGTGAAGTGGCGGGGAAAACCAGTCTTTATTCGCCGGCGTACTGCCGATGAAATCAGGGCGGCGCGCGCTGTTGAGATTGATGATCTTCCTGATCGCCTGGCTAAAAATCCTGCATTGCCTGAAAATTCCTTGGCAACGGATGAAAACCGGACTGTGTCAGGTAAGGAATCATGGCTAGTTCTTATCGGTGTGTGCACCCATCTTGGGTGCGTGCCCAAGGGGCAGTCGATTGGCGATTCACGGGGCGATTTTGGCGGTTGGTTCTGCCCTTGTCATGGTTCACATTACGATACGGCAGGCCGTATTCGCAAAGGGCCTGCGCCGCACAATCTCGAACTTCCGCCCTTCGAGTTCCTCGATGATGCGACAGTAAAAATTGGGTAGGGCAGCTGAATGAGTGGAACATCCACATATGTGCCTGGCAGCGGAATTGGGCGTTGGTTTGATGAGCGCCTGCCGATTGTGCGGTTGGTGCATGACAACTTTGGTAGTCACCCAACCCCGCGTAACTTAAATTACTGGTGGACGTTTGGGGGTATATTAACCTTCTGCCTTGTTGCTCAGATCGTGACCGGCATTGTCTTGGCGATGCATTACACTGGCCATGCTGATTTGGCGTTTGATTCTGTCGAGCACATCATGCGTGATGTGAATTATGGCTGGTTGATCCGCTACGCCCATGCTGTCGGTGCTTCCATGTTCTTTTTTGCCGTCTATATCCACATATTTCGTGGGCTCTATTACGGGTCATACAAAGCGCCGCGAGAGGTGTTATGGATTTTGGGCGTTATTATCTACATCCTAATGATGGCTACCGCTTTTATGGGTTATGTGCTCCCCTGGGGGCAAATGAGCTTCTGGGGCGCCACCGTAATCACAAATCTATTCTCAGCCATTCCACTTGTTGGCCCGGCAGTTACCGAGTGGTTGTGGGGCGGATTTGCGATCGATAATCCAACTTTGAACCGGTTTTTCTCATTACATTATTTGCTGCCATTCATGATTTTTGGTGTAGTAATTCTTCATATTTGGGCACTTCATGTGCCCGGCAGCAATAATCCAGTTGGTCTGAATGTTAAAGACAAGCAGGATACCCTGCCATTCGCTCCCTATTACGTGGTCAAGGACAGCTTTGCTCTGGTGGTATTCCTGATCTTTTTTGCTTGGTTTGTATTCTACAATCCAAACATTTTAGGGCATGCCGACAATTACATTCCCGCGAACCCGTTATCGACACCCGCCCACATTGTCCCGGAATGGTATCTCTTGCCATTTTACGCGATTTTGCGCGCTATCCCAGACAAGCTTGGTGGGGTATTGGTTATGTTTGCCTCACTTGGTATTCTCGTTGTTTTGCCCTGGCTTGATACCAGCCGCATAAAATCAGCTACATTCCGGCCACTTTACCGTCAGTTTTTCTGGATTTTTGTTGCCAATTGCTTGTTGCTTGGCTATCTGGGATCTCAGCCACCCGAGGGTGGATTCCTGATCATAGCACGGATTTGCACTGCCTATTATTTCTTGCACTTCCTCATCATATTACCGGTATTAGGCTTGGTAGAAACGCCAAAACCTCTACCTGAAAGCATCACCAAAGCGGTTCTCGCTAAATCGGATGGCGCTAAAGCGTCTGCTATTGAAGATCGAGAAACGTGAGGTGCTTGGCAAGATGAGTGGAATGCAGAACATGAAAAATATCGCGAAAAGTATCATGGTTTCTAGTCTTTTGCTGGGTTTTATGGTGTTTCCTACCTTAGCAGCTGGTGTTGCCGAACGCCCAGAAGCGCGCGATTGGTCATTTGGAGGTGTGTTCGGGCGGTATGATCGGGGTGAATTGCAGCGCGGGTTTCAGGTCTATATTGAAGTCTGTTCCTCGTGCCATTCGCTCAAGCACGTTTACTACCGCAATCTTGGTGATGATGGCGGTCCTGGTTTTAGTGAGGCGGAAGTAAAGGCTATTGCTGCCAAGTTTGAAGTCACAGATGGCCCAAATAACAGCGGCGAAATGTTTACACGGTCCGCATTGCCCCGTGATCCGTTCGTATCTCCCTTTGCCAATGATGCCGAAGCGCGTTCCATTAACGGAGGTTCCCTGCCTCCTGATCTTTCCGTAATTACCAAGGCACGTAGTATCGAGCGTGGGTTTCCAGGCTGGTTTGTTGACCTATTCACTGGATACCAGGAGCAAGGCACAGATTACACCTATGCACTGCTAAGTGGATATGCAGATAAACCTAAGGATTTTCATCTTCAGGATGGCATGTACTACAACAAATATTTTGTCGGGCAGCAGATTGCGATGCCAGCGCCGCTTTCTGATGATCAGGTTGAATATGCCGATGGTACGTCAGCTACCGTTAACCAGATGGCCCATGATGTGACAGCATTTTTGATGTGGACTGCCGAGCCAAAACTTGAAGAGCGTAAACGTCTCGGTTTCAAGGTTATCGTCTTTCTCATTGTTTTTTCGACGTTACTTTTTCTGACTAAGAAGAAAATTTGGTCGCGCGTGGAGCACTGATTGGACGCATCGGACACCATATTTAATAGGCGCACCCCTTGGTAAAATCTGTCCTTGGAATTATTGGCGGTAGTGGTATTTACGATCTTCCCGGACTTGAAAAAGTTCGTGAAGTGCAAGTTGTAAGTCCCTGGGGCGTTCCGTCCGATGTATTGAGTGTCGGAGAAATAAACGGTCTGCCACTAGTGTTTCTACCACGTCATGGACGTGGTCATAGCCTATCACCAAGTCATATTAACTATCGCGCCAACATAGATGTTCTGAAGCGTGTGGGCGTCACAGATTTGATTTCAATCTCAGCCTGCGGCTCGTTTCGCGAAGAATTGTTACCTGGTACATTTGTTCTGGTGGATCAGTTTATTGATCGTACATTTGCCCGTGACAAAAGCTTTTTTGGCGATGGGTGCGTTGCCCATGTTTCTATGGCGCATCCCGTCGGTCCGGCGCTTCTGGATCTTTTGGAGGGGGCAGCCAAGGCAGAGAAGATAAATCACCACCGCGGTGGTACCTATCTGGCGATGGAAGGCCCTCAGTTTTCGACGCTTGCTGAATCGCAACTTTATCGTGCCTGGGGGTGCGATGTAATTGGTATGACTAATATGCCTGAGGCCAAACTGGCAAGAGAAGCCGAGCTTCCTTATGCGTCTGTTGCAATGGTAACGGATTTTGATTCATGGCGTAGTGAGCACGATGAAGTCGACATTACTTCAATCATTAAAGTTCTCGGTGAAAACAAGAATAAGGCCGCCCGATTGGTGTTGCGCTTAGCCAAGGATTTTCCGCGCGAGCACCCCATCTGTCCGGTTGGATCAGACTGCGCGCTCGAATATGCGGTGTTGACCGCACCGGAGCATCGCGATCCAGACCTCATGGTAAAGCTAGATGCGGTTGCCGGTCGTATTATTGCCCGTGAGGCAGCTGCAATCTAATGGACAAGGATATGCAGCTCAGTAGAATACGATCTTTGGTGCGTACCATCCCAGATTATCCAAAGCCTGGTATTATGTTTCGAGATATTACAGGCTTGATGGAGGATGCTGAAGGCTTTGGGTTCTTAATTGATGCTCTCTTGCAGCTACCTGGGGTCGGACAGGCAGATATTGTTGTTGGTATTGAAGCTCGTGGATTTATTATTGCCGGCGCCATGGCCCATCAGTTGGGTAAGGGATTTGTTCCAATCCGCAAGAAGGGTAAACTTCCGCGGGAGACTATCTCCGAAGAGTACGAACTTGAATATGGTATGGATGCTATAGAAATGCATGCGGGTGCCCTTCGCAGTGGGCAAAAGGTGCTTCTGGTTGATGACCTGATTGCAACCGGTGGTACAGCGAGCGCTGCTGCTTGCCTTGTTAAGCGCTCAGGCGCTCAGGTTCATGCGGCTTGCTTTGCCATCGATCTTCCGGATCTTGGTGGTCGTGACGTGCTGACTAAGCTTGGGATTAAAGTCCAAAGCCTGGTGACATTCTTAGGCGACTAGGAATGTCAGCCTGTTCCTCATTGTTACTTGAATTGGCGAAATTATAGAAAAATCTTCTGTTTCGAGGTTATTATTATTATTTTCTAGCCGTTGTGAGTTCTAGGTGAGCGGCGCTCCACTAGAATTTCACCAATAAAACTCAAGACCAACTCATCCTTCTGATTTACACCCTCATTAAGGCTTGCGATTACTCCCCAATTAGGCTGGGAGAAGAGGGTATTCTTTTCCACTACCCGGCTGGAATAGGTAATTATATCACCGGGGCGTACCGGAAGGATCCATTTTAGCTCGCGCAAGCCTGGTGACGGGCCGGTGCGCGGCTGATGCTCGTCCGGCGCTAGTTTTTCTACTTCTTTTGCACGCTGGCGATGCTCAGCCATAAGGCGCATCCAGACTGCGCCCGTCTGCCAGCCGCTGGCGATTAGTCCGCCAAATGGGCTTGCGGTGGCCGCCTCCTCGTCAATGTGAAAACGCTGAGGATCAAAGCGTTCCGCAAACTCAACAATCTCATCACGCGAGAAGGTATGGCTACCAAGCGTGATATTCTCACCGATGTGGACATCTTCAAAAAATCTAGTCATGATGTATCGCCATAATTTTCTGGAGTTGTGCGACTTTCAAATATCTGAACTGCCACCCAGGTCATAACGACATCGTCATTTTGGTTGATGACTTCGTAAAATAGTTTTGTAATTCCCATTGATGGGCGGCTCTGCGATCGCCGCGCCTCTAGGCACGTACGTCGAGCACTTAGAACATCCCCAGGTCTCACTGGCTTTCGCCACCGCACGTCCTCAACGCCAGCGCCGCCAATGCCAGAAGCATCACTTAGATAATCATCACAAATCATCCGCATCAACATGGCACAAGTATGCCATCCGTTAGCTGCGATTCCGTCAAGCAGGCTATTGCTAGCTTGGGCTTCGTCGAGATGAAATGGTTGTGGATCATAAGTGCGGGCATATGAGATGATTTCCTCGCGAGTGACTTGCTTGCGGCCAAATGCGAAGTTCTCACCGATAATAAAATCTTCCCAGTAGATTGGTTTATCTAGATTTTCTATGGTGGATGCTTTCTGTAATTCTTTTCTTGCTCAGCCTAATTGGCAAATCTGAAATGTAGAACATCGCCATCATGGACGACGTACTCCTTGCCCTCCAGGCGCATACGCCCCGCGTCCCGTGCTCCCTGCTCACCTTTGAACTGCAGAAAGTCATTGTAGCCAATCGTCTCAGCTCGAATGAAACCGTGTTCAAAATCAGTATGAATCACGCCGGCAGCTTTCGGAGCTAGCGTTCCTTGAGTAACTGTCCAGGCTCTCGATTCTTTAGGGCCAGCTGTAAAAAAAGTGATGAGGTCGAGCAGACCATAGCCTTCAAATATCAGCCTATCGAGGCCAGGTTTTGAGAGTCCAAGAGTGTTCAGAAATTCTATCTGCTCGCTATCATCGAGTGCGGCTACCTCAGCTTCGATTGCAGCCGAAATCACGACATGTCGTGCGCCAATTTTCTCGGCATGCGTGCCGATGGCATCCGACATTTTATTGCCCATGCAAGCATCCTCTTCGCTAACATTGCATACGTAAAGGACAGGTTTTGATGTCAGAAGATTGAGACCTTTAAAAGCGCGTACCTCGTCAGAATTTATCTT
>CAUZRD010000018.1:0-20867 GCA_963582255.1 Alphaproteobacteria bacterium | reverse complement strand
GACTTGATCGCACAGAAAATACGTAAAGCCAAAACCGACCTAGACCCCCTACCTAGCGATGAACACGGATTGGAAGGCCGTCCCGAAGCTACCAATCTGATAGATATTTATGCTGGCCTTAGTGGGCAGAGCCGTGAGGCCGTACTCAATGAATTTGGCGGCTCTCAGTTTTCTCAGTTCAAGTCGTTTCTTAGCGATCTACTCGTAGACAAGATTAGTCCCATCGGTGAGGAAATGCGCCGACTCATTGAAGATCCCGCCGAAATCGACCGCATTCTGTCCCATGGCGCTGACCGCGCAAGAGGCATTGCAGCACCCATCATCGCCGATACCAAGCAGATCATGGGTTTTATTGGATCATGAGCGGATACTCATTTAGGGATATTCTCACTGAAATGCTGGCTGTTTCAACATGAGTTCTGTGGCAGACCGCAAAAACAAAGGTTACCTTGGCGAGCGGAAACGAAAATTTCTGGTCGTGGTCGATGACACCGCAGAATGTAGCCGCGCCCTTCGCTATGCCAGCCGCAGGGCGCTTCATACTGGCGGACGCTTGATGATCGTGAAAATAATTACGCCAGCTGACTTTCAACACTGGTTAGGTGTTGAGCGGGTAATGCGCGAGGAAGCTGAGGCCGAGGCGAGAAGGGTTTTGGAGAATTTTTCCCGCGAGATTGAGGCCTCAGCCGGACAAACGCCAGAACTTGTTATTCGTGAAGGCCAACCCGCCCAGCAAATCACACAATTGATTGAAGAAGACAACGAAATTGCGCTTCTGGTTCTTGGTGCAGGAACGCAGGCCAATGGCCCTGGCCCCCTTGTCTCGCTTTTTGCCGGCGCGTTGGCAGGCTCATTTCCAATTCCGATCACCATCGTACCTGGCGATCTGAAAGACGAAGACATCGAAGCACTGGCATAAGTGATACTTTCTGCCTATATATCTGTTATGTGTACACTCAGCGCCTGAACGAAAGGCTTGACCATGTTCATTCAAACCGAGACTACGCCCAATCCGGCAACTCTGAAGTTTTTACCTGGCCGCTCGGTGTTGGAGGGAATAACGCGTGACTATCGCGATCTGGATCAGGCGTCCGAGTCACCATTAGCTCAACGACTTTTTGCCATCGAAAGCGTGTCTGGTGTCTACCTTGCTGACGATTTTATCGCGGTCACCAAGGCTGGCAGCGAATGGCCTCACCTCAAACCAGCAATTCTCGGTGCGATTATGGACCATTATCTCTCCGAAGAACCGACTTTGCACAATGAATCTGCCACCGAAAACGATACGGACGAAGAATTCTTCGATGAAGAAGATACCGAAACGGTCAATACTATCAAGGAACTGATCGCCACCAGGGTCCGCCCCGCAGTCGCTCAGGACGGCGGCGATATCGTATTTCGCGGCTTCTCTAAGGGTATAGTCTATCTTCATATGCGCGGCGCCTGCGCCGGATGTCCAAGCTCAACAATGACGCTCAAGCACGGCATCGAAAATCTGTTGCGTCACTTTTTACCCGCTGTTGAAGAAGTTCAAGCGGTCTGAGCAAAGAGCGTTGAGCTATCTTACTTCCATTTATCCACTCGCCGCCCTGCCGCCAACTTGCAAAAACAATAAATGCTAACACTGTCCATCGATACCGCATCAAACTATTGTGGCGCCGCACTATGGCAAGGCGACCGCTCCAACGGAAAACTTGTTTGCATGCACGAAGATATGATGGTGCGCGGTCATGCAGAAATGCTTTTTACCACCATCCACAAGGTTCTGAGCGCGGCGGACATTTCACCTCAGGAAATAAATCGGTTCGCCGCGGTCCAAGGGCCTGGTAATTTCACAGGACTACGAGTTGGGCTTTCAGCCGTACGCGGGCTTGCTCTCGCCTCAAGCGGCAATGCGCTAGCAATCAACACATTCGAATTACTGGCCGCAGCCGATGAACGCGAAACTGGTGAAAAAGTACAGCGCATTGCCGTTCTGAATGCGCGAAGGGGGCTGCATGAAGTAGCCATTGTTGGGACGAACCTTCTCATAAGTGGCCAGCCTTCCCTGTGCTCTCCAGATGAGTTGGCCAAATTTGTGCGACATGACCGCACATTAATGATCGGTCCAGGTGCCACTGAGGTCGCGACCACCATTATCAATTTAGATTTAGAACTAACAGCAAGAATGCCTCCGCGCCCGACCGCAGCGCTGCTGGCTGAATTGGCAAGCACTCGTGATCCGATGGACACGCCCGCCGAACCTCTCTATATCCGCCCACCCGACGCAAAGCTGCCTACCACTCCATCTCTACGCGCAAATTCGTCAAACGATACCATGTAACAACTTCATGATCCCCGTCATCTCCAAACCAAACATCTCTCTTCGCCGTGCGGTTGTTGCGGATGCTATGCAAATATCCGCACTACATGGTGCTTGTTTTTCCCGTGGCTGGTCAGTTGAAGAACTTCGCACCTTACTGCAACAGCCAAACACCAACGCAGCACTAGCGGAATCGTCTGAACGACCGGGCTCAATCATCGGCATGGTCATAATGCGTGTGGCAGGTGATGAGGCCGAGATCTTGGTCCTAGCAACCGATCCTTGCCATGAGCGCCGTGGGATAGCTCAATCGCTGTTATCACACGCATGTCGGAATGCCACATACCTAGGCGCATTCACATTGTTTCTTGAAGTTTCGAGTGAAAATATTGCTGCGCGAGCGCTTTATGAAAAATGCAAATTTGAAGAAATCGGACGACGTCAAAATTATTACGGACACGAGACAAAAGTTGATGCAATCATTTTACGGCATTTCTTGAAAGCTAAGGTAGACGTGCTACCGCTAAATCCATAAATTGGACAGATCTTCATTCAGATGCATTTTGCATCGGCACTGAAGGGGGTTGATCGGATTTCAAACTATCAAGACATCACAGAACTTGAAGCACTCTGCATTGCCAAGGGCATGCGGATGACCGAACAGCGCCGTATTATTGCGAATGTATTAAGCGCCGCGGAAGATCATCCAGACGTTGAGGAGGTTCGCCGCCGCGCCGCTGCGTTCGACGAACGCATCTCGATTGCAACGGTATATCGGACCGTACGACTCTTCGAAGATGCGGGTATTCTTGAGCGCCATGATTTCCGTGACGGCCGCTCGCGCTATGAACAGGTCTCAGAAGAGCACCACGACCATCTGATCAACATTCAATCTGGCGAAATCATTGAGTTTAGCAATGACGATATTGAGCACCTGCAGGAGATCGTAGCCCGAGAATTGGGCTACCGTCTTGTAGACCACCGCCTCGAACTTTACGGAGTTCCGCTGGATCAGAAGAGTGATGCCTAGCATATGGTGATGCACATTACAGATCAGATCGCCTCAGCTCCATGACGATAATTAAAGCGGCAGCAACTCTGGGTATCCTAGCTCTCATCGCGGTAGGGTTTACGCTGGTACATCTCCCGATCTTGAAATTTTTCCCGTCTAAGGTGCACGTGCTACCCCATATATTTCACCGGATAATTTTGCAGCTGCTTAATATAAAACTAGACATTGAGGGGTCTCTGGTACCCAGCCCGGCTTTACTTACCGTCAATCACATTTCATGGCTCGATATTTCGGTTCTTGGCGCACTTGGCAACATCACCTTTATTGCCAAGAAGGAAGTAGCTGGCTGGCCTGGATTTGGCATTCTGGCAAAACTCCAGCGCTCCGTATTCGTTGATCGTAAAAATCCGCGTCAAGCTATAGCTGCCAAACACCAAATTCAAGAACGCTTCGATTTGAAAGAGCGAATTGTTCTGTTTGCCGAAGGCACCTCAAGTGATGGAAACCGTGTTTTGCCATTCCGCACGCCATTGTTCTCTGTCGCTTCCCACCGGCTAGTAGGCGGCGACGAGATTCGATTGCAGCCGGTCTCTCTAGCCTACACCCACTTGCATGGCCTGCCAATTGACCGACCTCTTCGTCCTAAATTTGCCTGGTATGGGGACATGTCTATGGTGCCTCATGTGTGGGAACTTTTGTGTTTGGGGCCGATTGACGTAAAAATTATTCTCCACGCTCCAGTCACACTTTCTAAGTTCGAAAATCGCAAGCAACTTGCGGCCTATTGTGAAGCGCGCGTAAGATCTGGCTTCCTAAGTGCGCTTCTGGGTCGCCCTGTTCAGATTCAAACAGAACCTGACCAACAAAACCAGGGTGCCACAAGCACCCTACTCCCATCATAATGAAGCAGCTCTTTCACAATCTGGACCTTGCTCCATGGTCTGCCGATTGCATACAACCTAGCGCGGCGTTACAGAACATTTTCTGAAACAATCTGGACAAACCTGACCAATATGAGCAAAGTTTTCATCAAAACATATGGTTGTCAGATGAATGTGTATGACTCGGATCGCATGATCGAGACCCTTGCACACCATGGCTACGAACCAACCACGCAGCTTGAAGATGCCGATATGGTGATCCTCAACACCTGTCACATACGCGAAAAAGCAGCCGAAAAAGTTTACTCCGAACTCGGGCGTCTTCGTTTGATCAAGGAAGGCCGACGCGCGCGTGGCAAGCACACAACCATCGCCGTTGCTGGCTGTGTAGCTCAAGCCGAAGGTGAGGAAATGGTTCGCCGCGCACCTTCAATTGACGTTGTCGTCGGCCCCCAAGCTTATCACCTCATAGGCACACTGGCTGAAACCGCCGCGCGCGAAGGTAAGGCGGCAATCAATACCGACTTCCCAATCGAGGATAAATTTGCATCTCTGAGCAAGAATCCGACACTAAAATCACGTGCCGCACCTTCAGCTTTTTTGACTATTCAGGAAGGCTGCAACAAATTTTGCACCTTTTGCGTTGTCCCCTACACACGCGGCGCCGAGTTCTCCCGGTCAGTTGAAACAGTGGAGGCCGAGGCCCGTAGGCTAGTCCAATCTGGTGCGCGCGAAATCACACTACTGGGCCAAAATGTCAACGCGTATCATGGTGAAGGCCCAAATGGCCGCTCCTGGTCACTGGGAGAGCTATTATTTCAACTTGCGCGAATTGATGGCCTTGATCGTCTCCGCTACACCACCAGCCATCCACGCGATGTTGACAACTCACTGATCGCTGCCCACCGCGACCTAGAAAAGCTGATGCCATATCTACACCTACCAATTCAGTCTGGCTCTAATAAAATGCTGGCAGCGATGAACCGACGCCATAGCGCAGAGGAATATCTCGAAACAATAGATCGATTCCGAAACGTGCGACCGGATCTTGCCTTATCTGGTGATTTTATAGTCGGTTTCCCTGGTGAAACAGAGGAAGATTTTGTTGCAACACTCGATCTGGTAAAAACCGCAAATTATGCACAGGCCTATTCATTCAAATATTCTGCTCGGCCCGGCACTCCGGCTGCCGAGCTCAATATTCAGGTTGACGAAGAAAGTAAGAATGAACGGCTTCAAAGACTACAAGCACTACTGAACGCGCAGCAGGAGGAGTTCAATAAATCGATGGTTGCCCGCAAGCTGCCGGTGTTGCTTGACCGGCCGGGGCGCCATGTTGGTCAGCTCGCCGGACGATCCCCCTACCAGCAATCAGTTCATGTAGAAACCAGCCCCGAGCACCTAGGGGAAATAGTGGAAGTCGTGATTTCATCCGCCGGCGGCAAAAGTCTTGCCGGCACTCTAGCATCTATTGAGTATGAAGATAACCTCTCCGAGAAGGCACCTGCCAACACAAATATATTACCGGAAGGCCCATCACATTGAGCCCCACCGGCTCTAATCGCCGAGCAAACGCCGGGCCGATTGAAAATAGCGCAAAGGCCATGGCATTTGAAAATACTGCCTTGCTTGTCGACCTCTTCGGTCAACACGATCAGAATTTAGCTATGATCGAGGAGCGCCTTTCCATCCGCGCAACCGCGCGCGGAAATCATGTGGCGCTGACAGGTGAGGCCCATGCCATTGGACGGGCCAAGCGGGTACTAGAAGACCTTTATCACCGCCTAGAACAAGGTCTGGAGGTTGGTCTGAGCGAAGTTGACGGTGCCCTTCGGCTTGTTGACCACATCCCAGAACACACAAGTGAGCGCGATGGGCTAGCAATGGTACGCACCAGGAAACGCATCATTCAACCGCGCACACCAACACAAGACACTTATATCCGCCGCTTGAACGATACCTCCCTCGTACTCGGTACGGGACCGGCTGGAACTGGAAAAACCTATCTTGCCGTTGCAGTTGCTGCCTCATTTCTTGAATCTGGCAAGGTCGATAAAATTATTCTTTCACGTCCGGCTGTTGAAGCTGGCGAGAGACTAGGGTTTTTACCTGGCGATATGCGAGAGAAAGTCGACCCCTATCTACGCCCGCTCTATGATGCACTTTATGATTGCCTGCCAACCACTCAGGTGGAACGCGGACTCGAAAGTGGACAAATCGAAATTGCACCGCTGGCATTTATGCGTGGGCGCACTCTGGCAAACGCGTTCATTATTCTTGACGAGGCACAAAACTGTACCCGCATGCAAATGAAGATGGCTCTAACCCGACTAGGAGAAAATGGGCGCATGGCGGTGACTGGAGATCCAAGTCAGATTGATCTACCCAATCCCGCCCAGTCCGGTTTGGTTGAAGCCATGAGAATTTTACAAGACATCGAGGATGTCTGTGAAGTCAGATTTTCATCCGCCGATGTCGTCCGGCACGGGCTCGTTTCACGCATCGTGGAGGCCTATGAGAAAACCAGCGGTGACAAAGCTAGCCATGACTGACCCCAACAATGACAAATTTGATGTGACTATCGAAATTCAACTCGAAGACGATGCGTGGACATCAATCAATGGCTTGTCTGAACTATGCCACACTGCAATCACCCACACCTTGCGCGCGGTCGACTTTCGTCAGGACGGAGAACTCAGTATTCTTTTTGCAAGCGACGCTCGGCTCCAACAACTTAACAAGACCTATCGACTCATCAATAAGCCAACAAATGTTCTAGCCTTTTCGTCCGATCCGCCAATGCTAGGCGATATCGCTTTGGCCTTCGCTACCGTGTCAAACCAGGCAGAGGAACAACTAAAACCAATGTCTGATCACATCGCCCACCTATTGGTACACGGCACACTACATTTGTTTGAATTTGATCATCATACCAACGTTGAGCGCGAGCGCATGGAAGCGCTTGAAAGAGATATTCTAGCGCAAATCGGTATTCCAGATCCATATCAGGAGCGCCAGGTGAGCACAGACCTCAGGCGCTGATTTCTATATAACGAGATCATATCTCCCGGTACCGTGAAAAAATTACCCACGCAATATAGACAAATCTGAAAAACTCTCAAAATCTTTTGTTACTACGCCACCTCAACAAAATTCAAGAAAATGGCGCGCCATGCGGGCGCTTGTTGATCTATCTCGATCTCTCTCATCTAACAAAAAGAACAATCGAGAACCGGCAGATACCATTGATTCTTGACCTTTCCTTCTATGCCTGCAAAAAGCTAGTATCTTACATCAACCTAATAACAACCAATTTATGGAGCCTCTCTTGAGCAATAACTCGTATTTATTTACAAGCGAATCCGTTTCCGAGGGGCACCCGGACAAAGTGTGCGACCGAATTTCTGACGCGATCGTCGATGCTTTTCTTACAGCCGAAAGTCAGTCACGCGTTGCCGTTGAAACGCTGGCCACGAGTAATTTGGTGGTTTTGGCCGGTGAAGTGCGCGGCCCAGAGGACATAGACGCCGAAAAAATGGAGCTGGTTGCACGACGCTGTGTTCGTGAAATTGGTTACGAACAGGATGAATTTCATTGGCAAAATATGAAAGTCTCTTGCCTAGTTCATCAGCAATCGGCAGATATTGCTCAGGGTGTTGATGCCTCGGGCAACAAAGATGAAGGCGCGGGCGATCAGGGTTTGATGTTTGGGTTTGCCTGCCGCGAGACCGAAGAGCTAATGCCAGCACCTATTCATTTTGCACATAAGATTTTACAAAATATGGCAGCGTTGCGACATTCCGGCCAGGAAACTCGGCTCGGTCCTGACGCGAAAAGCCAGGTTACGCTACTTTACGAAAACGGTCAGCCAGTTCACGCAACTTCAGTCGTGGTTTCTAGCCAGCACCTCGAAGGCGTATCACAAGATGATGTACGTCAAATCGTACGACCTATCGTAGAAAGTGTCCTGCCAAAAGGATGGATGTGTAGCGAGGATGATTTTTACGTCAATCCGACCGGAAAGTTCGTCATCGGCGGACCTCACGGCGATTGTGGTCTAACCGGGCGGAAAATCATCGTTGACACTTATGGTGGCTCAGCCCCTCATGGCGGCGGTGCATTTTCGGGCAAGGATCCAACCAAGGTAGACCGTTCGGCCGCTTATGCTGCCCGCTACTTAGCCAAGAATGTCGTCGCGGCAAACCTAGCAGATAGCTGCGTTATTCAAATCGCTTACGCGATTGGTGTATCCAAACCACTGTCCCTTCACATTCGCCTTGGAGAAAATGCTCAGGTTGATCCTACTAAGCTGGCAGGCGCACTCAATGAAGTGATGGACCTATCCCCGCGCGGCATTCGCGAGCATTTGAAATTGAACCGCCCCATCTATGAGCGCACATCGGCCTACGGCCATTTTGGCCGAGCGCCTGATTCCGACGGTGGATTTTCTTGGGAAGACGTAGGTCTAGCCGAAAATATTTGTGCTGCATTGACGTAAAAATTAAGCCTGCATCTCCAGCATGCAAGTCGTTTAACCTCGACGTGCAGCCCGCAGATAACATGCACCATCAGAATAACATAGAGCATCCATCAGCCCAGCAATCCCGCCTTCAATCTTTTGGCCGTCTGCGCGGGCATCGACTCAGGGGACGTCAGTCTGGGTTGCTCAAAACTAAGTTACCTGAATTAGAAATCAAGCTTCATGCTGGCCGTGAAATCACTCCAAAAGAACTGTTTGCAAATCCCGCGCAACCCATGTGGCTGGAAATAGGTTTTGGATCCGGTGAGCATCTTGTTTGGCAAGCCATCCAGAATCCTCACATAGGATTCATCGGGGCAGAACCTTACATCAACGGGGTCGCAAAGCTATTGGTTGCCATAGAATGTCACCAACTTAGCAATGTCCGCATCCACCACGACGATGTACGCTACCTTTTAGATTCCCTGAAGCCCCAAAGCTTGGCGCGGGTTTTCATTTTATTCCCTGACCCGTGGCCAAAAGCGCGCCACCACAAACGCCGCCTTATTAACGCCGCCACTCTCGCCTCTCTGGCCCGCGCCATGAAACCCGGCTCCCAGTTGCGCATTGCCAGCGACATCGCCGACTATCAACGCTGGATCATGGTACACATTCACGGCTGTGCTAAATTCGAGTGGCAAGCATCTAGCGCTGAGGATTGGCGTTACCGGCCGGCAGATTGGCCACCCACCCGCTACGAAAAAAAGGCGGATGAGGCAGGGCGTAAATCTGCTTATCTGACTTTCCAAAGAAGCGCTGATTAACCTACCCTACAAATTTTGCCAGTAGCCGTCGACGTTGTTCTTGCATTCATTGCAAGACAGACATATACCTTGACCAATTCATCACAGCGTTCAAATTTCGTTGCGAGTGGGTCTACTTTGACCCGCTCTTTTCGTATTGGGACAAGCCCTCGGAATATGGCAATGCAAACCAACCGTTTGGCAAAAGACGATGCAGATGCATTTAGCGTCGACAAGCGGCTGTGCGCGGAAACTGGCGCCGCTGCGCGCATCGCACATTTGACTGAACCAGTAATCGAGGATCTTGGCTACCGCCTAGTGCGCGTTCACATTGGTGGGCAAGACGGAACAATTCTACAGATTATGATAGAACGAGATGATGGAACTCTTGAAATAGAGGATTGTGTTTTAGTCACCCGCGCCCTCTCACCGCTTCTGGACATTGAAGACCCGGTCCCAGGAGGTTATCGTTTCGAAGTTTCATCACCCGGGGTTGACCGGCCATTAGTGCGGCCAAGCGATTTCGAGCGCTGGGCCGGCTATGAAGTCAAAATAGAAATTGTGCAGATGTTAGCTGGACGCAAGAGATTTCGCGGCATAGTCGAAGGGTTTTGTGATGGCGAAGTCCGCATCGAAATGGAACTAAAGGATCACGACGAGCCACAGATTATTGGGATTCCATTTAACCTAATCCATACAGCTAAACTGGTCATGAATGACAACTTGCTGAAACGCGAAAAAGACCGCCGCGATGGCGCGTCTGATGTTGCAAAATAGCTATCGGAGACAAAAAATGTCACAATTGGGTGTGAGCGCAAATCGCCTCGAATTGCTTCAGATTGCCGATGCCGTCGCACGTGACAAATCAATCGACAAATCTATTGTGATTTCTGCGATGGAAGACGCCATCCAAAAAGCGGCAAAATCCCGCTATGGCGCTGAGAACGAAATCCGTGCTGAAATTGATCCGAAAACCGGAGAAATGAAACTTTCCCGGTTACTCGAAGTGGTTGATGAGCCAACTTCTGAGGCAGTTGAGATTAGCCTAACGTCAGCCCGCGCACGCAATCCCGCAGCCCAAATAGGCGACTTCATTGCTGAAGCTCTTCCACCATTTGATTTTGGACGAATCGCAGCCCAGAACGCTAAGCAGGTGATCATACAAAAGGTCCGCGATGCAGAGCGCGAACGTCATTTTGAAGAATATAAACACCGAGTTGGGGACATTGTCTCAGGCACGGTCAAAAGAGTTGAATACGGCAATGTCATGATCGATCTCGGCCGCGCCGAAGCCATTGTCCGACGCGATGGATTGCTACCCCGCGAGACATTTCACACTGGTGAGCGGGTGCGTGCCTATATCTACGATGTGCGGCGCGAACAACGTGGTCCACAGATCTTCCTTTCACGCACCCACCCTCAATTCATGGCCAAGTTATTCATGCAGGAAGTGCCTGAAATATATGACGGCATTATCGAAATCATGTCAGTCGCAAGAGACCCAGGAAGTCGTGCCAAAATTGCGGTGATTTCCAAGGACGCATCAATTGATCCTATTGGCGCCTGTGTCGGCATGCGCGGCAGCCGTGTTCAAGCTGTTGTTAATGAACTCCAAGGTGAAAAGATCGACATCATTCAATGGAATGATGACGCTGCAACATTTATCGTCAATGGATTAGCCCCAGCTGAAGTCACTAAAGTTGTTCTCGACGAAGACGCAAACCGCATTGAGGTAGTGGTCCCCGATGATCAGCTTTCCCTGGCGATCGGGCGACGCGGCCAAAACGTGCGCTTGGCATCGCAATTAACCAACTGGGACATCGATATCCTTACCGAAGCAGAAGAATCCGAACGCCGGCAAATCGAGTTTAACGACCGTAGCGCGGTGTTTATGGAATCACTCGATGTAGATGAGGTGATCGCACAATTGCTGGCTTCGGAAGGATTTTCCTCCGTTGAGGAACTAGCATTCGTGCCGGTGGAAGAAATAGTCGAAATAGAGGGCTTTGATGCCGACATGGCAGAGGCCATTAAGCAGCGTGCAAGCGAATATATTACTGCTCAGGAAGTAGAATTCGATGCCCGTAGGCGCGAACTCGGCGTGGGAGACGAACTGGCAGACATTGACGGGATTACCCCTGCCATGCTGGTGTCCTTTGGCGAAAATGAAGTCAAGACCATCGAAGACCTCGCTGGCTGTGTACCCGATGATCTTGTCGGATGGACCGAGCAAAAAGATGAGGAAGTCAAAAAGTTTGACGGCATGTTGTCCGCATTTGGCGTTGCCCGTGAAGACGCTGAAAATTTGATTATGGGCGCTCGCATCGCGGTTGGCTGGATCACCGAGGAAGATTTGGGGGCAACGGCTGCTGATGAAGTCATTGAAGAGACCACTGATTCGACCGAACTCGAAAATTCGGCAAGCTCTATTAAGGGCGCCCGGATCTTAACTTGATCTGGACTTGAGAGGTTTACGATATATCAAAAAATCGCAACATAGATGAGCGGCTCTGTATTGTGGCTCGCGAGAACCGGCCGACGAACGACATGATCCGCTTTGTCATAGCGCCGGATGGATTCGTCGTACCCGATCTCAAGGCCCGCCTGCCTGGTCGGGGCGCGTGGGTCGGCGCACGTCATGATGCCGTTGATCGCGCAGTAAAAACTCGCGCTTTTCCGCACGCCTTCAAACGAGACGTAACTGTTTGCGATGATTTAGCGAACAGAGTAAAGAACTTATTACTCGATCGCGCCTTGGCTGCGTTAGGGATGGCAACAAGAGCAGGTGCGGTCATGACAGGTTTTACCAAGGTTTCCAATGCGGCAATTCTAGGAAAACTGGCGCTTGCGCTTTCTGCTATTGACGGATCCAACGATGGAAAACGCAAGATCGCCTCAGCGATCACTGCAAGCGGGGCATCAAACGTACTCTATCTAAATACTTTTACTTGCGAACAATTGAGTTTGGCATTGGGTCGGCCAAATGTGATACATGCAAGCGTCACCAACGGACGGGTTGCGGCAACTGTTAAGTCTGCCGTCTTTCGGTATGTGACATTTTGCGATGGTGGGGACACAAATAGTAGCACCGCATGAGACATTAAAAGCGGCGCCATAGTGGTAAATGATGAACGAAACCAAAGAAACCGGCGATAAAAAACTGCGGCTACCGGCAGGAAAGACACTAAGTCTTAAGCGCCCTGTTAGTGAATTAGGCCGTGTAAAGCAGAACTTCTCTCAAGGCCGATCAAAAACGGTCGTGGTCGAAAAGAAGAGAGCCCGCACAACCCGCGCGCCAGCAGAGATCAGCGAGACCTCCGCACCTCCAGCAACAGCAGCGACACCAACTGTGGCGCCCACACCTACTGCAAAGTCGGACGAAAGAAGCACGCACACCCCGCCTGGAACTACGCCAAGATCTCATACTGGCGTCGTACTACGCACACTAACCGACGAAGAAAAGGGTGCCCGTGCCCATGCCCTCGCCGAGTCACGGGTCCGCGAAGCTGAAGAACGCGGACAGGCCCAGATTGATGCGGTCAACCGCAAGGAAGAAGAGGACCATCTTGAGCGCGAGCGTGTCCAAGCCGAAAACCGTCAAGTCAAAGAAGACGAGCGCCAACGTCTTGATCTTGAAAGCCGACAACGCGCTGAAGAAAATGCACGTAAACGCGAAGAGGCTAAGCCAAGCACAACGCCAGATAACGAAGAACCCGACGAAGATAAACGCAAGCGCGCAGGCCCAGCCACGCCCCGCCCCGCCCGCACCCGCACAACACCGGAACGTCGCCGTACTAAGCTAACAGTGAATAAAGCACTCAACGATTCACCACGCGAGCGTTCTCTCGCATCCATACGCCGGCGCCGCGAACGTGAGCGCCGCCAGGCCATGGGAGAAATTGAGCCACAAACCAAAATCATACGCGAAGTCGTAATTCCAGAAGAAATTACCATCCAAGAACTTGCTAACCGTATGGCCGAACGCGCTGGCGACGTCATCAAATTTTTGGTGCAACAAGGGCAGATGTTGCAGATCAATGACGTGATCGATGCGGATACCGCACAGCTGGTTGTTGAAGAACTGGGCCACATCGTTAAGCGCGTATCAGAAGCAGATGTGGAGGAAGGGTTGCACGGTGAGGCCGACAATCCAGCCGACTTGATATCTAGAGCACCGATTGTCACCGTTATGGGTCATGTTGATCATGGCAAGACCTCACTTCTAGATGCATTGCGTAAATCAGATGTTGTCGCGGGAGAAGCGGGCGGCATCACTCAGCATATTGGTGCCTATCAAGTAACGGTGCCGTCTGGTGAAAAAGTCACGTTCATCGATACCCCCGGCCACGCCGCCTTCACCGCAATGCGTGCGCGCGGAGCGAGTGTTACAGACATCGTCATTTTAGTTGTCGCAGCCGATGACGGCGTCATGCCGCAAACAATCGAGGCTATCAATCACGCCCGCGATGCCAACGTACCAATGATCATCGCCATCAACAAAATTGATGTAGAGGGAGCTGATCCCAACAGAGTGCGTACCGAACTTTTGCAGCACGAAGTCGTCGTAGAATCTATGAGCGGTGAAACTCTTGATGTTGAAGTTTCTGCATTGCAAGGAACAAACCTTGATAAATTAATCGAAACCATTGTCCTACAATCTGAGATTGCAGAGCTTAAGGCTAACCCGAACCGGCCGGCCGAAGGCGTAGTTGTGGAAGCAAGGCTAGATCGTGGGCGCGGCCCGGTTGCCACTGTTCTGGTACAACGCGGCACCCTCAATATTGGCGACATTATTGTACTTGGCTCCGCATGGGGCCGAGTCCGGGCGCTAGTCAACGATCATGGTGACAACACTAATTCAGCCTGCCCTTCGATGCCAATCGAGGTTTTGGGTCTCAACGGAACGCCCGAAGCCGGAGACAGATTTGCCGTGGTGGAAAACGAAGGCCGTGCCCGTGAAATCACTGAATACCGACAACGAAAACGCCGCGACAGAACGGTTGCAGGGGCCGGCGAGCGCATTACCCTTGAGCAGATGATGGATCAACTCCAGGAGGCCGGGAAAAAGGAATTCCCGATAATCGTGAAAGCTGATGTGCAAGGATCTGTGGAAGCAATTTCTAACGCCCTTGAAAATCTTGGCACCGATGAGGTCGCCGCTCGCGTCATTCATGGCGGTGTTGGTGCCATTACCGAATCGGATGTTACTCTTGCCGAGGCCTCAGGGGCGGTAATGTTGGCATTCAACGTACGCCCGAACGTTCAGGCGCGTGAAGCTTGCGTACGTAGTGGAACTGAAATCCGAACCTATTCGGTCATCTACCATCTGATCGATGATGTGAAAGCGGCCATGTCCGGTCTCCTGGAGCCAACTATCCGCGAGACAACTCTTGGCAATGCCAAAATTCTGGAGGTTTTTCACATCTCCAAGGTGGGTAAGGTTGCTGGCTGCCGAGTAATAGATGGCGTCGTACGCCGCGGTCAGAAAGTCCGTCTACTGCGTGATAATATTGTTATTCACGAGGGATCACTTTCAACCCTCAAACATTTTCAAAACGAGGTTAAGGAAGTTAAGGTTGGTCAAGAATGTGGCATGTCCTTTGAGAACTATGAAGACCTTAAGGACGGAGACACGATTGAATGCTTCTCGGTGGAGACCATCGAGAGGCAGCTTTAGTAAAAATCCAAGATTTTCTTCTGATTTCAGGTCATATGCCACGTAAAAAACGTTCAGGCGTGAGCACAAGCCCCACTCAACGACAATTGCGCGTCGGTGAACTTGTGCGCCATGCATTAGCTGAATTGTTTGTTGATAACCCAGTCAGAGACAGCGCCCTCGAAGGCGTTGCCATTACTGTCTTAGAGGTCTCTGTCAACCGCGACCTTTCCGTCGCCAAAGTATTTGTATTGCCTCTGGCGGGCGAGCGCGAAGAAACCGTGGTTGCTGCATTGGAGCGTCACCGAAAATTTATTCGCGGCCGCCTGGCCCGTCTGGTCATTTTAAGACACATTCCAGAACTCAGATTTGAGCTCGATACAACGTTCAATACCTTTGGAAAAATCAACCAACTTTTGACATCTGATGCGGTTCGCCGTGATCTTGACCGCGACGAGAGCGACTAGCCATGACACGGCGTACAAAAGGACAAAACATCAATGGCTGGTTGGCGCTAGACAAACCAATCGGGCTGACCTCCACCACAGCTCTCAATCAGGTCAAAGGTTTATTTCACGCTGCCAAGGCTGGACACGGCGGCACTCTAGATCCCTTAGCATCCGGTCTCTTACCGATTGCTTTTGGTGAGGCCACCAAAACAGTTCCATTTCTGGTAGATCGCATAAAATCATACAGTTTTACGCTCGCCTGGGGTATCGAAACCGATACTGACGATAGCGAGGGCGAAGTCATCAACACCAGCGACAGCCGCCCACAACAAGATGCAGTTAATGCGGCTCTTACTAATTTCACTGGTACGATATTACAGGTTCCTCCAAGATATTCCGCCAAGAAAGTTCAAGGGAAACGGGCTTACGATCTGGCCCGAAAAGGCATCGATCCCCAACTGGAAGCAAGCGAGGTGAGGATCGAAAACCTAGAAATAGTCGGAACGCCAACCTCTGATCAGATGATGTTCCAAACCCGCTGCGGCAAAGGCACCTATGTCCGGGCAATCGCAAGGGATCTTGGGCGGGCATTGGGAACATTCGCCCATGTTATCGAACTACGCCGAACCGAAGTTGGCCCGTTCGGGCACAAGGAAATGATTTCGCTGGCGAGACTGAAGGAAATCGGCCATAGTGCCGATGGATGCGAAGCATTAACCGCTTTATTGCACCCCGTAGAGACCGTGCTGGACGACATCCCGGCACTGGCCATCGATCGTGGTGAAGCGGCAAAGCTGAGGTCAGGCCAGCCAATTATCCTTCGGGGACGGGATGCGCCAGTTAATTGCGGCGTCGCTTATGCGGTTTGCCGCGGTGCCCTCGTTGCATTTGGCGAAGTCGTTCGCGGCGAGTTACATCCCTCCCGCGTGTTTAATCAGCCGCACTGATCTGCGGCCGTAACTTTAGGAGATATCACGATGTCGATTACCGCAGAGCGCAAACAGTCGCTCATTAAAGAGTATGCATTAAAGGGAGAAGACACCGGTTCGCCGGAGGTCCAGGTTGCAATTCTAACTGAACGCATCACTAATTTGACCGAGCATTTCAAGGCCCATAAAAAGGACAATCATTCCCGTCGGGGATTGCTCAAGATGGTCTCACAGCGCCGTCGACTGCTTGACTATGTGAAGTCAAGCAGTGATGAACGTTATCGAACACTCATCTCCCGCCTCGGAATTCGCCGTTAGGCGGCTCATCTAAATCACAGCAAAAGGACGCAGGTAGCTGGCCTCTTTTGGCCGGCCCGCGTAAGAGCTTTTATTCATGTTTACAATACACAAAGAGACAATTGACTGGGGCGGACGGCCACTGGTTATCGAAACCGGCAAGATTGCGCGTCAAGCAGACGGCGCTGTTCTTGTTACTTATGGCGAGACCTCGGTTCTGGCAACTGCTGTTGCCGCCCGCACGCCCAAAATGGGCATCGACTTTTTCCCATTGACCGTGAACTACCAAGAAAAAACTTACGCCGCTGGTAAAATTCCCGGCGGGTACTTTAAACGCGAGGGCCGACCTTCAGAAAAAGAGACCTTGGTTTCAAGACTGATTGACCGTCCTATTCGTCCGCTTTTCGCCAATGGATTTAAAAACGAAACACAAATCATAGCAACGGTTCTAAGTCATGATCTTGAAAATGACCCCGACATCGTGGCGCTAGTTGCAACGTCGGCCGCACTCACTATTTCTGGCATCCCCTTCATGGGGCCAATCGGCGCCGCGCGCGTCGGATTTATCAATGGCGAATACGTGCTTAATCCTCCACTTGAGGATCTAGCTGCCTCCTCTCTCGATTTGGTGGTTGCCGGAACTCATGACGCGGTGCTTATGGTTGAATCTGAAGCAGACGAGCTGTCCGAAGACGACATGCTCGGAGCAGTGATGTTTGGTCACCGAAACTTTCAGCCGGTAATCGACGCTATCATCCGCCTAGCAGAAAAGGCCGCCAGAGAACCACGCAACATTGAGGTGATCGACACCTCAGATGTTGACACTAAGGTTGCATCAATTGCAGACGGCGAGTTACGCTCGGCCTATTCCATTGCCGACAAACAGGAACGTGTTTCTGCAGTCTCAGCAATCAAGAACAAGGTCAAAGAAGCTCTGTGTTCAGATATTTCAGACACCGGTGAAGATTCAAACCTTGTCAATCAATCTCTAAAATCTCTTGAAAAATCAATCGTACGTGGCTCGATCATCGAAACATCCAAACGTATTGATGGCCGCGGCCTGGAAGACGTGCGTCCAATATCAGTTGAAGTTGGAGTTCTCCCTCGCGCCCACGGATCTGCTCTTTTTACCCGAGGAGAGACGCAGGCTCTTGTGGTTGCAACCCTTGGAACCGGTGAAAATGAGCAGTTTGTTGATGCTCTTGCCGGCACCTACAAGGAATCATTTTTGCTTCACTACAATTTTCCGCCATATTCTGTAGGTGAAACTGGCCGGACTGGATTTACCAGCCGGCGTGAGATTGGTCACGGCAAACTTGCTTGGCGTGCCCTTCATCCTATGATGCCAACCGCTGAGGAGTTTCCCTATACGATCAGGTTAGTCTCTGAGATCACCGAATCTAACGGCTCGTCTTCGATGGCAACGGTTTGTGGATCCTCCCTAGCGCTGATGGATGCAGGAGTGCCTACAAAAAGGCCAGTCGCAGGCATCGCAATGGGCCTCATTCTCGAAGAGAAAGGTTTTGCTGTCCTTTCTGACATTTTAGGTGACGAAGACCATCTTGGCGATATGGATTTTAAAGTCGCAGGTACTGATGCAGGCATCACTTCCTTACAGATGGACATCAAAATAGCTGGGATCACAGAGAGCATTATGCACCAGGCCCTTGGGCAGGCGAAGCGCGGTCGTGATCACATCTTAAATGAAATGTCTAACGCGCTGACCGAGTCACGCGGCGAGCTTGGTGAGTATGCACCACGCATTGAAGTCATGAGCGTACCTGTCGACAAAATCCGCGATGTAATTGGCACTGGCGGCAAAGTAATCCGAGAAATTGTTGAGGGAACCGGCGCAAAAATTGATATTCAAGACGACGGCACCATCAAAATTGCCTCGGCGGATGCTAAATCAATTGAAGCCGCGCGCACCTGGATTCACTCCATCGTCGCTGAACCCGAGGTTGGTGTGATCTACAAGGGTAAAGTCGTTAAAGTTGTTGACTTCGGCGCGTTCATTAATTTCTTTGGTGCCCGAGATGGTCTAGTTCATATTTCTCAGTTGAATAACGGCCGGCCACAAACAGTGACTGAAGTGGTTAATGAAGGCGACGATGTTTTTGTCAAGCTGATAGGTGTTGATGATCGCGGCAAGGTTCGCCTTTCCATGAAAGTGGTCGATCAGGAATCTGGAGAGGAAATTCCGCTCGCGGAAGGCGAAAAGGAAGCCCCACCTGAGCGCTCGCGAAGGCCGCGCCGTGAAGAAAGAAAATCTGATTGAACAATATAGAGGCCGCTGGTAGAAATATACGCCAGCGGCCTCTATATTTAGTGCATAAAGCTAGCGAGCAATGCCACCCTCAGTTCTAGCTATTTAGCTCTATTCTCCGATAGTCGGCACTTTGGCTTCCTCGCCATTAAATCTACTTTCATCCGCGGAGGCTTCCAATCTCTCGGGCCTTGGCGTGGAGATTATATTGTAGCCAGCATCAACATAGTGAATCTCACCGGTCACAGAACTTGAGAGATCGGACAAAAGATAAAGCGCTGCGCCGCCCACTTCTTCTAATCTTGGAGTCCGGCGCAGTGGCGCATGGTCGCGCTGAAAATTATACATCGCGCGCGCATCGGTGATGCCCGCACCGGCTAACGTGCGCATAGGTCCAGATGAAAGTGCATTCACTCGCACTCCCAGAGGCCCAAAATCAGCAGCAAGATACCGCACAGATGATTCAAGCGCTGCCTTAGCAACCCCCATCACATTATAGTTTGGCATCACCCGATTCGATCCGCCACCGAATGTCATAGTTAGCATCGCCCCCCCATCTTCCATCAAAGACATCGACCGGCGTGCTATTTCAGTGAATGAGAAGCAGGATATTACCATCGTACGCACGAAATTTTCACGCGTAGTATCCGCATAAAGTCCCTTAAGTTGAGTTCGGTCTGAAAACGCAATGGCGTGAACTACAAAATCAAGCCTACCCCACGCATCGCCGATCCGGTCGAATACCTTGTCAACACTTTCAAGATCTTCCACATCGCACGGCAACACAAGATTTGCTCCTACCGATGAAGCAAGCGGATCTATTCGCCGTTTTAGAGCATCTGCCTGGTATGTAAAAGCAAGTGAAGCACCTTGTGCAGCAAGTGCACTAGCAATGCCCCATGCAATAGACCTGTCATTTGCAACCCCCATAATTAGGCCACACTTCCCCTGCATCAGTGTGCCTTTTATAGGACCGTTATCCATTTTGTTTCCCTAAATATGCCAAATCCTCAATTAATCTTGCTAAATACCAATGCCGCATTGGTTCCCCCAAACCCAAAGGCATTAGACATAACCGTGGTAAGTTCGACATTATCCTGGCGCGCACGCACGATAGGCATATCGTCAATTTCTGGATCAATCTTATCAATATGGGCCGATTCGCATATGAAGCCGTTATTCATCATCAGCATCGAGTAGATAGCTTCATGCGCCCCGGCAGCTCCAAGAGAATGCCCAGTGAGTGATTTGGTTGCTGAAATAGCTGGCACTTTCGCGCCGAACACATCGCGGATAGCAGCAATTTCACGAACATCACCAATCGGAGTCGATGTCGCATGCGGATTGATATAGTCGATTGGCTCTTTCACGGTTTCCAGTGCCTGGCGCATACAGCGGCGCGCACCATCTCCCGATAGAAGCACCATATCATCGCCATCCGATGTCGAGCCATAACCTATGATCTCAGCATACATTTTTGCACCCCGAGCCTTAGCGTGTTCATATTCCTCAAGCACCAATATCCCCGCACCCCCAGCAATCACAAAGCCGTCACGATCGACGTCAAACGCCCTACTTGATCGAGATGGGGTGTCATTGAAATTCGATGACATCGCATTCATACCGTCGAAAAGAACAGACAAGGTCCAGTCTAACTCTTCGGCGCCACCGGCAATCATCACGTCTTGGCGCCCCCAACCGATCTGCTCATAACCGTGACCAATACAATTGTTGGAGGTCGCACAAGCAGACGAAATTGAATAATTTATGCCTTTGATCCCGAGATAGGTTGACAGGGTCGCCGAGGCCATCG
>CAUZRD010000017.1:0-21157 GCA_963582255.1 Alphaproteobacteria bacterium | reverse complement strand
ACTCCATAGGGGCCCTCCAAATCAACTGCTATTTTGATGTGATATAGAAAAATGGGAATATGAGGATGCCTTGTCCAGCATCCTCATTACTCATATTTAGCCGGTAATATTGAGAGACTTCTTGATATTTTGAGCGGCCTCTTCTGAGACCCATTCTCTCCAGATATCCAGGTTGTTCTCAAGGAAGAACTCTGCGCCTTCCTCACCGGTTGCTTGATTGTCGAGCATCCAAGCCAGCAACTTGTTGACGGTAGAGTTATTCCACTGGCGATGCTTAATATAGTCCATCGCGACACTCGCTTTTTCCACGAACTGCGAAGTCACTACGGTGAAGACTTTTGACGCGCCCCACGCATTTGGCTTGGGGTCTTCGCAGTCGATTGTGCCAGTACATTTCTCCCAGTGTTCCTTGTCATGTTCAACGCCCTCATCGAGTTTGAACATTACGTATTTTCCAAGGATAGATGTAGGCGCCCAATAATAGCCGAGCCACCCCTCCTTGCGCTCGTATGCTTTGGCGATGGATCCATCTAGGCCTGCAGCCGAGCCAGTATCTACTAGAACAAAACCCTTGTCCTCAGCTTTAAATGCCTTGAACTGATTTTCGGTTGAGATCTGGCAGTTCCACCCTGATGGGCAATTGTGAACCGCACCCTTTGAATCATCCTCTGGCGCAGGAAAGAGCTCTGGATGGGCAAGTGCATCCTCAATTGTCTTAATCTCAGGATGTGCATCGGCGAGATATTGAGGTATCCACCAGCCTTCAACGCCGCCCTCTGATAGAGATTCAGCGGCAATCACCAATCTACCTTCAGCAACAGCTATATCCAGGGGCTCTTGAAGTGAATTTACCCATAATTCAGGTGCTACATCAGGCTGAGCCTTTTCATTCATCGAGGTGAATGTTGGCATTGTATCGCCCGGAACAAGTTGTGCGTCGCACCCATACCCTTCACTTAGGATTATGTGATCGATGTGGGCTAGAACTTCCGCTGATTGCCAGTTCATATTCGCAATCGTGACCGAGCCACATTCCTCAGAGTAAGATTTATGTGTTGATGCTAAACTAAAAAGTAAAGCTGATGTAATTATACATAAATACTTAATTTTAGCTTCTCCTATTAATGTAATATCCTCTATTTTTTATAGTATTCGTAGTATATATAATCAGTATTTGTTGAGGATATATAATGTATTTGTCGTGTTGTATGCATCTTCCATTTATTATACTATCACGGTTTGAGTAGTATGGATAGTTTTTGTGGTAACTTAATTACAGTCGTATTTTTTGATGGTTTATGGTTCTCGGCTGAGATTTAGATGCAATTATGAGGGTAAGTAACCCAAGAGAAAAACGTGCGACTTGTCGGATCTCCCCCGGAATGGTGGAGTAGGTAAGGGCGTATTTCGTAGAGACTGATTCGGACGATTGTAATGGAGGGAATAAATGGATATTCGTGAGCTAGGCGCTGAATTTATTGGTACATTTGCTCTTGTGGCAGCTGTTTGTGGTGCTGCGTTGTTTTCAGCGCCCTCAGCTGGTTTGGTAGCAGTTGCATTCGCGGTTGGGCTGACGGTTTTAGCCATGTTGTATGCCGTTGGTCATATCTCGGGCGGACATTTTAACCCAGCTGTTACAATAGGACTGATTGCGGCCGGGAAGTTCAAGGCCGGAAAAGCCGTTGGCTATTTGATAGCTCAGGTATTGGGAGGAGTGGCTGCTGCCGCAGTCTTTAGTGTTGTGTTGACCGGTGCTCCTGAAGGTAATTGGAACGATTTTGCGGCGATATCGAATGGCAACTCTGGATTTTCAATGATCTCTATTGGTTTAACTGAGATCGTGATTACTGCTCTTTTCTTGGTCGTTATCGTTGGGGTTACGTCTGATAAGGCCCCAGCTGGATTTGCGCCGATCGCAATAGGACTTTCGCTCACGGTTTTCCATCTTGCTGCAATTCCAATTTCAAACGCATCCCTTAATCCAGCGCGTTCAACAGCTACAGCATTATTTGGAGGTACAGCCGCAATTCAAGTGCTTTGGCTGTTTTGGGTGGCACCGATCGTTGGGGGTATAATTGGGGGTGGGCTGAGTCGTTGGCTTCATAAAGATTGAGCACGCCGGTCGCTTTTAATATTTTAGCGCAACATCGGGGAGACATGGTGTTTAGCTATTGTTGGCTTGGTGAAAGATATAGGTAGATAGGAGTATTATCTCCGGGGTGTTTCTCTGTCTCAGCGATAACGAATTTCCGATGGTAGCTAAAAACGACAAATAGTGGCGCGTTGCGGCACTATTTACTTTTCTGAGACCTTAATTGCAGGCCATCTTACAAGTATCAGATTAACCTTTTTTGTGTGTTGAGTTGATGCTTTGAAAAATGAGAATGTGGAGTTAGGTCGCTAGCTCCGGGTTTGCAAGTTAGACCGGGATGCTGATGATGGCGAAAGCAACGATCACAGGAAGTTACTGGTACGCCCATGCCGCACCTCTATTTGAATTAAGAGTTCATGTTATTTAACAGCATGTTGCCTGAACTTTATATGTACGAGCACGTGTTTTTGCAAAATATGACTTAGGGTTCAAGCTATGAAGGAAGAGCTATTTGAGGGCGTCGTCGGCAGCAACGCCTGGCGTCAGTTCTCCTGAGCGAACCATACGCTCTAACTTTTGCAATTTAGCTGAATTTTTTTCATCGCGATGAAACCTGGCAAGCACTTCTTCCTCGACCAGAACACGTAGTCGGCGGGCGGCCTGATCACGACGGATTTCCTCAAGCATCCCCTTTTCATTAAGCAAGTTCTGATGACGTTCAATCTGAACCCACATTTCATCAAGGCCTTGGTTCTCGATAGCCGATACCTGTTGTACGGGTGGATCCCAAGGTGAGCCCGGGGCCGTCATGATGTGGAGTGTACCGGCATAGTCGCCAGCTGTACGTGCCGCGGCTATGAGTCCCTCGCCATCGGATTTGGTGACTACGATCATATTGGCTATTTCCAGAACGCCACGCTTTAAGCCCTGCAATTCATCGCCCGTACCCGGCTGAATCAGGATGGCAACGAAATCTACGATGTCTGCAATCACTGCTTCTGACTGACCAATGCCAACGGTTTCCACAATTACAACGTCAAATCCGGCCGCCTCGCATAATAGCAGCGTCTCATGGGTGTTTCGCGCATCGCCGCCAAGCTTGCCCGATGAGGGGGAAGGGCGGATGAATGCGCTCTCAAGTGCTGAAAGCCGTCCCATACGTGTTTTGTCGGCGAGAATGGAACCACCGCTCTTGGTTGATGATGGATCGATTGCCAGCACTGCCACACGTTTGCCCAATGTGATAAGATTGAGACCAAGCTGATCAATTAGGGTGGACTTGCCACAACCCGGTGCGCCGGTAAGGCCAAGACGAATTGAGCCACCGGTATGAGGAAGAAGGGACTGCAATAACTGACCCGCAGCTGTCCTATCTGCTGCGGTTGTTGATTCAATGAGTGTGATAGCGCGGGATAGAGCTAGCCTACTCCCCTTTTTGATCTGAGCTGCAAGCGCTTTGATCTGAGCAGCGTTGATGGTCACTTGATTTCCGATTCACGAAGTTGCGCCTGGCTAGAGTTTAGAAGTGCGATCAACTTGCGGGCTGCATCGGCAACCACGGTACCAGGGCCGAAAATTGCAACCGCTCCGGCGGTTTTCAACTCCTTGTGATCCTGCTGGGGGATGACACCGCCGACGACGATCAGAATGTCGCTGCGTCCAGCATAATCAAGAGCTTTTCTCAGCTCGGGAACGAGACTGAGGTGGCTTGCCGCCAGTGATGAAACCCCAACCAGGTGAACATCATTATCGATTGCCTGGTGCGCGGCTTCCTGCGCGGTCTGGAACAAAGGACCTATATCAACGTCAAAGCCAAGATCGGCAAAAGCCGATGCAATGACCTTCTGTCCGCGATCGTGCCCGTCCTGCCCTATCTTGGCAATGAGTATGCGTGGTCGCCTACCGTGTTGCTGCGCAAAATTTTTGGCGAGTAGCCGAACGTTCTTGATTTCTGCATCCATGTGACCCGTACCGGTTGATTCTTGGATATAAATGCCTCTCACCGTGCTGGTTTGCGCCTGGTAGCGTGAAAACACTACTTCCATCGCATCACTCATCTCACCGACACTGGCATGTGCTTGCGCCGCTTTGATCGCGCAGGAAAGCAAATTTTCATCACCGGTACGCGCTGCGGTGGTGAGCCGTGCGAGTGCCTGATCACATGTTTCCTGATTACGCTCTGCTCGCAAACGGACCAGACGATCGCATTGGGCTTTCCTTACTGCCTTGTTATTGACTTTAAGCACGTCGACTGGTGGTTCACTCTCGACCTTGTGGCAGTTCATACCAATGATCGGCTGGACGCCAGAATCAATGCGTGATTGTGTCCGTGCTGCAGCTTCCTCAATACGTAGTTTAGGTAAGCCAGTTGCCAGAGTTTTGGCCATTCCGCCAAGTTGATCGATTTCATCTATATGCTTCATGGCGCATCTGGCGAGTTCGTGGGTGAGTGTTTCAACATACCAGCTGCCACCAAATGGATCGACGGTACGGCAAATTCCTGTCTCTTCGCGAATGATAAGCTGGGTATTGCGCGCAATGCGTGAGCTTGCCTCACTCGGCAAGGCAAGGGCCTCATCTAATGAATTGGTGTGAAGGGACTGAGTGCCGCCACACACTGCAGCCATGGCCTCGGTTGCCGTACGAATCACATTGTTGGTAACATCCTGGGCAGTCAAACTCCATCCAGATGTCTGGCAATGGGTGCGCAGCATGGACGAACGTGGATCTTGTGGTTGGAACTGCGCCATTAGCTTGCTCCAGATCAATCGTGCGGCTCTTAGCTTGGCAATTTCCATGAAAAAATTCATGCCGATGCCAAAGAAAAATGAAATACGTGGTGCAAACTCATCAACATCAAGCCCGGCGCGAATTCCGGCACGCACATATTCCAAGCCATCGGCCAGTGTGTACCCAAGCTCTAGATCTGCTGTCGCTCCAGCTTCTTGCATATGATAGCCGGAAACAGAGATTGAATTAAATTTAGGCATATGTTTGGCAGTGTAGGCCATGATATCTGAGACAATTCGCATCGAAGGCTCTGGCGGGTAAATGAATGTATTGCGAACCATGAACTCTTTTAAAATGTCATTCTGGATTGTTCCGGTGAGCTTTGATGCTGGAATACCCTGTTCCTCGCCTACTGCGATGAACAGAGCTAAAATCGGGATTACTGCGCCATTCATCGTCATTGACACCGACATCTGATCTAGTGGAATACCTTCGAATAGCCTGCGCATGTCAAGAATTGAATCTATTGCAACTCCGGCCATGCCGACATCACCGGCAATGCGAGGATTGTCCGAGTCGTATCCACGGTGGGTCGGCAAATCGAAGGCGATCGACAGACCTTTCTGACCTGCATTCAAATTGCGTCGGTAAAATGCGTTTGAGTCCTCGGCGGTTGAAAATCCGGCGTACTGCCGGATGGTCCAGGGTTGGGTCGCGTACATGGTCGCATACGGCCCACGAATGTAGGGCGTAAGGCCTGGCAGTGAATGTACACCAGCGGGATCTTCAATATCCTCTGGGCCATAGGCTGGCTTTAGAGTAATCCCTTCTGCGGTTCCGGTGCCAAGGCCTACATTCTCTCCAGCCTTTGCGAGCAATGGCGGCGTCCAGGGTAGGTCATGAAAATCAGGAAGTGGGCACATCACGCGCCTCTTCCTCCATGCGCTCAAGAGTACTCTCCAGCGAACGTATATGCTCGTCGAGATTTTGCAGTTCTAATTGCGGGTTGGCCAGTTTTATACCACCATCCCAGCGCAGGATAGAACTAAACCTGGCACCACGCGGTACCATGATAAGAAGTGACCCTACAATAAAGCATACAACCCCGATAGTCAGGCCAATTTCTGTTTGAGTGTACCAAGCGAGCGCTGCGATAAATACGGTGATTAGACCGAAAAATCGGAGAGATTGCCAGATTGGCGGGTGGTATTTCTCCATCTTATCGTATTTGGCGTAAAGATCCTTTAGATCATGGATGATCTGCTCGCGAACGCGGTCCGTTGCGGTTTTCATCTCTTACATAACTCCATCATCAAGGTTGATTGAACGGAGAATCTCAATTTCGCTTTGCGCCACGGAAGGTATGTTCCAGTCTTGAGTTTCATACATTTTCGCTTGTGCAGGTTGGAATTGATTGATCCCGATTAGGGTCCGTTTTCCAGCGGCAATTTGATTGGCGCGATCGTTGCGAACCCGGCCTATTTCCTTTTGGAGCCACCCAGTACTAAGACAGACTACGATGCCTCCCCGGCGCTCAATGTCCCTAAATAGATCCCAAGCTGCTTGAGCGCAACTGTCGGTAAGCTGTTCGATAGCAAATGATCCACTGGCGGAATCGCTCACCGCACCCAGTTGAGATTCGCCACGCAGTATGTGCTGAGTATTGCGCGCGATACGCCGGGTGAAGTCATCTGGTCTACCAACTGAGTGGGTGAATGGGTATAGGGAGATAGTATCTACGCTTGCTATATTGGCGCCCAGCGCGGCAAATGTGCTTCGAATTATATTGTTTTGCGTATCGCGCGAAGATAGCATCCGTGCTGACAGTCGCGCATCGATAGGCGCATTGCACGAAATATTGCACAGCTCGCACAGGCGACACCACAAAAGCCGTGCAGCCCGAAGTTTTGCAATAGTCATCAGAATGTCGGCATCGACTGAAAGTTCGATCGACATTCGACTGGCAACCTCAAATACACTGTTGTCTTTCTGGTCGCAGGCACGCAAGTAAGCTGCTGCTGTTGCTAGCATGATGCCAAGCTCCTGAATGACCGAGGCTCCGGCTTCGTGATATGGCGTGCCGGAAGCTGTAAGAATGCGCGCATTAGGAAGAGCTGGAATTGTTTTTTCTACAGCTGCGGTGATCGACCTTAATTGGTCATTTTCCAGCCAATCAAAACCTATTCGACCGGCGGCAACATAGCCAATGGGGTCAAGTCCAAATGACCCGCTAAAACTATGGCTGACTCCTTTGGTTATCAGCCAATCCGTAAAGAACTCCATCAAGGAAAATGGATTATTTTCTCGCTCTGGATTTATGCCCGGACTAAGATGAAAACGGATTTTATTGGGATCAATGTTTTCCAGCATGAGTAAAAGCCCAGCCCGATCTTCAATCTCCACACCGCATTGACCAGGCGAGAGCTCCTGAAGTAGGAATTCCTTTGTACCACCAGAAATTTCACTTAATATTGCCTGATTGGCGCGCGTTGGGGTTGGCTCCAGTATCAATGCGCGAAACACCGGTGATGGCTGGTGTGTGGCCACGATTGACTGCCTAGAAGACGAGAATTCATGGGTGTATAGCGGTAAAATTTTAAGCCCATCTTCATCAACAAAGCTCAGATCATCTAGATTATTGTTACAGGATTTTCGTGCAAGTTCAGCCCATGCCTCAAGCGAGGTTAACGGAGGGGTCTTTTCTGATAAAACTATCGTTTTCTGATCGGACATGACCTTTATTCCATTCAGAGATGGCTATATAAACTGGCTGAGGCCGGGTATGGAGCTCACGATTTCATCGACAAGTTCATCACCAGCCTGTTCCCGGCTATAGCCGAGGACTTCTACGCCAATTTTTTTTACATCCCCCATCGTTAGACCGGTAGAGGTAAGTTTGCCAAGCGCGCCCATGGCGCCCATCGCTCCGCCAAGAACTGCCCCCCGGCTAAAGAGCCCACCTCCGGACGGAGTTTCGGAAGCAGAAATCTCGATACCTGGGAGCTTATCAATTAGCTGTTGGACTTTATCTTGGGGGCAATTATCGCGCAGAAGTTCAAAAATTATGCTTATCGTTTTTTGCGCAATTCCCTTTTCAATTCCAGTGGTTTCCACGACCCGTAGAACGATCTCCTCCATCATCTATGCTCCATTGGCTAAAAACAGTCATACTTTGACAGAGGTTCTAACTCATTCACAAGGCACGTGTCTCAATGATTGATGGTGGCACTTTGGGACAGAAATATGCCGCTAAAACAATTTGAAGAATGTAGCTTCGTGCGCCAAGTCCGTTGAAATTAGAGAATATACCGAAAATAAAGATGTTAACGCATTCAGCCACACACTCACGCGCTAGGTAGTCAGATGAAGAGCACTTTGGTGCGCATATATTGGGAGGGGACCCGTAGCTAATGGTATTTATTCTCCCAATACGAGCTAGAATTATGCGGCATGCTTTGCGCTCTGTTTGGGCCCTAGCATAGGACGGATGCAAGACATCACCGATATGAAAAAGTGATGTCTTGCATCCGTCCTATGCTAGGGCCCAAACATGACAAAATACCGGCACCATTGCACCTCTTGGTTAACTCAGATTACGCAATGCGCTAGGAAGCATCCTCAAGTAGGTTTGCCGCATATTCCCAGTTCACCAGATTATCGAACCAGGCTTCCAGATATTTCGGGCGAGCATTGCGATAGTCAATATAATAGGAATGCTCCCAGACATCACAGCCAAGAATTGGCGTTGCGCCATGCACCAGCGGATTTTCACCATTTGGTGTTTTCATAACCTCAAGTTTTCCGTTTTTAAGTGCAAGCCAGCACCACCCTGATCCAAACTGAGTTACACCGGCATTAATGAAATCCGCGCGTAGCTTATCCATGCCTCCAAGATCGGAATCAATTTTAGCCGCCAACGCACCCGGTGCTGCGCCACCACCATTCGGTTTCATCCAGTTCCAGAAATGAAGATGATTGAAGTGCTGACCTGCATTGTTAAACAAACCGGCATTGGTGCCGTGGCTCTGTTTAACAATATTAGTCAGTGAGGCGTCTTCAAGCCCGGCATCCTTGGCAAGATTGTTGCCGTTTGTGATATAGGCTTGATGGTGCTTATCGTGATGGAATTCGAGCGTTTCAGCCGACATGAACGGTTGTAAGGCATCATACGCATAAGGAAGTTCTGGCAATTCGAACGCCATTTCTAGACTCCTCTATTAGGTGTTTTAAGTTAATGCGCTTTCGTGCGCTTGTTCTGGCGCGACCATAGGCGGGCTGTAGGTCTGGTGCAACGTGTTCAGTCAGATTTTGCTATACGAAGATTGTGTATTCGCCACCTATTAAGGGCAATCACAGCCCAGATAGCCTCCAGCACGCCAAATGGCCATGCGCCTTGCAGAAAGCCATAGATTGATGCGGCGACGCATCCACCAGCAAACAGGAAAATCATCCAGGGAGATCGGTCTTCATACGCATAGGTCAGCAGCATAATGCTGACTGATATAATACCGAATGCCGTAAGTAGATCCATAGACTTTAGAAAAATGCCTGAATTCCGGTTTGCGCCCGCCCAAGGATCAACGCATGGATGTCATGGGTACCTTCATAGGTGTTGACTGTTTCCAGATTCATCAAATGGCGCATCACATGATATTCGTCAGATACCCCGTTTGCGCCATGTATATCGCGGGCGGTACGAGCAATATCAAGCGCTTTGCCACAATTGTTTCTCTTCATCAATGAGATCACCTGGGGTGCGGCTTTTCCCTCGTCCATCATATGCCCAAGACGCAGCACTCCAGCCAGCCCAATCGTGATCTCAGTCTGCATGTCGGCGAGTTTCTTTTGGATTAGCTGGTTGGCTGCAAGTGGTCGGCCAAACTGCTTGCGTTCCAGCGCATAGGTGCGAGCTGCATGCCAGCAAAATTCTGCCGCGCCCATCACCCCCCAGGCGATGCCGAAGCGCGCGCGATTGAGGCATCCAAACGGTCCACCAAGGCCGCTGATTCCCTCAAGTATATTACCTTGTGGTACGAATACGTTGTCCAAGATGACTTGCCCGGTGGCCGACGCTCTCATTGATAGCTTTCCCTCGATTCCAGAGGTGGAAAATCCGTCAAAATCACGTTCGACAATGAATCCGCGAATGACATCTTTCTCGGTTTTGGCCCAGATCACGCCGATATCGGCGATTGGCGCATTAGTAATCCATGTTTTAATGCCATTGATACGCCATCCGCCGTCAACTTTATCAGCCCGTGTAGTCATCCCAGCGGGATCTGATCCGTGGTCGGGTTCAGTCAGTCCAAAACACCCAATCAGGGTACCTGAGATGAGCTTTGGCAAATATTTTCTGCGCTGTGCATCGTTGCCATAAGCAAATATCGGATGGGCGACAAGCGAGCTCTGAACACTCATAGCCGAGCGATAGCCGGAATCAACCCGCTCGATTTCACGCGAGATCAACCCATAGGAAACGTAGCCAAGTTCCGCTCCGCCATATTCACTTGGTAAGGTTGATCCCAGAAGGCCGAGTTCACCCATTTCACGAAATATCGAGCCGTCGAATGATTCTTGGCGAAAATCATCGCGAACACGCGTCATCAGGCGGTCTTGAGCAAAAGAACGCGCGGAAGATTGAACTAAGCGCTCCTCTTCGGTGATTTGCTGGTCGATCATGAGCGGATCAGCCCAATCGAAAGCGTCCGGTTTAGTAGTCATTTCTTTTTGAGGCGATGTCATAATGGCTTTTCTCCAAGCGCCAAGTTTAGCTAGATTTTTTGACCAAATGTGTAACATACAATGCGAACGCATATATGAGCGCAACTTCATGGAGCCGGTCAAATCTTCCGGATGCCCCACCATGGCCTGATTCCATATTAGTTTTGAGCAGTATGGGAGATGTGCCGGTGGTATGCGCGCGCAGTTTTGCAACCCATTTTGCCGGCTCCCAATATGTCACGCGGGGGTCGGTGAGACCTGCAAGCGCGAGGATAGGAGGATAAGTCTGAGCAGTTATATTGTCATAAGGCGAATAAGCAGCGATCGTGTGATAGTCCTCTTCGCTCATAATAGGATTTCCCCACTCTGGCCATTCCGGAGGGGTGAGCGGCAGAGTTTTGTCGAGCATTGTTGCCAGCACGTCGACAAACGGGACTTCCGCAATAATGCCGGCGAATAGCTCTGGTGCCATGTTTGAAACTGCGCCCATTAGCATTCCTCCCGCTGAACCACCGTGGGCAACAATCATGCCACGCGATGTGATCCCTTCAGCACACAAATGCTCTCCTGCAGCAATGAAGTCTTCAAAAGTGTTGACCTTTTTCTTGCCTTTTCCATCTAGATACCAGCGATAGCCACGCTCTTTGCCGCCGCGTATATGTGCGATGGCATATACAAAGCCTCGATCTACAAGGCTGAGGCGGTTGGTGGAGAAGCCAGCTGGAATAGTTATGCCATAGGCTCCGTAGCCGTAAAGCAGGCACGGGGCTGAGCCATCGAGGGTGGAACCAGCGCGATAGAGAAGTGAAATTGGTATCTGCTCGCCATCGGTCGCCTCGGCAAATATCCGCCGTGTTACATAGGCCTGAGCTTCATGGCCGCTCGGAACTTCCTGAATTTTACGCAAAACTCGTGTCCGCGTTTTAAGATCGTAGTCAAATACCTGCAATGGTGTGGTCATTGATGAGTAGGTAAAGCGAGTTTGCGATGTAGAAAATTCATAACCGCTGCTAAGCTCTAGGGAATACGCTTCCTCGGAGAATGAGATATGATGCTCATCACCGCTGCTAATGTGGCGCACCACAATTCTCGGTAACCCATCGGCATGTTCAAGACGCACTAGGTGATTATGATAGGCTGTGAGGGAAAGAATCAGACGGCCAGGTTGATGTGCAACAATTTCACGCCAATTGGCCGGTGCTGGATCATCGATCGGGGCCTCAACAATGAGAAAATCCTCCGCGCCTCCACGGTTTGTCAGAATGAAGAGGGATGAACCGTGATGTTCTATAGAGCATTCATGGCCGCTTTCGCGCGGTACGATTAGTCGTGCGGGAGTGAGCGGTGCATTCGCTGGGATAATTAGTATTTCACTGGTCTCGTGAGTATGCGTTGAGATAACGATATAGTCGCCGGATTGGGTCTTGCCGATGCCAGCAAAAAACCCGGGATCCTTTTCCTCAAAAACCAGTATGTCCTCTGCCGGGTCGCAGCCCAATTGATGTGAATAGATGCGCGAGGGCCGATGATTTTCATCAAGCTGCGTGTAGAAGAAAGTCTTGCTGTCAGCCGCCCAGACCCCGCCGCCTGTTGTGTCTGGGATTTTATCACTCAGGAATTGGCCGCTTTGTATATCGAGGACATTGAGATCGTAATACTCAGAGCCTTTAAGATCGACCGCATAGATAAGGTAGCGATGATTAGGACTGTGCATGGCACCGCCGAGCATAAAATAGGCCTGGTTTACGGCAAGATCGTTGCAATTTATCATCGTCTCACACGTGCCACCATCTCGTGGCTGGCGGCATAAAATCGGATGCTGACCGCCCGCGACATAAGTCGTATAATAGGAATATGGTCCGTCAGTAGACGGGACGGTAGAATCATCTTCTTTGATCCGACCACGCATTTCTTTAAACATGTCGGACTGAAGTGTTTTTGTATGTCCTAGCACCGCTGTCGTGAAGGCGTTTTCCGCTTCCAGATGTGCCCGAATGTCTGCTGAGAGAACCTGAGGTGTACGCATCACCTCGCGCCAGTTCTCCGCGCGCAGCCACGCATACTCATCAACACGTTCAATCCCGTGATGAGTAGTGTGTTCAGATTTTCGTTCGGCTTGTGGCGGGCTCACGTCTTGTAAAGGTAAAGACTTACTCATTGTCATCCTCCGCCGATTCATTTGGCATTAGATGAAGGGCATGCCCATTCATGCAATACCGTGCGCCGGTCGGTGCCGGTCCGTCAGGAAAAACGTGGCCAAGATGAGCATCGCATGCTGTGCATCTGATCTCAGTTCGACGCATTAGGAATGAACCATCGTTGTGTTCACTGACCGCGTTCTTGGATACCGGAGCATAGAAACTGGGCCACCCGGATCCCGAATCATATTTGGTTTTGGAGTTGAATAACTCCGCATTGCAACAGATACATGAGTATAAGCCGGATGTTTTCTCATCCCAATATGGGCCGGTAAATGCCGACTCTGTACCGTGTTCGCGCGTAATGCGGTATTGTTCGGCGGTGAGCTGCTCACGCCATTCAATCTCCGACTTTTTGATGCGTACGTCTTTTTTATTCTCATTCACGAATTGAAGTCCTGTTTTGTCATAAAGTCACTGGATCCTGGTAGACGTCAGATAAGCTGAAGAGCTGATGCTGTTTTCGTCATCAGAAATTGCTAACATGGATAGTCGGCTGGGATCACCAGAAGAGTATGGGAGGGCGTGATGTTTTTGCGGTCTTGATTTTATTGGACTGCTCACATGTGGGAAGAGTTAAGAGCGTATGCATCACTTTATGACTATACTCGATCTTCATCCAGCACCTAAATCATAGGGGTTTCTCTGTGGAGGTTGTCATTCTTATTGGCTTAGTACCAGCCCACTTAATGTATTATTTTGATTAAATATTAAATACACACAAGGTGCGTTTTCCATAGCGCTGTAATTTCAAATAATCTCGAATTTAAACCGTCATATGAAGTAAGCGATGAGATAAGTTGCGAGTAATACCATGGTCCAGAATGCCATGGCGCCGGTCGGCCAGGTGCGCCCAAACCGGCTTTCAGGCCCGTGATAGTGGTAAATAGTGTCGACAAACCGGTTCGTCGACTGGTAACAACGTTCAGCCAATCTCAGCCATGCGGTGGTAGCGCGTCCATCGAATTCGCTAGCTAATGTGCGTCCGATCCCACGCCAGAACCAATCAAAATCAAGTGTGACAGTGAGGGTTCGCTTTAGCATCTTGAGCATCAGAAAAAATGCTAGGCCTGAAAAAAGGAGGAGCTGAAATTGGAAGATAACATGCGCACCAGTATAGGGTGCGTAGTCAACCGGATAGGGTAATATGGCATACAACGGATCGGGATAGACACCGAGCCCGATACAGAAGGCGCACATTAGATACATGGCGATGCGCATATTCTGCGGTGGTTCTGCCGGGCGCATGCCAGAGTCTTTCTGGAAGAACACAAACCAGGGAAACTTGATGCCGACATAAAGGAAAACGCTGGCCGATGCCGCCGCAAGCGCCAGCCACACGATCATCAGATGCGCATCGGCTGCGCTCTGGCTGATCATGGATTTCGATATAAATCCCGAAGTCAATGGGAATGCCGAAATTGACAGGGCTCCAACAATTCCGCAAATGGCGGTGATTGGCATGGTTCTGAACAGGCCTCCGAGATCAGTGCATTTGCGTTTTCCGGTCATCAACAATACTGAGCCCGCTGACATCAACAACAGAGCCTTGTAGAGAATATGAGCAAAGGCGTGGGAGGCTACCCCATTCAGGGCCATTTCTGAACCGAGGCCAATGCCACACACCATGAATCCCACCTGGTTGATAATCGAGTAGGCGAGGATTCGGCGCATGTCATTTTCAAGGATTGCGTAGACAATCCCATAAAATACCATGTAGAGGCCTACATAGACTAGGATCTCGGTACCGGGATAGCCGCGCAGGAGGACGTAGACTGCAGTCTTAGTTGTAAAGGCGGAAAGAAAAACGGTTCCCGACCATGATGCTTCAGGATAGGCGTCTGGCAGCCAGGCGGATAGCGGCGGCGCACCTGCATTGATCAAAAAACCGGCTAGAATAAGCCACCGGGCGAACGAATTGGCTTCCATGGCATCGAAAGTAATCGAGCCAGTGGCCATGACCTCGCCGGCGATGCCTGCCAAGAGCAGGACACCACCAAATAGATGGACCACGACATAGCGCTGGCCGGCACCATAGGCGCCACTGCCGGAACACCAGATGATCACGGTCGAGGAAATGGCCATGATTTCCCAAAAAATAAAGAGGGTGATCAGATCTCCGGCAAGCACAACTCCTATCGCGGAGCCTGCATAGACGAAAGCGGAGGCGAGCTCGGCGACCTTTTCTTGGTTGAGCGCGAACAGGCCGCCGGCAAATGCCATGATGAGGAAAACCGTGGCAAAAAGGCGCGACAACGCATCAACCCGGATAGGTACGATCTCGTAGCCGAAATAGGTAAAACCTAGGGCGCCGCCTTCAGGTAGGGTCCAAACCATGATGAGCGCAATGACCGGCAGCCCTAAGATGGTCGCAGCGCGGAGAGGATGAGAAAGAAAAGGTAGCGCCAATCCACCAATGATCAGAAAGAGTCCAGGGGGAATGATTAGGTCAGCGATCATAATAATCGTCCCACCGTTTTAGGATTGCGCCCAGTGCCTTTGAGAACACAACCAGCACCACGCAGGCCGAAAAGCCGAACCAAGCACCGAAGCCAAAGGTTCCGTCGATGCCAAAATGCGGATGGTGTTCGACCACAAGATCTCCCAGCACGGTGATTGCGAGTACCGCCAGCGATATGGCCCAGATTGCGCGGATGGTCGCCGGGCGCACTAGCCAATGGTTGCTATCGGATTTTCCTGCTGCCATCAGTCCACCCCTTCACTTGAAATGACACCCTTTGCGAGTTCCATAGGAATTTCGGGAAAGAAGAACATCGCGAATGTCCCGATTGCGGTTGCGGTCAATGCCAAGACGATCGGCCATGGCGCTTCACCGTGATGGTGATCACCCGGGTTATTCTTGTCCGGTGAGAGGAAGAATGCGTTAAACACTATCGGTAAGAAATACGCTGCATTAAGCAATGTTGATATCACTATCACGCCGAGGGCTATCCAGTTGGCGCTGTCCATGGCGCCAGTCAACATGAACCATTTGCCAAGGAACCCCGCCGTTGGTGGTATACCAATCATTGATAAAGCGCCAATGGCGAAAGCTGTCATGGTCCAAGGCATGCGTCGGCCGATGCCGCGCAATTGGCTCACTTCAGTGAGGTGTGTCGCGGTGTAGATCGATCCGGCCGCGAAAAACAAGGTGATCTTGGATACCGCATGTGCGGCAATATGCAGTACGGCGCCGACGATTGAAATCGGTGTCAGTATTGCTGTAGCCAATATCACATAGGAAAGCTGACTGACTGTTGAGTAGGCAAGCCGGCGCTTTAAATTGTCCTGACGCAGCGCCACCAGGGAAGCCACAAGGACGGTGAAGCCAGCCGCATACAGCAGCCAATCGGCGGCACCCGATTGCGCGAGGAAATCAATGCCGAAGATATAGACAACAACCTTAACCACGGTGAATACGCCGGCCTTAACGACCGCGACCGCATGCAGGAGCGCGCTCACCGGCGTTGGCGCTATCATTGCCGCCGGTAGCCAGAAATGAAGCGGCATTAGCGCTGCTTTGCCGATGCCAAACATATAGGCGCCGAACAGAAGTGCGAGTGTCAGGCCTGAGGCAGTTCCGGCAAGTATGCCACCCGGCGTGAAATCGAGAGTTCCCGCCAGAACCAAAGTTGCGATGATCGCCGGCAGAAGCAGTACCATGGAGGTGCCGAGTAACAGCAGCAGATAGACCCTGCCACCCGATTTGGCAGCATCGTCGCCCTTGTGGGTTACCAGCGGATAGGTCGAGAGCGTGAGAATTTCATAGAACAGGAACAGCGTTAGAAGATTGGCCGAAAACGCGATGCCGATTGCCGAAGAAACGGCGACGGCAAAGCAGACGTAGAATGATGTCTGGCGTGGTTCGTTGTTGCCGCGCATGTAACCGATTGAGTAGATCGTGTTAACGATCCACAGGATCGAGGCAACGCAGGCGAACAGCATGCCGAGTGGCTCGATGGCAAAGCCCAGTTTGAGATCTACGAAAATCGAAATTGTTGCTGTTTGTGGTCGTGCGCCGGCAAGCACATCGGGCACCAGTGACAGCACGACCATGGCGGTCACCACTGCTGTGGTGAGCGAGATCGCTTCGCGCAGATTGGGCCACCGACCGGCCAGAGATATTGGCACCGTGGCGAGTGCCGGCAATACAACCGCCAGAGTTACGAGCTGTTCCTGGGTCATTTGATGCCCGCAAGCAGGGTTTCGGCGGCCCTTGAGGCTAGACCGGCGGTGAATTCGGCATCAAGTCCGAAATAGATGGTTGCGGCCGCCATCACCCAGGTGACGCCAAGCATTTCGATCGGTAGCCGCCCCCCGGCGCTCACTTCCTTAGATGGCTCGCGGAACCAGGCGATCTCGACTATCCGTCCGACATAGACGACCGCGATCAACGAGCTTGTGACAATCATCAGCGCTAGCCACCACCAGCCCTGTTCAAGTGCTGCGGTGATGAGAAACCATTTTGACACGAAACCGACGGTGCCGGGAACGCCGATCAGCCCGAGACCCGCAACCACAAAGGCGGCCATGGTCAGCGGCATGGTGCGGCCGATGCCGGCGAGGTTTTTCACCTTAAAGGCGCCGGTCTGCAAGACGATGCAGCCGACCGCGAGAAACAGAGTACCTTTGATCAGTGCATGGTTGAGAAGGTGCACTAGCGCGCCGGCAAGCCCGGTCTGAGTTGCAATCGCGATACCCAGCGTGATGTAGCCAATTTGCGCCACTGAAGAATAGGCTAGCATGCGCTTGATATCGGCTTGGAACACCGCGACGATAGAGGCGATGAACATCGCCGCAACCGAAAACACCAACAGGATAGGGGTGATTGGCTGTTGCTCGAAGACAAGATCAGCACCAAATACGGTAAAGAAATATCGTAGCAGCAGATAGACAGCGACTTTAGTCGCGGTCGAAGCAAGAAATGCCGTCGCCACCGATGGAGCAAATGCGTAAGCATTCGGCAGCCAGACATGCAGTGGGAACAATGCTAGCTTGAGAGAAATGCCCACGGTGATGAATGCAAGTGCCGCTAATACCGGTCTCAGCGTTTCGATACCAGCCAGATGGGCATTGATATCAACCATATTAAGCGATCCTGTCATCGCGAAAATCAAGCCGACGCCGACTACATACAATGTCGCGCCGATGGTGCCGAGGATGAGATATTGATAGGCTGCAAGCAGAGCCCTCCGGTCCTTGCCGAGGGCAATTAGGACATAGGTTGCCAGCGAGGAAATCTCCAAGAATACAAATGCATTGAACGCGTCCCCGGTGATCAATACACCTAAGAGTCCGCCAACGCACAGTAGGTATACGGTGTAAAACCAGCCCTGACGGCTACTTTCTATCTCGGAAGTCACAGAACTGCGGGCGTAGGTTGCAACTAACGCCGCCATGAATGAAACCAATACCAAGAATGGCGCATTGACCGAATCGATTCGGTATTCAATTCCAATTGGCGGTGCCCAGTCACCAAGGGCGTATGAAATGGTGCCTTGGTTAAGTTCTTGGCCGAGCAGTGCAATTGACATGACCGGTAGCGACCAGCAAGCAATAAAAGCCACCAGATAAGAGGCCAAGCCTTGGCGAATGAGCGCGGTAAATACGGCAGCAAGAAGTGGCACAACAACCAGTAGGGCTGGAAGATGACTTTCAATCATGCGTTATTTCTGGTTTGAATAGCTCGTCTTCCTCGATGCTCCCAAAAGCTTCATTGATGCGCACGGTGAGCGCTAACCCAAGTGCCAGAGTTGCAATGCCGACAACGATCGCCGTCAGAATAAGAACATGGGGAAGAGGGGCTGAGTAGATTTCAAACCCTTTGGCCAATATTGGAGGCGTTCCTCCAAGAATTTTTCCAGGAGATAGATAGAGTAGGTAGACCGATGTCTGAAATAGCGATAGCCCGACCAGTTTTTTGACCATATTACCGCGCGCAACAACGATATAAAGGCCGGAAATCATCAGAAAAATAGTGATCCAGTAATTATAGAGTGGCATGAGTTCGGCAAGAGTGCTCATGAGCGTCCTCGGTCGGCAAGGGCATAGAAAATAGCAACCATCGTACCCGAAACCGTGATCAAAACACCAAGTTCAACTAGGAGAACACCGAGTTCTTGGCCATGGATTTGATCATGCGCGAGATGAGAATAGTTGAGGTAGTTGTCGCCGGTCAGAAAGCTAAGAAACCCGACTCCAAGGAAAATAAGTACGCCAAGTGGAATCATGGTTTCAACTACGATTGGCGGCACGAGACGGATGGTAGGGGCAAGCCCAAAGATAATGGCGTAGAGGACGATGGTTGCTGCCGCGATTACACCGGCCTGAAAGCCGCCTCCTGGCCCAAAATCGCCATGAAATTGGACGTAAAGGGCAAATAGCAACATAAAGGGAAGAAAAAATTTAACGGAAACTCTCAATATGACATCAAGTTTCATGGCAACACCCTATTTGTCCTTCGTAGATTTTGAAAAACGCTTCAGTAACAAGAGGACGCCAATGCCAGCAGTAAAAATGACAGTCGTCTCCCCAAGCGTGTCATAGCCGCGGTAACTAGCAAGAACCGATGTCACTACATTAACAATTCCGGTTTCTGGAATGGAACTGCCGAGATAAATCGCGCTGACATGGGTATGAAACGGTGTATTGCCAATACCGAATGGTGGAAGTCCAAATGTCCCATAGACCAGCGCTGCTCCTGTTCCAATAGCCACAAACAAGGGTAGTACAGGGGAGTGAGCTGGCACGGTTTCAGTGGTTTTTGTGAGGTAAAGTGTACCCAGCATTAATACTGTTGAAATGCCGGCGCCGACCGAGGCCTCGGTCATTGCCACATCTACCGCGTCCAGCACGATCATCACGCTAGCCATTAAAAAGCTATAGATGCTGCTTAAAATGACAACTGAAAAAAGGTTACGCACGCGGATAATCGAGATCGTGACAACCGCCATCAGCGTCAGCAACACCATGTTGATTAGCGCTTCGATGACCTTTGTCCCCCTTTGGTATTGGTGTGTCCAGCGCGGTCCGAATCTTTATCAGCTTTCGGAGTGGACGTGCGAACAAGATCTTTCAGCGTTTGGACTGCTTCGGCTGCATCACATGCGGTAAGCTTTCCGCTCTTTCCAGCAAGCACGGGTTGGACGCCGTCCTGAAGAGCTGCGCGGGCAAGCGCATGGGTTGCTACCGTACCTGTGAATAGCAGCGCCAGAATGATCATGACTAACTTTGCACCTACCAATGTCGGCCCGGCAACAAGCAGCATTCCCAGCACCAAAAACCCGGCTCCGAGCGTATCACCGACCGAGACGGCATGCATGCGAGTAAAAATATCAGGCATGCGATTAAGGCCAATTGCGCCGATGACGTAGAATACACTACCCACGCCCAAGCAACCCCAACTCAGATAAGTAAGGAGTAGTTCTATCAAAGAATTTTCGTCCTCTCGTCCTCATCGCCGACATGTCCAAGAGCGCCGTGGCGGAAAAATTTAAGGACGGCGAATGTTCCGATCATGTTGAGAAGGACATATGTTAGCCCTATATCAAGAAATTCCGGTCTGTGTGTCAAAAACCCAAATAACGACAACAAGAGGATAGCCCCAGTTCCAACTGAATTGGCCGCTAGAAGCCGATCAAATATTGTCGGTCCCCTTGTCGCTCTAATTACAGCCAAGGTAAGGGCAATGAGGACAGCGATTGTCGCTACTTCAAACATTATGCTCTTTCTCCTTCAAACCAGCGAACCTTTTTATCCATAGCCCCGTCGGCCAACCCTGCTGCGGTACGGTGCGTGATGGAATGAACTAGAATTTCGCCTTTATTGCTGGAAACCTCGACTGCAATTGTCCCCGGGGTAAGTGTGATTGAATTTGCGTAAGTAGTAAGACCGACAGCCGACTTTTGGCTCGCTTTTACGCGCACCAGTTTCGGTGATATAGGCAATTTCGGATTTAAAATCAGCCAGGCAACTTGAAGCGCTGAAATAAAGACCTCCTTAGCGAGCCATGGCCAATATAAAAGCGCGCGCGGCAACAATCTGATCGGATGCCCTTCATGATCGGCAATGCCAAGATGTCCTGCGAATAAAGCAACAAAAATTGAACAACCTGCACCGAATGCGATTAGCCAAGTTTCATAATGTCCCGATAACATAAGCCAGAAGACAAACAGAGTGAGTGCAATGATCAATCGCATATCCGATAAACCCATTAAGGTTAGATTTGAATTTATTTAGAAAACTTAGTCAACATCTGACTATGTTCATAATTTGGCGTAGACAAGCGTACATTAGGATGATTCGTCGTTAAAATGTATGATCAGATTGTGTTTTTTCCGAATAACTATGCAACAACATTGAGCTTGCTGGAAAAACAGGTTGGTACAGCACCTATTTTCTTCCATTAGTCGCGCAA
>CAUZRD010000016.1:0-21665 GCA_963582255.1 Alphaproteobacteria bacterium | reverse complement strand
TCGCGCTCCACGTTGTTTTCTTCGGTCATGCGAAGAACTCCTTCGCCTTAGTTAATGCCACGACAAGCGCATCTACTTCGGATTTTGTGTTATAGAGCCCAAAAGAAGCGCGGCAAGTCGATGTCACCCCAAAGTGCGCAAGAAGCGGTTCAGCACAATGAGTCCCCGCCCTGACAGCGATACCAAAGCGATCGATAATTGTAGAAACATCGTGGGCATGAGCACCTTCCATAACGAATGAGAAAATAGCACCTTTTTCTGGCGCATTGCCCAAAAGGCGGATGTAACTCAACTCTGACAGACGTTCTTGAGCATAAAGCGCCAGCTCTCGCTCATGGACATAAATTGCATCGCGGCCAACGCTTTCAACATAGTCGATAGCGGCAGCAAGCCCAATTGCCTGGACGATGGGCGGAGTTCCCGCCTCAAATTTCTCCGGCGGTTCACCGTAAGTGACCCGATCAGTGAAAACTTCAGAGATCATCTCTCCGCCACCTTGATAGGGAGGCATTTTTTTAAGATGTTCCTTGCGGCCATAAAGGACTCCAATACCTGACGGGCCATAGAGCTTGTGGCCAGTAAAGACATAAAAGTCCGCCCCCAGATCCTGAACATCAACAGGCAGGTGTACCGCTCCCTGGCTGCCATCGACAACGACGGCAATATCCCGGTCATGGGCAAGAGACACAATTTCCTTTATCGGCATGATTGTACCAAGCACATTGGACATGTGGGTGATGGCAACGATTTTCGTTTTCGGCGTCAACAGCGACTCGAACGCCTCAACATCAAACACGCCCTCTTCGCTTACTGGTGCCCATTTCAACACCACACCACTACGCTCGCGATGGAAGTGCCAGGGTACTATATTTGAATGATGTTCCATGATTGATAGAACAATCTCATCGCCCTCACTCAGAATCTCCCCCGCAAAGCTCTGGGAAACCAGATTGAGCGCTTCCGTAGCGTTTTTAGTAAAGATAATTTCCTCGACACTTGCCGCATTCACGAATTGGCGAACTGTTTCTCGCGCTGCCTCATAGTTCTCGGTCGCCAGATTTGACAAAAAGTGTAACCCACGATGAACATTAGCATATTCGCTTTCATAAGCGGCCTTTACCGCATCCACCACCACATAGGGTTTTTGAGCCGAAGCGCCATTATCCAGATAAACCAGTGGAGTATCTTCATAGACATGGCGTGAAAGGATTGGAAAATCAGCACGAATGCTCTCGACATCATAGGAACCAGCTTGTAGCTGCGTTGATTTATCAAGCATAGCTCATTCTCGAATCTCGTTTCCTGCGTTACGACCGGAAAGTTTTTCATCGGCAAGCCGCTCCAGCACCTCGCGCAAATCACCTCGCTCAACCTCTTGAAGGCCATCACGCACAAAAGCTGCGATCAGAATGCCTTCCGCCTTAGCTACGGGGATGCCGCGTGCGCACAGATAAAACAGTGCGGCGCTATCAAGTTCACCGGTCGTTGCGCCGTGCCCACATTGAACATCATCCGCATAAATTTCTAGCTCTGGTTTTGCATTATGACTCGCGTCATCAGATAGAATAATAGCATCAACAGATTGTTTGGCATCGGTTTTATCTGCAATTTTATCAACGATGATACTGCCTTGGAAAACACCACGGGCGCAATCATCAACCAATCCCTTATATTTTTCACGGCTGACGCATCCGGGAGCCTCGTGGTTCACAATCAGTGTCGTATCGCAGTGGCGCTTACCATCAATAATATAAGAGCCCGACATCGAAATCGACGTGTCCTTTCCCTCACAGTGCACTTGGCGCTCTTCGCGCGATAGTGACGCGCCCAGCGACATAGTAAAACTAGACACTCTCGATATCGCACCAATTTGTGTTAGATGCGGAGCAAGATGAACGGATGTCTCAGACATCTGCTGCACCTTTATGTGATCGACCCTAGTATTATCACCAATACGCCACATTGCAGCGACGGTGGTCACATCACGTAATTTGCCAAGTGAACCATGGGCTTCGGCAATCGAAATACTGGCTCCGTTTTCAACCTCGATGATATTTCGGGAATGCGAAGAGCTATTACTAGCGCCCAGGTAAACGATCGCAATTGGGATTTGCAGATTAACCCCTTCGCGCAGCCGGATCAGGGCCCCATCACTCATGAGAGCCGTGTTCAGATTGAATATAGAACCAATGCACTCAGCATCCTGGCTGATGATATTATCTTGCGCCCAACTGGGTAAGGGGCCTTGCGACAGAGCGCTAATTTCCGCTCCCTCAGGCAGCGATGGGCCTCCGGATAGATCAGCCACATACGTGCCATCAATAAAGACCATCCAGTAAGGATTAAGCGGTTTTAACGCAGCAACAAGCGGGTGGTTCTCGAACTCTTTGCGACCGACTGCATGTCTGGCACTGATGTTTAGATCTGGTGGCATAGTCAACAAATGACGTAGGTCGGTATATCTCCAAGACTCTAGACGACGATGCGGCAGACCAGTTTTTTCAAAATGTGCCATAGCTCCGGCGCGGCTAGCAGCAACCAGCGGATCAGCATTACCGGGCAGTGTTTTGCTCAATCTACGAAACGCACTAGCCAGCGCCTTCTCTGTATCATTCGGTAAAAATACCGATTGAATATTCACGTCTTTAACTCCTCAAGCCGCGTTCGTTACCAGATCGCTATACCCGTTTTTTTCAAGCTCACGCGCCAGTTTCTTATCACCAGAACAAATAATACGCCCACCAGCCATGACATGGACCACGTCTGGCACAATATGATCGAGCAAACGTTGATAGTGGGTAATAACGAGGAACGAGCGCTGCGACTCACGTAGAGCGTTCACTCCATCGGCCACAACTTTCAGTGCATCAATATCAAGTCCGGAATCAGTTTCGTCCAAAATACACATCTTCGGCTTAAGCAAAGCCATTTGTAGAATTTCATTGCGTTTTTTTTCACCGCCTGAAAATCCAACATTTAGTGCACGTTTTAGCATTTCATCGGTAATGCCAAGATCAACAGCCTTGTCGCGCACTGCACGCATAAATTCAGGAGTAGTCAGTTCAATCTCACCTCGGGCTCGGGCCTGGGCAGCAAGAGCTTCTTTTAAGAATGTCATAGTGGCAACACCCGGGATTTCAACCGGATATTGGAAAGCAAGAAACATCCCGGCAGCCGCGCGCTCATCTGGCTCAAGGTCCAATAGATTGACCTCACTTAACATTACCTCGCCGTTGGTCACGGTGTAGGCAGAATGGCCAGCCAGGATGTTGGCAAGCGTTGACTTGCCCGATCCATTTGGCCCCATAATGGCGTGTACCTCGCCGGCTGCAATTTCTAAATTTATCCCTTTAAGAATTGGCTTCTTGCCAATCTCAGCATGGAGATTATTAATTCTTAACATTTTGAACCTTGTTGTGAGCATACTTTCTAATTTCTTTGTTCACACTCATCCAACGCTGCCTTCAAGGGAAATACCAACAAGCTTTTGTGCTTCGACGGCAAACTCCATCGGCAATTTTTGCAGAACTTCCCTGCAAAAACCGTTGACGATTAGCGCGACGGCTTCTTCTTCGCCAATACCGCGGGACTGGCAATAAAACATCTGATCATCGGAGATTTTCGACGTAGTTGCCTCATGCTCAAAATGCGACGAGCGATTGTTAGCCTCTATATATGGAATGGTATGGGCCGAACATTCGTTCCCCACCAGAAGAGAATCGCATTGCGTAAAATTTCTAGCGCCGGTTGCCTTACGATGCGTAGAGACAAGGCCACGATAGGTATTAGACGATTTTCCGGCAGAAATTCCCTTTGAAATGATCCGACTCGATGAGCCTTTTCCGAGATGAATCATCTTGGTGCCGGAATCAATCTGTTGCCGCCCATTAGAAATAGCGATGGAATAAAATTCACCACACGTATCCTTACCTCGCAAAATACAGGAAGGATATTTCCAAGTGATAGCAGAGCCGGTTTCAACCTGGGTCCAGGATATCTTGGCTCTGTCTTCACGGCAGTCGCCACGCTTGGTAACAAAATTATATATGCCACCCCGGCCCTCGGCATCACCGGGATACCAGTTCTGGACAGTTGAATATTTTATCTCCGCATCTTCGAGAGCTATCAACTCAACCACAGCCGCATGAAGCTGGTTTTCATCGCGCTGCGGCGCGGTGCAGCCTTCCAAATAACTTACATATGAGCCCTTGTCGGCAATAATAAGTGTACGTTCGAATTGACCAGTATTTGGTTCGTTGATGCGAAAATATGTCGACAGTTCCATCGGGCATTTGACGCCCGGAGGTATATAGACAAACGAGCCATCAGAAAACACCGCCGAGTTCAATCCCGCGTAAAAATTATCGGACTTTGGCACGACCGAGCCAAGATATTTCTTCACCAGATCGGGGTGTTTTTGAATAGCTTCGGAAATCGGACAAAAAATCACTCCAGATTCGGCAAGCTTATCCTTAAATGTGGTGACGACAGAAACTGAATCGAATATAGCATCCACCGCGACCGTCGCTCCCTCAACTCCGGCCAAGATCTCCTGCTCTCTTAGAGGAATACCCAATTTTTCATAAGTACGCAGCAAATCGGGATCTACTTCATTTAGGCTGGTCGGGCCCGGGGTCTTTTTCGGTGCTGCATAATAGTGAAGACCCTCAAAATCGATCGGAGGATAACTCACCCGCGCCCAATCTGGTTCATCCATGGAGCGCCAGCGCTGATAAGCATCAAGCCGCCAATCTAGCATCCATTGCGGCTCTTTCTTTTTGCGAGAAATAAACGCCACAATATCTTCATCAAGACCCTTTGGCGCCAGATCACTTTCAATGTCGCTCACCCACCCAAACTTGTAGCGATCGACATCAATACCTGCGACCTGCTCGATGGTTTCCTTCACTGCGGGCATTCAAATGTCCTCATTATTCTTAGTAGTAGAGTAAGTTATATTCACGCAGCACTTCTCATTCCAAGGCGTTGAGTAAGCTTTTGCCAAGCTTGTGTAAACGCTTCAAGATCTGAATGCTCCGAATTCCAGCCCAAGCTTAACCGTATTGTTCCATTGGCAAATTTGGGCTCAAGTCCCATCGCCGCCATCACATGGGAGCTGCCTACTTTTCCCGATGAACAGGCTGAACCAGAACTGATACCAATCCCCTCAAGATCAAGAGCAATTACCAGGGTCTCGGCCAAAGTGTCTGGAAGCGCTAACGACAATGTGTTGGCGAGACGGGGAGCATCCTTTCCAACGATCATCGCCTGCGGAGTGATCCCCAAAATACTGGCTTCAAACTCGCAGCGAAGACGTGAAAGACGTATTGCCTCCTCAGAAATCTTCGGAACAGCTTCACCCAGCGCTGCTGCAAAACTTGCGATCAGTGCCAATGGCTCGGTGCCACCGCGACGACTTTGTTCCTGACCTCCACCGCAAATGAGTGGGGCAAGGTTCAGGCCACTACGCACATAAAGCGCGCCAACACCCTGCGGCCCGCCTACCTTATGGCCGGCAAATGCAGCAAGATCGCATCCTAACAATCTGCAATCGAAATTTATCTTCCCAAGCGCCTGTGCACCATCGCAAAACACCAATGCATCGTGCACACTGGCGCATTGGATAACCTTGGCGATAGGCTGGATTACGCCAGTCTCATTGTTAGCAGCCATAACACACACCAAGCTGCGCTTTTGCGGCTCTGCCGCCAAAAGTGCCTCCAGCGCAAGAAGATCTACTACGCCGTCAGACGTTACCGCGATGACATCAGTCTGAACACCACTCGCCCTAGCCGTTTCAAGCACTGCGACATGTTCAATAGCTGAAACAATAATGCGGTCCACTAGACCCGCACGCACGCAACCAAAAATAGCGTAAGTACAAGCTTCTGTGCATCCGCTGGTGAAAATGATCTCACCCGGGTCTGATCCAACTGCAGAAGCACAACTTATTCTTGCACTTTCAATCGCCGCACGAGCGCGCTGACCATCGCGGTGGACCGATGATGGATTAGCGAACAGCTCTAAATGATCATTTAGAATCGCCTTAGCTACAGGGCGTAAGGGAGACGACGCATTGTGATCAAGATAAATACGCATCCACCCCAACCTTCTCAGAACTACAAATAACGCCTTCAAATCCAAAGCTCAATATGTTGCGGCAGCCTGGGCCAGGCGCAACGAATGCATGCAGATGGCCATCCAAAACATCGGCAAGCGTGACAGAATGCAAAAATACTGCGATGTGAGCTTCCAGTGCATCCCACAAATCGTGGGTGAGACAGCGTTTGAAACACACACAGCCCTTCTCCGGCACACCGCAACATCTAGTGGTTTTGAAAGACTCCTCAGCGGCATGCATGATATCGAGAATGCGAATATCTCTTGCTGGGGAGGAGAGCTGATAACCGCCTGTTCTACCTCTAACGCTGGTTACCAAACCAGCGTTTTTTAGTTTGGCAAACAACTGAACCAAATAGTCACGAGAGATGGCCTGGCGTTCGGCTACTTCCGCAAGCGACACGCTAGGTAGATCAGAGTTGCGAGCTAGATCGGACATAGCCATCACCGCGTATCTACCTTTGGTCGACAGATTCATAATTCTGCTCCAACACTGAATAGCCCTAGATAAACATCTACTCACCCAATGCACTTGCATGTTCGGTAGCGCGTCGTGGTATGAACAATTTCCCGATTCTAAAATTGGTGGGGATCGGGGCTATGTGCACCATGCATCGCGTGGGTCCATAGGGTTCAGATATATATGTTGAGTAAAATAATCAAGTATTGTCGTTCGTCGATTGGTTCTTCCGATTGCGTTTATGCGACACAGCACAAAAGCAAGGAAAGCGCAACGAATGCCAGAGGTCATATTCAACGGTCCAGCCGGTCGAATTGAAGGGCGTTATCATCATAATGGTGAGCATAATTCACCTATCGCCCTCATATTACATCCGCATCCGCAGTTTGGCGGCACGATGAACAATCCGATTGTTTACCAGTATTTCTACGCTTTCGTTGAACGCGGATTTTCCGTTCTCAGATTCAACTTTCGCGGCGTTGGCCGCAGCCAAGGGACATTTGACAACGGCCTGGGAGAGCTTTCCGATGCGGCTAGCGCACTTGACTGGGCACAAAGTTTTAATAGCGATTCGCGCGGCTGCTGGATAGCTGGCATTTCGTTCGGTGCCTGGATATCGATGCAACTCTTGATGCGCCGACCAGAAATTGAGGGGTTCATTTCCGTAGCCCCACCGGCAAATCTCTATGACTTTACGTTTCTCGCTCCATGCCCTTCGTCAGGCTTGATGGTGAATGGTGAAAATGACTCTGTTGCTCCCAAAAAGGATGTTGCAAAACTTGTCGAGCGGCTAAAGCTGCAGAAGGGCATCGTGATCACCCATACTGTCATTCCAGGAGCAAACCACTTTTTTGAAAACCATGTCGATGAACTTCTTGGCATAACTAATACCTATCTCGACAAGCGCCTAGGCCCAGTACAACAAAAATAGGTGGTGCTTCATCAATATCTTTTTGGTGCTTTTACGACTTACTAAGCCTTATCTACCAGTCCTAAGATCCTGGCTATTTGGAGTATGAACAACACCGCCCGTCATAGGTGTTGGCACCCCAGTGGTAGTCGGCCAGGAAAGCGGCAAGCCCTTGAGTGATCGTACTGCCAGATAGGCAAAGGCTTGCGCTTCTATGTCATCGCCGCGCCATCCTGCTTGTTCGGCAGAAATCACTGGTTGACCCAATTGTCCGGTAAGGGCGTTCATGATGCCAAGATTTTTACGCCCTCCACCACAAATCACCCAGCGGCGCGGCGGCTGCAAAAAGTGTTCTTGGGCTCTTGCAATAGTCCGTGCGGTAAATGCAGCAAGGGTCGCAGCCCCATCATTTGTCGAAAGATGAGAGACAGAGTTCAAGGAAAATGCATTGCGGTCAAGCGATTTTGGCGGAGGGCGATTGAAATAAGGATGGTCCAATAATTTTTCAAGACTGCTTTGATCAATGTTGCCGGCGCATGCTAAAACCCCTCCTTCATCGAAAAGCGCGCCAGTACGTTCGACAATAAAATCATCCAACAGCGCATTGCCAGGGCCAGTATCAAAGGCTTGAGGATCCCGCTCTGTGTCTAGCCAAGTCACATTTGCCACCCCACCAATATTGACTAGACATTGCACTCCACAGCCACTAGCCATGGCTAGTGCCCGATGATAGGCGGGCGCTAATGGGGCACCTTCACCCCCGGCTTTCACATCGTTCTGGCGAAAATCTGTCACAACTTGTATCCCAAGCTGTTCTGCAAGCTGCTCTCCACTACCTATCTGAATAGTGACTCCTACCTCGGGGCGATGAAGCAAGGTCTGACCATGGTAGCCAACAACATCGATTAGACTGGGCTCCAGCCCGGATTTGCACATCAAATCACGTACTGCCCTGCCGTTTAAACGGGTAAGACGTGCTTCAAGATCGTTGGTCTTAGAACGCAATTCACGAAGATCGTCCTCAATCGCCAATCTGTCCAATAAGCAGCGCAACTCATTGCGCAAATCTTGTGGGTATGGAATTGAAATTGCCGCACCCGATTCCACTTGCCCCTCGCCATCCGTGATGATCACAGCGGCATCAACCCCATCGAGTGATGTACCACTCATAAGGCCGATAGCTGTTAATGTCGTCGTAGGGACAAGTTGATTCATTTTTTCAAACTGCTACACCGGCTAGAGAGAAACTCTACGCGATGCTCATCGCAACATCAGGAGCTCATCGGTGAAAAGCGAATATCAATCCGAACTTTTACGTACGCTGGTTGAACGAGGCTTTGTTCATCAGCTCTCCGACGGGCCTGCGCTTGATAAGCTCGCGCACACACAACAACTGAGAGCTTACATTGGATTTGATCTAACCGCGACGAGTTTGCATGTTGGCTCACTTGTTCAAATCATGCTGTTGCGGTGGCTACAAAAATGCGGACACCAACCGATCATTCTCATGGGCGCAGGCACCACGCGCATCGGCGACCCATCCGGCAAGGATGAGGCCCGTCAGATATTAAGCACCGAGCAAATCGAAGCCAACAAACTGGGTATTTCCAGCATATTCGAGAACTTCATAGAATTTGGCGAAGGTGGTGCCATTCTTGCTGATAATTCGGACTGGCTACTTGATCTTTCATATGTCGATTTTTTACGTGATGTCGGCCAGCATTTCTCTGTCAACCGCATGCTAACGTTTGAGTCAGTAAAAATGCGCCTGGAACGCGAACAACCACTTTCCTTCCTAGAATTCAACTATATGGTTCTTCAAGCATATGATTTTGTTGAGCTTTATCGACGTTTTGGCTGCCAACTACAACTTGGTGGATCCGATCAATGGGGCAATATTATTAGCGGAATAGATCTGGGTCGAAGGATCGAGGGAGCGGAATTGTTTGCCTTAACCACGCCTCTTTTGGCGACTTCATCTGGTGCAAAAATGGGTAAGACTGCCGATGGTGCGGTATGGCTGAACGCCGATCTGGTTAGTCCCTATAACTATTGGCAATATTGGCGCAATACTGATGATCCTGATGTTGGTCGATTCTTGCGACTGTTCACAGAATTGCCACTGGATGAGATTTCCAGACTGGAGAAGTTGGAAGGCCAAGAGCTCAATGAAGCAAAGAAAATCCTCGCTGATGAAGCAACCATGCTCGCCCATGGCCTGGAGAATGCCGTGTTGGCACAAAAAACAGCGCAGCAGACATTTGAACAGGGAACGGTTGGCGAGGCTTTGCCAAGTTTTGAGATAGATCGAGGCGAACTTGAGAGCGGGCTTGGGGTACTGCTCGCGTTTGTCTTTTGCAAACTCGTCTCCTCAAACAGTGAAGCTCGCCGGGAAATTCGCGGCGGCGCTCTACGGGTGAACGATATAGTGGTTCGTGATGAGGCGGCAAAAATCAGCCTCAGTGATGTTACATCTGATGGCTGGATAAAGTTAGCGCGCGGAAAAAAGCTCCACGCCTTGTTACGATTGCTCTAACGAGCCTTGAAATTAAGCCTATTCACACTAGCCATTTCTGCAGCAAAAATTTCTGTTAATCTGGGCTAAATTCGAATAACCGTCGCAACAGACCTGGCGCTATAGTCGACATAGGATTTATCTTAATGGTCGGATTTTCCATCCGCCCAGCCACCTCAAATGTCATACCGAATATGCCCTCGCCTGAACGACCCGATAGGATTGGCCCAACCAAAGGGATGCCGGAAAATACAGTATTTAGACCATAAGCTGGAATATAGGTTCCCGAGAGTCCAAGTTCTTCTCCAGCAATATCGACAGTTCCACGAATGGTAACACCTACTGCTGGCCCGCCAATCAGCGCATCCTTGATATCTAGAATCCCGCCCCGGCGTTCAAAATCAAGCCTCAGACGGGAGAATTTAAAATCACGGGCAGTTTCTTCGGCCAATCCGGATATAGTTTGGGCTATTTGCGATAAAACCGGTTCATCTCGGACGGAAAAATTGTGAGCCTCGATCGTTCCCACCAGAGATCTCTCATCGGGACCTTGCGCACGCAATATCATCGCGCCTCCATAAGCTCTTTTGTAAAGGCCAAAGAAGCGAACAAATTCGCCAGCATCCGAAGCTTCGATGTTCACCAGAGCCGGCACGTTGCCACCGCCGCGATTAAAATTTAACTGAAAAATCTGTCCTTCGGTGAACTGACCATCTAGTTGGACACCGACCACAAGACCTTTATCCATCCTGATCTGCCCGCGCGCTCCGTTCAAAGGGATATTATCGGCGCCACGAACTGCATCAATATGATAATCGATCGTGGTCGGACGAGCAAGATCGTCGGCCTGTCGACTTGCTTGACCCTCAATTTCACGACGAAGCAACTCGCTAGCATCAAAATTACGGCCCTTAACTGTAACACGAAACACACCGTCATCGCCACGCAAACCATTCAGAGAAAGGTCAGCTTTCTGACCCAGGCGCAGTCTTGAAATATCAGCCTTGTACAGACTACAGTCTGGATCGAGTCTGAGTGCACCTTCCAGGTTGATATCTTTTCCACTCAGCACTATTTCACTAATTCTAACTTGGTTATTGGGCAACATTTCAACATTTAAATTTAACTGCGCCGCGCTTCCAACCGGTTTAGACCAGCCAATAGCTGGAACCTGAAAATGACTGTTAGTTACGTCGGCATTTATTGCAAAACTATCCAGGCTAAAACCTTGCCCAGTCGCTTCAAGGTGGATCGGCATTTTACCCTGCCAATAATCATCCAACTTTTCACCAACGCGACCTAGAACTTTACCAAGACGTCCAAAATTTTCCGCATCGACCGCGGTTGCTAATTGTAATCGATTGCTCAACCCTCCCGGTTGATCAAGCATAATTTCCCATTTTGCTTTCGCAGGTAGGCCGTTTAAAAAAACATTGCCTTCAGCATCTATTTTCTTGGGAGTAGCTATAATTTGGAGCTCAGAAGATTTTAACGTGATATCGCCAAACGCGTCCTGGATGGCGAGATCTCTTACTATCGCGCCTACCTCATAGTTAATGTTGCTAAAAGGGACATCATTAACCAACGGTAAAACCAGATCGACGTTAAGCTCTGATTGTCCGCTAACTTTAGAAATATCGAAGTCAATTTCGCTGGTAAATTGAAGCGGCTTAAGACTTAAGAATTCTAGGGAAGCCGAAGTGGGACCGACTATTTCAAGGGCTACCTTTCCATCAAGATAGCCAAAATCATTTTTTTCTAACATCGGCACTTCAAACCGGCCTTTATTGACCGTCAACACCTCACCTCCGGGCGTATGGACTATGCCTTTATCCAGTGACAATATGACACTGTCAGAATTGATAATTACAGCACCGCTCGCCTGTTCTAATGGTGGCAAGGGATCAAGATAGTCAGCAGTAATATCGGCAAGATTTAATTCGATGTTGATGGTATTATCAGGAAAGGAATTACCATCAGAAAACTCCTCAAAATCGGAGCTCGACAGCATCACTTGCACCACGCCATCCCTTATCACCCCATCGGTTATATTGTGCTTAAGCCATTCACGCGTCTTATTGGCAACGCTGAATGAACCCGTTTTTTGTGTATTATTATAACTGTCCAGACGCGGCCAAATCTGCATCAGGGAGGCAACAGGAATATCTTCGAGCGTACCCTGTATAGCAACAGCCTGCTCAGGCTCAAATGTTGCGGTAACACCGAACGTAAAACGGCCTTGCGGAAATTCAGCACTGATAGTGTCTATTTCCAACCTCGAGCGATCCATCATCATTCGGCCTGATGCCAGAGCGCGGTTAATGATAATCGGAGGTGCCTGATCAGAGGTTAAAAATGTCAAATTTTCCGAGCGTAAATCAAACCGCGCTGCGACTACATCACCCTCCTCACCAAGCTCAGGTGCAAGCGTCCCAGACAACGAGGCTCGCGATGAGCCTACCTGAACAGAGAAATGGCTAATATCAAGTTTGTTCTCCACGCGTCTATATGTCGCAGCAACACGAGCCTCATCGACTAGATAGGGCATCATCTTGGTATTTAAAAACGGGATGTGGCGCAAAAATCCTGTGCCCATCCGCACATCGCCGCTCACAGAATCAACATAACCCTCAGGCGAAATATTCGCCTTAAAATGTCCTGAAACCGGCATATCAAAACCGGAAAACTCCGCCAACGCTTCAATCCGTGCGATAATCTCTGAAGGAACAACACTGTCAAACTCAGCATCAATTAAAAGTGGGGCTTGCGGACCACTTTTTTCAAGGGTGGAGCGAAACCACCAATCACCACTGTCAGTCGAGAATAGGGTATCAATAAAAACTGATAACCCGCCATCGGAGCGAGTAATATGCAAAGTTGCATTGTGGGAGTCCCACAGCGACTGACTGGCTTCATCAAACAGCGTTAAGCGAGCGCGCCTAACTAAGAGGCGATCAACCGTGCCCATGAACCCGCTGTTGCTAGACAGATTAGAAATAAGGCTAAGGGACAAGTTTTCTAGGGCTATGTCTTGAGTATCCACATTAGCAAGTTTTGCTGTTTTAGCATGCTCTGTGGCCGCTGAAACTAACACACTTTCAGTGCCCACCAGACTAGTGTCAGCTAAAGTTTCAACCGCATCCAACACAGATATATCGTCGGCTGGCGGACCACGAAACCCAAATCTAATATTGCCTGCCTGACTTCGGTGAATCGTGATATGCGGGCCTATCAATTCAATGCGGGTTGGGACAACCAATCCAAATGCAGCCGAAATAAACCGCGTTGCCACCACCGCTTCAGGCGCACGGGCAAGAAATTGTCCTTCTTTGTCACGTATGACCACATCAGTAAGACGCACCGCCATCGATCCATCGCTCTCGCGGAAAAGCTCAGCTCCAACGATATCCACCTTGACGTCGCCAAGTTGGCGTGCAACCGCAGTTTCAATGGTGCTGTCAATTACCTCAAGCCTGATAGGTCCTTCCGAAAGGCGCCACATAAGTAATCCGACCGCAGCTCCGATACTGGAAATACCGACGATCAAAATAACGAAACAAACGATAGCAATGCGCCGCCTCAATCGCGTGTGCAGCACACCGCTAACCCACTGTTTAAGAAGAGCAGACAGAGAAATTAGATCAAGTTGACGAAAACTCATTACACTAGCTCGCAAATAGGCAGGTTTTTATTGCAGAATAAGGGTGTCACAGGCATCATTCTCTGTTGCGGGTTGCAAGCTTGCAACCCAATCCAGCTGGGCGGGCGATTCGTCCACTTCAATCTAACCTTATATTTTATTTTGACAAAAGGACCGCAAAATGAGCAATAAAATCGGCGAAGGTGATCTGGCACCTGAATTTAATCTGCCTACCGATAACGGTGGCACTCTATCGCTCAGTGATCTAAAAGGACATCCAACAGTCCTCTATTTTTATCCCAAAGATGATACGTCAGGCTGCACCAAGCAAGCAATTGCGTTTAGCGAGTTCAAAAGCGCATTTGATGAGATTAATGTACCAGTTATTGGAATTTCTGCAGATTCTCCAAAAAAGCATGATGCATTTAAGGCGAAGCACAATCTCACCATTCAACTCGCTTCCAATGAAGATAAATCAGTGCTCGAAGCCTATGGCGTATGGATTGAAAAGAGCATGTATGGCCGCAAATATATGGGAATAGAGCGGACAACTTTCCTGCTTTATGCCAATGGCCGGATCATGAATGTCTGGCGAAAAGTGAAGGTACCGGGCCATGTCGAGCAGGTTTTAGAGTCGGCAAGAAAAATATAGATTCTCTCTTGGCACACAAGTTTTTTACTTGATACAAGTTATGCGTACCAATGCATGACTGCATGCTTGGTGAAGGGACACTAGATACCGGCGTACTGTTCATTGAACTAGCAGCGTCATAGCCTCTATTGTCAAAGCTTTAGTCGCCGTCTTGTAAGCATCTCATTTTGCAACAAACACATTAGATCGTATGTACAGACCGTCAGGTTTTCCATTGCAACGACCAAGTAATTCCGGTCATATGACACTTGACTGTCTAGGGGAACTTCATGGCGAATGAGCTAGCCTACAACCGTGTGTCGTTCGCAAAGCGACTAGCGCATGCCTTTCGCGAACGACACGTATATCTGCGCAGCGATGGCCGGGTTCGCTTCATATTGCTAAAACCATGGATACAAATAAGTTTTTTACTTTTACTATGTGCTGTTATCGGCTTGATTACCTATGCGTTTTTAACCGTTGCTTTTAAAAACCACGTTATTGCCGCCCAAAAGCAACAGTTTTCCAGTGAACAAATAGTCTATGAAGACCACTTAACCCAGATGTTTTCTTCGATGGATAGGTTAAACAGCCAACTGCTTCTCAATCAGGACAATGTAGAATCTCAGCTTAATAAAGTCCGTAAAATCCAGTCCGATCTTGAGCGACGTCAGAACAATATTTCCTCACTGATGTCAGAGCAGTTCAGCGTACCCATGAACGCGTTGGAGCCGCCAATGTCGGAGGGGCTTCAGATTGTGGAAGCCAAGGAACGCAGTACACTTTTGATCACATTTGAGCCAACACAGCCGGATGTTCGTTTTTCACGAATTACTGCAAACCATTCCGCAGTAAGCATAAATGATGCTGAAACCGTACAGGCCACGAGCCAGGTTAGTAAGCGCCTCCGTGAACTCTACAGCACTCAGAAAATTGCACTCAACATGCTGGAAACACATTCGATAACACGGGTTTCTGAACTAGAAGAAGCCATAATGTTTCTTGGTTTCAAACCGGAACGGTTCGCACAAAAAGATGTTGTCCCAGGCCTTGGTGGCCCCCTAGTTCACCTGACTTCGTCATCTGACGGTGACGGCACACCACTTTCGGCCTCAGAGCGGCAAATCAAGAGAATTGTACTTAATGCTGAGACTATCAGCACCTATCTCGCTGCGTTAAAGCGATTCCCAATGCTTAATCCTATAAATGCGAATGCGCGTGTCTCAAGCAAATTTGGCCAGAGATCTGATCCTTTCACCAACACAAAGGCAATGCATCAAGGCATCGATTATGCGTGCCCTACCGGCACTCCAGTGATCGCGACTGCGCCTGGACAAGTGAATAGAGCCGGCTGGAACGATGCCTATGGGTATCTGATTGAGATTACTCATGACAATGGAGTGTCAACACGGTATGCTCACTTGAGTAAAATTGGCGTCAACCCCGGCCAGCAAGTTGAAGCAGGTCAGGAAATTGGTTTAGTGGGAAGCACCGGTAGAAGTTCCGGACCGCATTTACACTATGAGACCCGGACAAACGGAACTGCCGTAAACCCGGCAAAATTTTATAGAGTGGCAACGTATGTTTTCCAGTAAACGAAGAGTGGCAACACCACGCTCAAGTATGACTGTGGATAGCTCACTTTCATCAGATCTTCCTTCCCCCAATAGGCGCGGTGGCCGTATGCTGCCATCCATCATTAGTGGTGACCTCATCATCACCGGAAATCTCTTGTCTGGTGGAGAGTTGCAGGTTGACGGTACGATTGATGGGGATGTTCGCGCGTCTTCACTTGTAATCGGTGAGCTAGCAACAGTGACCGGTGAAATCATGGCCGAAGAGATCATTATCCACGGACGGGTAATTGGTTGTGTCCGAGGATTGCGCGTCGTACTCGCAGCAAACTGCCATGTTGAAGGTGAGATTTTCCATGAATCCCTGGCGGTCGAGCCCGGAGCCTTCTTCGAAGGTAACTGCCGGAGATCGGAAGATCCATTATCTCGCGATGACCTCGATCAAATTACCCAAAAAAATCTGGTGGAACGACCTCAGATAAGCTCACGTATTGGCAATACGGGAATTCATGGCAACAATGCCGGTAAAACTAATGCTCCTGAACAGACCCCATCCGATGACCAATATGCTGATTTTGAATTATCGGAAGAAACTCCCTTGACCGTCAAAGACGGTCGAGTGGTTGTGCGGAGATCAGCCTCTGAATAGCCTGATTATTACAGGCAGAAGTTTTTGGGTGTCCGCGGAATTATAGAGCTCTTGTTTTTGCATGCACCGTTTAGATAGCAACACGGATTTTAAATCTCTAGAATCGGTTTGTTAGTATCCTTTCGCTAACTGGTTACGCTCAAATAGCACTGGTTAGTCCGCTTCCGAGTTCTGCGCACCTATCCGATCGGCCAGTGAAGCTTCCATAAATGTATTAAGATCACCATCCAAGACTGCATCTGGATTTGTGCTCTCAACGCTAGTACGCAGGTCTTTAACCAACTGGTAGGGATGGAGTACATAGGAGCGTATCTGATGGCCCCAGCCGATTTCAGTTTTTTGAGACTCTAGCGCCTGTGATTCTTCCTCCCGCTTTTGAAGCTCGGCTTTATAAAGACGGGCCCGTAGCATCTCCCAAGCCGTCGCTCGGTTTTTGTGTTGTGATCGCTGATTTTGGCACTGTACCACGATATTAGTCGACAGATGAGTGATGCGCACTGCGCTATCGGTTGTGTTCACATGCTGACCGCCGGCACCGCTGGCCCGATAAGTGTCAATGCGTACGTCACTCTCAGACACATCAATATCGATTGAATCGTCAACTACTGGATAGACCCAGACCGAAGCAAAGCTAGTATGTCGACGCGCACTCGAATCGTAGGGTGATATACGCACCAGCCTATGCACCCCTGATTCAGTCTTGAGCCAACCAAATGCATTAGTGCCCTTAATCAGCACCGTTGCGCTCTTAAGACCAGCCTCTTCGCCGGGGCTAGCGCCGATCAGCTCGGCCTTATACCCGTTAGCATCTGCCCAGCGCATATACATACGCAAAAGCATTTCAGTCCAATCCTGGCTTTCGGTGCCTCCTGCTCCGGCATGCACTTCCACATATGTATCGTTGGCATCGGCTTCTCCGGAGAGTAACGCCTCAATATGTTGACGCTCCGCTATACGTTGAAGAGCGGTCAGCGCATTTTCAGCCTCAGTCAAGACATCCTGATCGTCTTCGAGCTCGGCCATCTCAATCAATTCGATATTATCAGCAAGGGTTTGATCTAGCCTGCGATAGCCACTGATCGAACTATCAAGCTGCTGGCGCTCGCGCATCAATTTTTGTGCGTTCTCGGAATCCTCCCAGAGAGAAGGGTCCTCCGCCAGCCGGTTTAATTCATCAAGACGCTCAAGCGAGACACTCCAGTCAAAGATGCCTCCTTAGCAAAGCCATGGACTGCTGAATACTATCGATTGTAGATTGTATGTGTGCCTTCATGCGTTCCTTGCTCTGCGTAACTAGTTATAATAATTTTTAATGGCACGTATTATAATGAAGATAGCAATAGTTGAATATGGAAGCATATAAACAATGCAACGCTACATCGACGTTAATGCTGACATGATGCGGAATGCTGCTGAACTTATTTAAAGCACTTCTATTGTATTCTAATACAACCTTAGTAGAGGCCACCCGTCCCCGTCATCAAGACTGCACTACCAGCAACTCCGTTAACATTCCTGCCAACGGTACCGCCACTACCCATACCCAAGCTTGGGCGGACTAATGGAGGCGAAAATGTGTCGATAACTTTATGGCGGGAGCCAATGACATCCATCGGATTATCTTCCGGGAATGATCCAGGCTTGAATGCTTCAACTATCACGTTCTTATCTCCGGGAAGCGCCATGGTGCCAGTTTTAGCATTCACACGAACCAAATTGATGCCGGGAGGCACACGAAACGGAATGGCCGGTGAATCGACCAATACTTTTTTCAAAAAATCCCGCACAATCGGAGCAGCAAGTCCGCCACCGGTCGCGCCTTTTCCCATTGACTCAGGCTTATCAAACCCGACATACACCCCGACAGTCAGATCTGGCGTGTACCCAACAAACCAGGCATCGCGTTCGTTGTTAGTAGTGCCTGTTTTACCGGCAATTGGTTTGCCCACCGTTTTGATGGCAGATGCGGTTCCGCGTTTCACTACCCCTTCCAGCATTGATGTAATCTGATAGGCAGTATGGGGATCAAGAACCTGCTCACGTTCATCGGCAAGGATCGGTTCGGCTTGATTTGTCCAGCCTGGTGCCGCACACGCTCCACACAAGCGCTGGTCATGGCGAAATACAGTCTTACCAAATCGGTCCTGAACCCGATCAATCAGTGTCGGCACAATGCGCTTGCCGCCATTGGCTATCATAGCGTAGGCAGTTGTGAGTTTCAAAAGCGTCGTCTCACCTGCCCCTAGAGCCATTGATAAGACCAACGGTAGATTGTCGTAAATTCCAAACCGCGTTCCATAGTCCGCCACAACATCCATTCCGAGCTCTTCTGCAAGCCGTACAGTCATAACGTTACGTGATTTTTCGATACCAAGTCTCAGCGTCGAGGGCCCAAAATATTCACGCCCATAGTTTTGCGGACGCCAAATGCCCTGATCGTTGCCTTGATCGATCGCAAATGGCGCGTCCATCACCACGGATGCGGGGGTGTATCCATTATCAAGCGCAGCAGCGTAAACAAAAGGTTTGAAGGAAGATCCCGGCTGACGCTTGGCCTGTACCGCACGATTAAACTGACTACGATCATAGCTAAAGCCTCCGACCATCGCGTGCACCCGGCCATTGTGGGGATCGAGTGCCACCAACGCACCATCTAACTTTGGCACCTGCATAAGCCGCCAGACAGATCCGTCTGGCCTAGGGGCAACATAGATGACATCACCGACGGAAACGACCTGGTCTGCTCTTGATATTTTTGGCCCCAATGATCCTTTATTTTTCTGCGAACGAGCCCATTTCATTTCCAAAAACGGTAAATCTATCAAGTGTCGCTCGCTTTCAACCTCACCCTCCGACGAAGTTATAGGCCGCAATCCGGCAATGACACCGCTTTTTTGTACTTCCAGCACTGCTGCCATCCGCCAGGGTGCAATATCGTTCAGCGTATCGAACTTGGCCAGAGGAATGCCCCAGTCACCGCCGACGCTGATGCTACCAACCGAGCCGCGCCAGCCGCGAGATCTATCATAGGAGACTAGTCCCTCAACGAGGACCCGCTTTGCAATGCGCTGCATTTTTGGATCGAGCGTGGTGCGGATGGATAGGCCACCGCCATTCAGTTTTTTTTCGCCAAATATCGTGATGGATTCACGGCGCACCTCCTCAGCAAACGACTCTGCAGCGAAGATCTTAGTTCCACTTGCGCGCGGCAAGATCTCCAGCGAAGTTGACTTGGCCTCCTCCGCCTCCTGAGGACCGACAAACCCATTCTCAACCATCCGATCAATAACCCAATTACGGCGAGTGACCGCACGATCATGGTAACGGTAGGGATGATAATTATTTGGCGCCTTAGGCAGAGCAGCCAAATAAGCCATTTCTGGCAAATTCAGATCAGTCAGCGGTTTACCAAAATAATTGAGCGCCGCAGACGCGATACCATAAGAGCGCAGACCAAAAAATATCTCATTCAAATAGAGTTCAAGAATCTCATCCTTGCTGAATGCCTTTTCAATTTTCAGGGCGATCAGAAACTCCTTCAGCTTGCGGCTAAGCGTTTGCTCACTTGATAGCAGAAAGTTTTTTGCCACCTGCTGAGTAATAGTGGAAGCACCAACCAGTCGATTACTGCCCACTAACTTGTTTTGAACATTGATCAATAAAGCGCGAGCAACACCCTGATAGTCGATCCCACCATGCTCGTAGAAGTTCTTGTCTTCTGCCGAAAGAAAGGCCGCAACCACATTGCGAGGAACAGAGCCAATCGGAACAAACAGCCGGCGTTCTTCAGCAAATTCAGCGAGCAGCACACCGTCCGATGCGTGCACCCGCGACATAACCGGGGGTTCATAGAGCGCCAGAGCCTCATAGTCAGGCAAATCTTCGGACACGGTCCAAATCACATAGGCAGCGCAGATCGCACCCAAAGTGAACACGAAAAAGACTGCGGTAAAACAGAAATTTACCAGCCGCCCAAACATTAAAGCCCTCTACCGGATTGTTGCTACCATCAATGACACACAACCAGTGGATATTAAAGCAGCAATCTGCTCAGCTGACATGGCTTCACAACACACGAAATTTGGCACCGATCACATCGCTAATTATTTTTTGCAACCCGTGGCCCGAAATATCTCTCCATTGCACTAATAATTGATGATGAAGCTTTGGTCTGCCAGGATTTTGAACGCAAAGCATCGGTATCCTTGCGGTTACTTAGATATCCAAGCTCGATCAAGACAGATGGAACATCAGCAGATTTAAGTACCACAAAACTGGCAGAACGGTGGGGATTAGAGTTCAGTTTGATCTTGGAGCTCATCTCCGAGACCAAAAAATTTGCAAAGTCGAGCGAACGGTTGCGGGTATCACGCCTAGCCAATTCAATCAGAATATCACTAACTTCGTCGGACACATCTTCAAGCTGAACACCGGCAATGATGTCTGCTCGATTTTCTTTCGCAGCCAAGGCTGCGGCTAATTCGTCCGATGCCTTGTCAGAGACGGTATAGACCGTCGCGCCGCGCACACCAGATGTTGTTATTGAATCAGCATGTATCGATAAAAACAGGTCAGCTTGGTATTGGTGAGCAATATTCCGCCGCCGATCAAGCCTCACAAACACATCACTATCGCGTGTCAATTCTACCTTAAATGCACCGGATGAGCGTAATCGCGATGCCAGATGTTTAGCAAATTCAAGCACCACATATTTTTCCTGAACACCCGACTTGCTGATAGCCCCAGGATCGATACCACCATGCCCAGGATCTATGACAATCACAGGCTTTGCATTGACCTTGCGCGGCTCGGGTGACGGAGTCACCGTGCGAGCTGCCTTCGGCGCAAGAGCTGCTAGTTGAGAAGTGCCATTCAATGCAAAATCGCGCAAAAACAATTCCCGAGAGATCGGAGAGAGCTCAACGACAAGACGTGCTGGGCGCTCGCCTGCAGGCCTGTGAATAACTGGGTCTGCGATAGCAACGGGCCCTACCGTATCAATGACAATTCTTGATTTACCAGCCGAAAACAGACCAAAGCGATAGGCCAAAATCATAACATTGTCCAAAGGCCCGGCCACTTGCGGAATCTGAAAATCAATTTCAGGCAGATCAATAATTACGCGGTAAGGATCTGCCAGTGCAAAAACACTGAACTCAATATCGC
>CAUZRD010000015.1:0-22788 GCA_963582255.1 Alphaproteobacteria bacterium | reverse complement strand
CGCGCGCGCAGACTCGGTGCTACGGTTCCAGCCAATCAGAATTCGTTGGCCAAACTCCCTATCAACCTTCATATCTGGCGGCACTACAAAGATGGGCCGCCCTCCCTCAAACAGCACCGCTTCGGTAATTGTAATCGACGGGTTACCACCCTCGCGGCGCGGCCGTCCAACCGCGGTAATATCGAACAGACGGCTATGATTGCCAATAAAATTCTCGTGCACCAGATCTCCGCCTTGCCAACGGCAACTCAGCCCACTCTCGGGTTTTTCCACCTGTCTCACGCCATTTTCAGCCATGAAATTGGTAAATTGCTGACCAAGTTCATCGGCCGATGGCTGCTCTTCGAAGCAGGTGAGAGCCTCTGCGACGATAGGCCCTTCATAGGTTGCCAATCCCTCAAAAGTCGTACCCACCGGCACACCTTCGATAAAACAATCCATTTGCTTCGCCAGCAGCAGTGCACCGGCAAGAACTGCGCCGAGCTGATCGCCTGCCTCTACCGGCACTAAAATCGATTTCATTTTAGTCCCTCCCATTGACCCGCGTGGATAATAGTCTCAAATATATAAAGAGGCGCGACTTAATACTATTGTCAAATTATTAACTATAAAATTCTGGCTATATCCTTAGCCAAACAACATCATTTAAAAGATAAAGAGGACAAATTATGGCTGGTCCCGGACGACATTTCCTACAAATTCCCGGCCCGACAAACGTCCCAGATAGGATATTACGAGCGATCAATCGTCCAACTATGGATCATCGCGGCGCCGAATTTGCTGAATTCGCACTCAAATTACTGGATCGCACCCGCTCAATCTTTAAGTGTTCTGGTCCGGTATTCATTTTCCCGACCTCCGGAACGGGTGCCTGGGAAGCGGCTCTATCCAACACACTATCACCAGGCGACAAGGTTTTGATGTATGAAACCGGCCACTTCGCCTCGCTATGGAAATCAATGGCAGCCCACCTCGGGTTAGAACCAGTATTTATTGAGGGCGATTGGCGATCTGGCATTGACCCATCAAAAATTGCCAATCAATTGAAGCAAGACACCGCTCATGCAATCAAGGCGGTATGCGTTGTCCATGGCGAGACATCAACCGGCTGCACCTCATCAATCAAAGACGTTAGCGATGTATTGCGCGATGGTGGGCACCCAGCTCTTTTGATGGTAGATGTTGTTTCATCGCTCGCTACCGCTGATTTTCGCCAGGATGAATGGAACGTGGATGTAGCAATTGGCGGATCACAAAAAGGTCTCATGCTACCTCCCGGCCTTGGTTTTAATGCCGTAAGCGAGCGGGCATTAGAGATCTCCAAATCAACGCATATGAACACCGGATTCTTCGACTGGAATGAGATGGTCGGACCAAACTCTCAAGGATTCTTTCCCTACACACCTGCCACTAACCTGTTCTATGGCCTCTCCGAGGCAATAGACATGCTCCACGAGGAAGGCCTTGATCAGGTATTTTCACGTCATCAGCGCCATGGCGAGGCAACCAGGCGCGCAGTCTCGGCTTGGGGGCTAGAGAATGTGTGCCTGAAACCTCAGTATTATTCGAGTACACTAACAGCAGTGATGATGCCGGACGGCCATTCTGGCGACGCATTCCGAAAAATCGTGGTTGAAACCTACAACATGTCGCTCGGCAGCGGCCTTGCCAAACTTGCCGACAAAATTTTCCGCATTGGTCATCTTGGCGATTTCAACGATCTTATGTTGATGGGCACCTTGTCCGGCGTGGAAATGGGTTTAGAGCGTGCCGGCGTACCTCATCATCGTGGAGGCGTGCAGGCAGCGCTTGACTATCTCTCAGCGGATACTTAGAGCAATCTGCGTTCTCAAGACTGACTGCAAATGCAGGATGATGGGCGGGGTCTATCAGCACCCTTTGTAATTTTTCTTCACATATTCATGGACACGCTTGCTCTGCCTTGGAGATACCCGCAAAATCATGTGTTTGGGAACCAAGTCTAACAACTCACCACTAGTTTCATTTCCATTAGACTAACCACGACTTCCCCGCAGAATGGGCATAGATGCCGTCCTACGGAGCACCTTGTCCATTGCCGTAAATCACGCCCGACGGCATATTATTCGTCAAGACCTTCCATCAGTTCTTTCAGATCAACTGGAAGGTGCACTTCCTTACGACGTTTAGCTGACAGATCCATCGCCATTGTTAAAACTAGATTTTTATGTCCTTCTGCCGCAGTCGCATGCGGAGTGCGCTTGCCCGAGTAAATGCGATTGAACCAGGAATTGGTCTCCTCGCGCATCGGCCCCCACAATTCACCATCGTAGATATCACCGGGCGGAAAGCTAGTGAGAAAATCGACATTGCGTTCTGCTTCAATCTCGAAATCATCTGGACGATATGCCGGCCCCTGATTGAATTCACTAGCAAGAATCACATCACGATGGGTGTCCTCAATATCAATTACCCCCCGCGTTCCTACAATTCCAATCTCAAGTCCATAAACAGCGCCCGGCCAGACTTTCGGCAATGCCCAACAGATATTCATCGAAAAGATGGCTCCATCTTCCATGGTAAAAACACCGAAAGTCGCATCCTTAGTGCCTATATCTGTCAGTATCTTTTCTGTTGAGCGCGCGAAGATTGATACCGGTTTGGCTTGCTCGCCAAGCAGCCACATCGCCATATCAAGACTATGCGTTCCAGAAACCACCATCGGAGTGAGATGCCGCCGATCTTGAGTAAGGCGGGTCTCTCCAGTCGGAGCCATACGATTCATAAATGCTCGCACTACAACCGCCGTCGCCTCTCCAATTTGTCCAGTGGTGATACGCTCCTTAACAGCCAAGAACCTACGCCGAAACCGCTGCGTGTAACCGACAACCGCATCAACCCCAGCTTTTTCAATTGCATCCAAAACCAGCGCTGACTGTACCGCGTCAGTAGCGAGCGGCTTTTCGATCATCAGCATGTGACCCTGCTCAACCGCAGCTAGTATTGGCTCAACATGGGCCCAAGTCGATGTCGCAACTATCACAGCATCAACTTCTGGCCGAGCAATCAGTTCATAAAAATCCGTGGTGAAGAAATCGGCGTCGATATCAGCTTTCAATTTTAGGCCAGATCTTTCGTTCATATCCGACAAACCAATCCAGCCGATTCCAGGAAAATCCTTCGCAAGCGTTGCCCGCATGCGACCCACAACACCACACCCAACCACTGCCAACCCAAGTTGTTTGTTACCCGACATCTTATTTTCCTTCCTCAGATCACGACTGGTTTTGTACGCATCTTGCGCCGACTGATCTAACCCGCTCATGTTGATATCTCAAAATACAATCAATAACTTAGCGCAAAATAAAGAGGGACCGCACCTGGCGGCCCCTCTCGTGAGAATAGCCGTCAACCGACCATATCATCAATGACAGAAATCATACCGCCAGCGAAGGTTGCTCCGCTGCTGGTGATAATCCTATTAGACTCGATTGACGTCCAAATTGCTCACTTGACATCAGATCACCTCCTTTTGTTTGGTTCCAGAGGCGTACTAGTATGCCCGCACCGCCCATACCGTGCAATCAACCTACCACGGTAGACTTGGACCCCTGCTTAAATTTTTCGAAGTGCAATGTTTTCAACGGCATGATCTCGACCCTTAACCAAAATGAGATCAGCCCTCTGGCGAGTTGGCAAGATGTTGTCAGTCAAATTTTTTAGATTGATCCGCGTCCAGACATCGCCCGCAATCTCACGCGCTTCCTCATCGGAAACAGAAGCGTATTGATGAAAAAAAGATTCCGTCTTGGCGAAAGTGTTTTTACGAAGAGCGAGGAAGCGGTTAATGTACCAAGTACGGATATTCTCATTTGCCGCATCAACATAAATTGAAAAATCAAAATAGTCGGATACATAAGGAATAACCTTTCCATGACGCGGTAGCGGCGCCGGCTGGAAAACGTTTAGTCCCTCTACAATCAGAATATCAGGCCGATCAACCAAAATCGACTTTCCCGGCACAACGTCATAGGTCAGATGGGAATAAACCGGGGCCTCAATCTGAGCCTGACCAGCTTTCACATGGGACATGAACTCCAACAAATGCCCTAGATCATAACTTTCAGGGAAGCCCTTGCGATCCATCAGACCCTCAGCCTCTAAAACCGCATTCGGTAACAAGAAACCATCGGTTGGAACCAAGGCAACCTGCGGATGGTGTGGCCAACGCCCCAGCAATGCCTGCAGAATGCGCGCCGTCGTACTCTTACCAACCGCTACTGAACCAGCAAGGCCAATGATATAGGGGACTTTTGCACCACTGCCGCCGAGAAATTTTGAAGTCGCGTGGAATAACCCCTGGGTCGCAGCCACATAAAGGTTCATCAGCCGCGATAATGGTAGATAGACCTGCTCAACTTCCGACAACGACATCGGTTCATTGAGGCCACGAAGCCTTTCTACATCAGCGGCATCTAGCGGCAATGGGGTATCGGCGCGTAGTGCTGCCCATTGGGCTTTTGAAAACCGCCGATAGGGTGAAACGTCAATATGCCCGCGACAATCCATAGACTACAAATCCGTCTCAACGGCGCGCTCGCTAGGAAAGTTCGCGCGCGGCTTTTTCCTCCAACCCCGAAATGCCCTCACGGGCAGCAAGTTCGCGCAGCACATCTCCAAGCGAAATCTGCCGTGCCTCCAACAGGGCCATCATATGATAGATTAAATCAGCAGCCTCTTTGGCCAGCTCCTCGTCGCCCTCGCAGAGTGCAGCAATAATGACTTCATTTGCTTCCTCTCCAAGCTTTCGCGCCGCCAGTTTTGGATCAGCTATCAGCCTGGAGCTATACGACGCATCAACATCACCGCCACGCCGTGAAGCCAGTGTTTGTGATAGCCGCTCCAAGACTTCTAAATCACCTAGGTTAATAGACCTCATCGTCAAATATCATCCTACCGTTGGTATCAAAATCGGCCTAACTATACTCTATTGTGGACTGGTGGGGGGGATTACGTCTAGACGCACGGCAAGTCCAGCTTGATCCATATGTCGCTTGGCTTCGCCAATAGTATAAGTACCAAAGTGAAAGATCGACGCCGCAAGCACTGCGCTCGCATGCCCACACGCAACACCATCCACCAGATGATCAAGTGTACCAACACCGCCCGACGCAATTACCGGAACAGTAACCCTACCAACAACCGCCCGTGTCAGCGCAATATCATATCCGATTTTAGTGCCATCCCTATCCATCGACGTTAAAAGGATTTCGCCCGCCCCCAGTGAGACAACTTGCTCAGCAAAATCTACTGCGTTAATTCCGGTCGCCTCCCGCCCACCATGGGTAAAAATTTCCCAGCGATGAGCTGAAACTTGCTTGGCATCAATAGCAACTACGATGCACTGGGTACCAAATTTTTCCGAAGCCGATTTGACAAAACTCGGATCATTAACCGCCGCAGTATTGATGGAAACCTTGTCAGCACCACTTAGCAATAGCTGACGTACATCATCTAGCTTTCGCACCCCACCTCCCACCGTTAGCGGCATAAAACAAACCTCCGCCGTGCGCTGTACCACATCCAATAATATGCCCCGACGTTCAAGGCTGGCCGTTATATCTAGAAAGCAAAGTTCATCCGCCCCAGCCGCATCATAGGCAACTGCAGCCTCCACCGGATCTCCCGCATCGCGCAGATCAACGAAATTTATACCCTTCACCACCCTGCCATCTTTAACATCAAGACAAGGTATGAGCCGTGATTTCAGCATGAACCACTAACCCTAGCGGTTGCGATAAGTTGAAGTGCGGCCCGTGCATCAATCCGTCCATCATAGAGTGCTCGCCCGCTCACCGCCCCGGCAAGAACACTATTTTCCGGATGAATAAGTGCCTTGATATCATCAATCGATGCAAGGCCACCAGATACAATCACAGGCAGAGGCGTGATTAAGGCCAGAGCTCTCGAGGCGTTAAAATTAAGCCCGGTTAAAATGCCATCACGGTCAATATCAGTATGGATTATTGCGGCAACACCCGCATCGGCAAAGCGCTGTGCCAGGTCCTCCACTTTAAGCGTGGAAGTTTCAGCCCACCCCTCAACGGCTACCATACCCTCACGTGCATCAATACCTACCACGATACGCTCTGGATACGCCCGCGCCACTTCGCGCACGAGTTGTGGATCACGCACCGCTACCGTTCCTAAAATAACACGAAAGACGCCAAGATTAAGCCAGTGCTCGACGGTTGCCCGATCGCGAATACCACCGCCAAGTTGAACCGGAAGCGACACCGATTTCAAAATAGCTTCCACGGCGAGTGCATTTTCAGGACGCCCCGAAAAAGCACCGTCGAGATCAACCACATGCAGCCATTCAAATCCGGCATCCGCGAACACTTGCGCCTGATCAACCGGGTCCGAATTATAAATGGTTACATCTTCCATACGGCCAAGTTTTAACCTTACGCATTCGCCATTCTTGAGATCAATTGCCGGAAATAAAATCATCCTAGGGTGTCCAATTTAAAAAATTGGCAATAACCTGCAGACCGAGCTGCTGGCTCTTTTCAGGATGGAACTGCGTACCGATCATGTTAGCGCGCCCGACCATAGCAGTGATCGGGCCCCCATAGGATGTTTCGGCAACAATATCCTTACGGTGTTTGGAACAAAAGTGGTAAGAATGTACAAAATACCCGTGATAGCCAGCCTCGCCGAGTGTAATGCCTCTGAGCACTGGGTGCTCGTTGATTGCATTAAGGCTGTTCCAACCCATATGCGGAATTTTTAACGCTGGATCTAACGGCTCAACTGGCTCAACAATACCCGGGATCCAGTCAAACCCGGGATGGACACCATGTTCATGGCCGAAACTAGCCATCAGTTGCATACCAACACAAATTCCAAAAAATGGCCGCGCCCGGGAAAGTACTGTTTCTTCAAGCGCATCCATCAACCCGGGAACCACATACAGGCCAGCGCGGCAATCGGAAAATGCCCCGACACCTGGAAGCACCACCCGATCAGCCCTAACCAACACCTCCGGATCACTCGTTACCACGATATCGATTGACCCCTCAACTATATCGGCAGCGCGCTGAAACGCCTTGGACGCGGAATGTAAATTCCCCGATCCATAGTCGATGATAACAACCTGTGACATGGCAATCGGCCAGCTATCGCAGCCGTCAAGCCGGGGTCGTTGATGGTGCCGGCGGGTTAGGCCCCATCTCAGTCAAACGATCCATCTCGACCGCATGATCCAGTTTGACAGGAAGCACAAAGTCTTTAGTCTCTTCACCGGCCACATAGGCGTATTGATTAGCACTCAGCCCATCGCACCAGTCCTGGAAGTACCGTATTTCCGCCTCGTCCTGGTTTTCTGCCACTAGCACGGAAACAACGTCGTATCCGCGCCTAGACAATGTCCAGCGATGCAAATCTCGAGCATCTGCACCAAATAGAAAATGAACAACAAAGGTCATAATTGCATTCACAAATTCAGGTAGGCCTGCAGCTACAATCGCCAGATTGAGGCCAACCAACGCCAAAGCCAGAGCTAAAAGCACAGCCCACATACTATTATAGAGTGTCCAAGCCAGAGGTAAGATGAACGCAATCCAGGAAAACCCATCGCGCACGAAAATGGTCGCTGCGGCTTCGGCGTCAGGATTGCCGATCGCATACCTCCAGCAATGGACTGTATAACTGCGCATCTTTTGGCCTTCATCACGTAGGCATTACTTCATGTAATACCTTGCACATAAACGCATGAGGTCAGCACCTCAGTTCATCAGGTAGTCCCGCTACCGCGCATCGGCAAGTACCATATCAGATCCCTTTTCCGCGACCATGATTGTCGGTGCATTAGTATTGCCTGAAACAAGCGTCGGCATGATCGATGCATCAATAACACGCAACCCCTCAAAACCGCGGACTCTCAAGCGCTCATCAACAACAGATGCTTCGTCGGGTCCCATCCGGCAGGTACCAATAGGATGAAAGCTGGTGCGGCACATTCTCTTCAGATAGTCGAGCAATTGGTCATCACTTTGAACATCTGGCCCCGGATAACGCTCCGCCACCGTGTGCTGAGCGAACTTAGTATCGCCCGCAACACGTCGCACCGCCTTCATACCCGCGATGAGTATATCGCGATCCTGCTGCGCATCGAGATAATTTGGTTGAATTACAGGCTGCATATACGGATCAGCAGATTGTATGTGCACTGTCCCTCGGCTCTCCGGCCGCAGCAATGTCGCGACCAACGTGCATCCAGGATATTCATGCGGAGCACCGCCAACTGCAGTGGTCGAGAAAAGCAATAGTAGTGTTTGAATGTCCGGTGTTGCCGAGCGTGGATCTGCCTTGATAAAGCCACCTACATAGGCAACACCCATATGAAGTAACCCTCGACGCCCGAGAAGATAATTAAGCCCGGCTATGACTTTCTTATCAATCCTGTTATAAACATCATTGACTGAGTGGGCTTCCTTCAACTCATAAATCACTGGTGCATTGACGTGATCTTGCAGATTGGCGCCAACACCGGGCCTATCAGCAACGACATCAATACCATGCCGACCTAGAAGTTCACCTGGTCCAACTCCGGAAAGCTGTAATAGCTGAGGTGAATTGAATGCACCGCTGGCCAGTAGAATTTCGCCATCACAATGAGCAATATGCTCTTGCCCGCCAAGCATATAGACAACTCCCGAAGCACGATTCCCGTCAAATATGATCCTCTTTACATGCGCTTCTGACACAATATGAAGATTCTGACGACCGCGGGCTGGATTTAAAAACGCGACCGCTGCACTGCAACGTCTTCCATTACGCGTGGTCCATTGATAGTGACCAAAACCCTCTTGTTCAGCACCATTAAAGTCATCGTTTCGCTTATAGCCTTGCGCAACTGCTGCCTGAATCAACGACTCACTCAGAGGATGGGTATCGCGCGCATCTGAAACGCTTAATGGACCATCAGCCCCGTGAAACTCGTTCTCACCACGCTGCTGGTTTTCCGCACGGCGAAAATAAGGCAGGACGTCTTCATAAGACCAGCCAGTGTTCCCGAGTTGACGCCAATGATCATAATCCTCGCTCTGACCTCGGATATAAATCATGCCGTTGATTGACGATGAACCGCCTAGCACCTTGCCACGGGGCTGTGGCACCGACCGGGTAACCCATTCCTCGCCCGGCTCGGTTTCATACATCCAATTGACGCTACTCTTGGTGAACAACTTGGCATAGCCGATAGGAACATGAATCCACGGGTCACGATCGGGCGGCCCCGCCTCAAGCAACAGCACCTTGTGCTTACCAGATTCAGTCAGTCGCGCGGCAAGCGTGCAGCCCGCGCTACCTGCCCCCACAATGATATAATCAAACCTATCTTGGGATTCCATGGTCCGTCCTACCCGATCTTGTTATTGTCTTATGTATTGGTTCGCTAACATTTCCTCGCCAGCTCCATGATTTGCAACTGGCGAAAGCACGCAATCACTCTAAACTGTTTTTCAACCCAACTTAACCAGCCTTAGCCAGCAATTACTATTTAACAGCCGAGAATGCCGTCGGCTGGAGGATTGAGTTGGCAGCGCTTGCGACCAACGGCCCGTCACGCTCCGTTTCCGCTCGCTTGGAAATCCATTCCGGATCAGATTGAAATGAGTTCCATTTCTGTTCACGATCAGCCAACGAATCCCATTTTAAAAAATAGTACAGGTGCTGATTGGACTCACCTATAGCCGTGGTCCAGAACCCAGCCTGCTGAATGCCGTGCTTTTCCCAGATCGGAATCGTAATTTTATCAAACCTCTCCAGAAGCGCTGGAAGTTTCCCGGTGATCGCCTGGTAGACCCTCAACTCATAGATCATTGGATTTCCCTTCCCCTTTTATACAATCACTGTCATAAAATGTTATTACACCTGATCACACAGGAGCGCCCCAACATTTGCAAGTCTATTGGACCTGCTCCATAATAGATTGCAAACTTCCAATCGCACAATACTAGTCAAACCATAGAGGTTCGGATTCAATGCTGATCTGGCGTTGGACTTTAAAAATAGCCGATACATTTCTTGGCAATCCCATGCGAGCGCTAGGTTTGGTTGTTGTTTTCGTTGGTGCACTCTACCACAACACCCTAGCTGAAAATCTACCTAACAGCCTTCCAGAAGTGGACGACTGGTTGGCAAATATAGCACCAACTACGGTGCACTTATCCGGCTCCCTAACCGGAATGCGTGAATGCTGGCGCATGAGGGCAACCTTCTTCGAAGAAGATCATTCTAAACTTCTGCATCACACAAATCACATAATTCTGGCAACAACTCGCAAACCAGATGTGAAAATTGATCTACCTCTCCGTGACGTCTATAAATTACGTCTTGAAAGCATGGTATATCTGTCAGATCCTGAAAAAGACTGCCTGCGTATTGGCTCGGGTCCAATTTTAAAGTCAAAATCAATAGTTACCTCCCTACATAATCCAGGTGACACCATCAAAATTCAAAATAACTGCAACTTTTCTTCCGAAAATCATTGTTCCTTCGAAGTACAGTGATTTTGACATGTCTATCCAGTGAAAAAGATGTAGTATCATCTTTCTACCGCCTATATCCATTGACTCGCTGGAGTCTCCGAATGATACAAATTGGATTCTGACTGCCATGGCTGTCTAGAGCAGACGCGCTAGCTTATCATTGTACAATAACAAAATTTTTGCCCGCAGACACCGCTTAAATCTAAAGGGCAAATCCAAAAACATCCCAATTTGAACGGGAAGAAATATGCCCAGCACCCAATCTAAACTGACCTACCTCTCAAGTCATTACTCCATTGCCAGCAGCATTCGTACCAGTCTTTTTGCTTTTTTTTTCATCGCTGCAAACCAGGCGATGGCAGAAACGCCCTGTATAGAACATAGGGGTACAGATGCGCCTGAAGGAGCCACTGAATTTGAGCTAAAAATGTTTGGCCAACAGACTATTTACAATGGTGATGATGAAAAACAGTTCCTCGTCTGCATCAGACATCTGGGGAAGCCCTCACGTATTAGCGGCATCAATGTCGTGAATGCCAAGAGTGACGCCTGCCTCACCTCGGGTAAGGTTTCGGGGACCTCTGCCCCCGAAGTGCGTTTTGCTACTTGCATCGCAATGGGTGGTAAAAAACTAGACATAAGAGCTCATTGTAGCAGCATAGATAACGTTCACAGAGGCTATTACATTCCCTCCGAGAGTACTCTTAGCTGGGATTGGTCGCAGGCTAATATGATGAAAGGGATTGGTGATATCGACACTATAGCTGCCGGCCTTCCAGACGGGCATGTCTACCGGATTTGCAATCCAGGCCTTGATACCGGAGAACGCAAAACTGTTCACATCGTTACCCGGTCAAGTGCGGACAGCGACTGGGAGACGCGCGCTGAACTGAAGGGGCTTTCCTGCCAGGACGTATCGGCAAAATATATCGGTATCGACGCTGGAGATTTTAAAGTGACAAGTCGGTTTGAGGCCGGCTACAAGGCGTTAAGCGAACCAAACGTCAGCCATTCTGGCGACGCGACTACCGTAAGATATTGCTTTAAGCGCGTTGAATAGTCAGGCCCATCATGGGGCACAAAGGACGGTCATAAAATCCGCTTGGCCTCTAACAGCCAAGCATGAACGGTTTGGTAGCGGTCATAAACGTCTCCAAACTCTAACATATCGGGGCACTTTGCCTTTAGATGTGAAAAAAACCCAAGAAGGTGGTTCTCGCTGGCTTCAATGCCCTCCGGTAGGGCGTAACTCACCCATCTGTCCCATTCCCCAATAATTTGGTCTCTACTTTCCCTGTTTTTCACAAACCATCTCCAACTCAGAAATTCTATTATTTACCATATTAGAGCACTAAAACTCGGACCCGTAGGCTAGGTTGTACAGCAAATTCACCATCTATCGCCAACGTGTCAGCACTCAATCATTGGCAACGACAAGAACTGGGAGCTCGAGTAAACCCAACGCCAAGATAAGGCGATATTTTAGTTACAATCCACTCCAAGACTATGCGCGGTACGTCGAGCTTTCTCCGCACCCTCTTCGGCAAGAAGACGACATGCACCAAGATACTGTTCTGGATTGAGCAGTTCATCGATCTGTTCAGGCGTCAAACTACAGCTAACATGCTCCTGCTCGGCTAGCGTTTCAGTAAACGGTCGCCCATCTACAAGCGATGCCTGCGCGGCATCATAGACTGCATCATGGGCCCTTTGCCTACCAATTTTTTGTCCCAGAGCTAGCATCAGCGCTTCTGACATGATTAGGCCACCAGTAAGATCAAGATTCTGACGCATCCTCTCCGGAAATAAGCGCAGCCCTTCAAATATGTTTATGAGCCGCTGTAGAATGTCACCCGTCAAGATACATGATTGGCTTAGCGCATGATCAATCATAATGTAGGTTGTTCGGTCTGCCTCATGTTCAGTTTGCATAGCTTCCAGGGCAAGTGGCACTAGTGCACGCAGTTCGGCTGCTCCTGCAACAATATCCTGGGTGAGCTTCGGATTACGCTTTTGAGGCATGGTACTGCTTCCAACCGTACCCTCCGGTACAGGCTCTTCAACTTCACCAAATTCCTGCTTCATAAGCGTATATATTTCGCGGCCTATCTTGCTCGATGTCGCCGCAAGCAACCCCAGAAGCGTGACATATTCAGCTAGATGATCAGCGCTAGTGCGTGACGGATTGCTCATAGATCCTAGCCCCAGCTTTTCCGCCATGCGATCTTGCACCTGAAGACCTACCTCGCCCAAAGAAGCAAGGGTGCCGGCGCCACCACCAAGCATCGCAACCAAGACACGCGGCTCGCATGCTCTAAGTCGTTCCACATGTCGACACAGCTCATCAATCCATACCGAGACCTTGTAGCCGAAGGTCGCCGGGACAGCATGCTGGCCATGAGTGCGGGCAGGCATGATCATATCCATGGAGTTCTCAGCAAGATCTGCCAGCAATACTAGCACCGATCCAAGTTGTGTGAGAAAAATCCGGTGAGCCCTGCCTATCATCACAAGCTTGGCTGTCTGAATGATGTTCTGCGTCGTCGCACCCCAGTGTACATAAGCGCCTGCCCCATTTTCACAGACACGGTCAAGCTCCCAGACCGTTGGCACCATAGGGTGGCCGGTCCTAGCAAGGCCCTCGTGGATATTATTGAGGTTCAGGCAGTCAACATTTGCTTTGCGAGCAATCTCTTCGGCCGCAGCCTGAGGGATTATACCAAGTTCTGACTGCGCGACCGCGAGTGCCGCCTCCACATCAAGCCACGACTGAATACGAGACCGTTCGCTGAAAAGGTCCCTAATACCAGGGTCTACTATCCGGTACGAAGTTGGTTGCAAGTCCATCAAGTGTTCTCCGTAAAATTAGCGCCGTATATCTAGCCTCATACTCGGCAGGCATCTCCGCAAAACCCAGTTATAACTTACAGTTATCTCTTTTGGACCGCGCTCATAAAGCGTGGCTTTTCGGTTTGATCTGCCAAATTTTAGCCGTACCAATAATAGATCAAGCCAAATGCGACTTCACCAATGGAGAGTAGGTGCCCCGATCACATAAGCCGGCCACACAAACCCATGCCCGCATAGAAGACGAGGCTATTGCGTAGACGTGGAGACGTCTGTCTATTAGCTATAGGCGCAGCATGCAATTATACAAATTAAAGGATATATAGATGTCAAAAGATGAAGCAAAAGCAACTGGCCCTACCATTGATCCCGAGCTTGCCAAACGCTACCGGGACCATGCCGATCAGCGCGGATACCACTTCTCAAGCTTCGAATGGCTGGCAGCCCGAGACCCAGAGTTCGAAAAAGTTCGCCTAGGCATGGTCGAGGCAACCTATCTGCGTAAAAACCCGGCTGTTCCAGTCAAGTACAAAGAGCTTCTTGCTGCGGCAATCCTTGCATATCGCGGCTACCCTTCGGTCGGAAAACACCTTAAACGCGCACTACAAGAAGGTGCAACTGTCCAAGAAGCGATTGAGGTATTCGAATTGGCAGCCATACCCGGAGGGATGCCAACTCTACATTTTGGCATCGACAAGCTGGTAGAGCTTGAGCAAGAGCACCCAGAGCTATTCAAGTACTAATCATTGCGGGACTTGCCGTGGTTAACAAATGACTTGCAACACACCTTAGGTAGATGGTGAAGAACGCCAAATAGATTGGTTTTCTCCACCATCGACGATACAACCTAGAACTGGCAGCTCGAGGCCACCTCGCGCCTTGCGGCATACCTCTTTTTTAAGTGACCACATCAAATGGATCTCATCGGGTTATATTCGTATTGCCACCGCAAGCAGTTCGGATTGAGCTCCGAACCGTCCCACCAAAGGTGGCAGTAATGACCTGCACCCCTACAGCATGACCTCCGTGCTACGCTCCTCAGTATTTTCACCCTTCCAGGTTCGCAGCTACCGCTTCCAATGGACGGCTGACCTAGTAACTTCCTGGGCGCTTGAAATGGAGTTTGTAATTCTTGGTTGGTACGTTTTGGTCGAGACCGGCTCAGTCTTATTGCTGACTTTATTCGGAGCATTACAGCACGGCGGAACACTAATTGCGCCAGCCATTGGCGTGCTCAGTGACCGGATTGGCCCGCGCAACCTGTTGGTAGGCTTGCGTATGGTCCACGCCACAATTGCATTCACCTTGATGTCACTCGCATTAACCGGAGCGCTTACCCCGCTCATCGTTCTCGCGCTGGTTGGCATGACCGGACTGGTGCGACCATCTGACCTTGGACTCCGTGCAGCATTGATCGCCGACACCATTGCACCTCTTCAAATGGCTGGCGCGATGGGTATGTCCCGCATGACCACTGATTCTGCGCGTATTGCCGGTGCGCTCACCGGCGCAGGACTCATCGCTACGCTTGGCATTGGGGTCGCTTATATGGCTATTGCAGCCTTTTACGTGGCCGGGGTTTTTCTAATCTCCCGAGCGGATTCTGTGCACTCAAAGCGCACTTCTAAGCCCGCCTGTGATACGGCTTTCACCCGCACTTCGGCCTGGGCGGAGTTACGAGAAGGTATTCTTTATACCTGGAATACACCCAGTCTTATGGCCATAATATGGCTAGTGCTGTTGTTCAACTTCACTGCATTCCCACTAACAAATGGTCTATTGCCGTATGTCGCAAAAGAGATCTATTCCATAGACCAGGCTGGCCTGAGTTATCTAATTGCCAGCATATCCTGCGGTGCAGTTGTAGGCAGTATTTTCATGAATCGCGCTCCGGTCGGACGATTGCTTCCTCGATTGATGATTACATCAGCAGTCATCTGGCATTGTTTGCTTCTGGTGTTTTCTCAGACAGAAGGCTTCGCCATCGGGATTGCAATCCTTTTGGTCGTCGGCATCTTCCAAAGCCTGAGTATGGTCAGCCTTACGGTCATTTTGATGAACGAAGCTGGCCAGCAGTTTCGCGGCCGCGTCATGGGCGTACGCCTGTTGGCAATCTACAGCTTACCCATCGGCCTACTGCTTGCGGGAGTACTTATAGACAAGATCGGTTTTGCAACCACGGCCTCGATATATGCTTCTCTCGGACTTACCATGACCATCGCCATCGCCGCGCGCTGGCGGTTAAGTTTATGGCCTGCAAAATAGCTTGCCGCTGGCTAATTTGGCAGCCACCATCTTTCTACATCCTTAGCAACGCTTATTTACCTCAGCATTGGGCGTCACCTGGCCTCACCCCCCAAACCCTAGGTTGCAAAATCCTCCGGATCGAGATTCATTATGGATAGCGCATTCAAACCACAGATTTTTTCTCGATCGGACTCGTTGAGATTCTCTGACTGACAGACATGTTCTATAGGATCATATTCGCCCATTGCGAACGGGTAGTCTGTGCCAACAAGAACATGATCAGAGCCGTATTTACCAATTAGAAAATCAAGCTGATCAACCGCAAAAACAACTGTGTCTAGATAAAACCGCTTAAGATAAGTACTTGGCAACTCTGGGATGCTCCCACGGCTGTCTGAGCGTGCGCCATAGGCATGATCCATGCGAGCTGCATAGTGAGCAGCAAAGCCTCCGCCATGGGCAAGAAAAACCTTGAGCCGAGGAAATCGCTCCATCACTCCATCAAAGATCAAGTAATGAACTGCCACCGTTGTCTCCAGCGGATTTCCGATTGTATTTGTCAGCATATGGCGCCGCAGACGGGGCGAGGCAAACGACGTCGGGTGGATAAAAACCGGCACGTCAAGTTCTTGGCACTTGGCCCAAAATGGTTCAAGGCGCTCGGCTGACAACTCCTCCTCATTAACACTCGCGCCTACTTCAACTCCGCGAAATCCAAGTTGGCCAATAGCCCGTTCAAGTTCGACAATCGCATGATTCGTATCCTGCAATGGCACCGTCGCAATACCGATAAATCTCTTGGGGTGCTTTTTGATTTTGGCGGCAATCGTATCATTGACTATCTGACTTGATTCTACGCCCAACGCCGGATCAGCTTGATAGTAGAATTGACCGGGTGAGCATGAAATTGCCATCACATCGATGCCCATTTTATCCATATCGGCAAGGCGTTCCTCGACTTCCGTCATATGTGCCCAGCGAACTTCATGCTGTTTTGCCCGGGCTGCCAGAGTTGTTTGATTAGCATACTGAACATTTGTAATAGCTTCATTGGAGACATGAGGCTTCACATGATCATCAGCCGCCGGAATAGTCATATGTGCATGAAAATCAACTGTTATGCTTTTGGGCCGTGGAACTGGCCCTTGCAAATGCGGGCGCGCGGCAGTTGGTCCATATGGATCTATAGGTATTTCTGTTCCGGCCATCATTACTTCCTCAAATAAAAGTTTATGGTACTCAGATAAATTCTAGGTTTATAATTACACTCATATTGCCCTCGAAAGACGTGGGGCGTCTAGAGCTCACAATCAGGGTGTATAATTTCCTACATTGTAAAAATGCAATGTGTTCGACAACCATAAAGAGTCAGAAATGGCAAACAATCTTGGAGCTTACAATATTTTTGACCTGCGCGAGCAGGCCCTCAAACGAGTACCAAAGGGTCTGTTTGAATTTGTTGACCGCGGGACCGAGGATGAGGTTTCACTCAGAAACAACCGAACAGCATTCGATAACATACGTTTTAAGCCACGAACCATGGTCGATGTTTCAAAACGAAGCTTGGGCGTAACGGTTTTTGGCACCGAACATAAGATGCCATTGGTGATTGCGCCCACCGGAACCGCAGGGTTAATGTGGTATGAAGGCGAACTTGCGCTCGCGCGGGCAGCGAAAGCCGCAGGAATCCCGTTCACACTCGCCACCGGCTCGATGACGGCAATGGAGCGGGTTGCGGATGAGGTCGGGGGAGAGCTCTGGTTCCAACTTTACTTGTGGCCTGACCGCCAGCTCTCCCACCAATTGGTGGAGCGGGCAAAGGTTGCCGGGTACAAGGCCTTGGTTGTGACGGTGGATGGCGCCTCGTCCGGTAACCGCGAATACAACCTCCGTAACGGTTTTACGATCCCCTTCACATACCCCCCGCGCGCCATTATTGACATATTACGGCATCCACGTTGGCTTACCAGCGTGATGTTACGCTATCTACTAACTACTGGGATGCCCACCTATCGAAATTATCCTGCTGAAGTCTTCTCGAAGCTGACCGCCGGACCAATGGGCCGTACCAGCCTTCGTACCGATTCTCTAAGCTGGAAAGATCTGGATGCCCTGCGCAAAATCTGGCCGCATAAGCTGATCGTGAAAGGTGTGCTTAATAGCGAAGATGCCGCGATGGCAGTCAAGCATGGCGCAGACGGCATAGGCGTCTCCAACCACGGAGGACGCAACCTCGACGGGGTTATTTCACCAATGGAAGTCCTGCCGGAGATTGTCAATGCTGTCGGGAAAAACACGACGGTATTTGTCGATAGCGGATTCAGACGCGGCAGCGATGTAGTCAAAGCACTTGCACTCGGCGCGAACGCGGTGATGGTCGGTCGCTCGACGTTGTATGGAGTGGCTGCTGGCGGTTTCGACGGCGCAGCTCGCGCCCTCGAAATTTACCGAGAAGAAATCAGCCGAGTTATGGCTCTTCTTGGATGCAACACACTCACCGAGCTCGGCCCGCAATACCTCAAAATCATAGATCCAACAGTGGCCTCTATGATGTCCAAACCACCTGCTTTGCACGAGGCTGCCAGCACCAAAGTATGATCGAGTGGTGTTGGCAGCGAATAAGCTGCCTTATGATGAGCTTGAAAAAATACCGTTTGCCAACGGAGCCAAATATTTTGCATCAATTGTGTTGGTTCTGCTAATGCTTACAAAAGGGTAGGCCGCCAGAATATTACCACCAAATGCAAGGGCAAGGACGCCAATCAGGAGCATCATTTTGGAAAAAAATAGCCCAATTGATCTAACCAACCCCGGCACATACTGCCACTGGAGCACGGTAACCATACGATATGCTGATGAAGATCGAATGGGCCATGTCAACAACTCTGCCTACGGAATCTGGATAGAAGTCGCCCGGTCAGCCCTCATTGCCCAATATCTGACGGCAGTGCCAAGCTGGTTCAATACCGTTTTAGCCCAAGTAAAAATCAATTACCTCAAGGAAACCCGTTTCCCAGGAGAGGTCCGCATTGGCGCAAAATTATTTCACATCGGCAACTCCTCGTTCCGCTCTGGATACGGAGTATTTAGAGACGGAACTTGTCTTGCAACCGCAGAATGCGTGAATGTATTTTTTGATACCCGCTCGCGCACCTCAGTTATGCCAACTGACACCGTGCGCAAAATAATGGAGCAGGATATGAACGGAAGCAGCGCATAACATAGCCTATCTACTGCGCAGACAGTCGATTCCTGCTGATCTGCCTTAGTCATCCCATGACAGCCATGTCACAGCATAACTAGAAGAGCGGGATCACCCTTATATTCACGGCAGTAGCTCAGAAATTCTGGCGCATCAAATGTAAGCATTCTACGTTTAGTTTAGTCGGTTGCCGCACAGTGAACGCACGCTGCCAATGCGCCAAACCGCCCTGATGCTAATACATTACCTGAGCGGTACAACCGACAGATAGGAGTTAATCTCACCCATACGGGTAGCTAAATTGTCCCACAACGGCTCGTTGGCACAGTGCCTGTGGGTGGATTTGCCGTCTCAAACGAGGTCACATAACCGGGGGGTCATCGGTTTGCAATCGAACGGCACCGCGGTAGTGATAACGGCAATTGTGCATTTCGATAACGGCTTGGCTGCTGGCGCAAACGGGGCATTATCGTAACGCGCCCAAACGTAGGGCCTCTCATCACCCTGCGCTTAGTAGAAACGCTTGGTTCATTCCATGTATGAGCAGAATTGCTCATCAACTTCATCGTCGTGCATCTTGAGTATTCCAGAGATACTAAATATCAGGCACAAGCCTAGTTGAGTATGCACATGATCTAATACCCTCTAAATTTAAACCCTGTGCAATTTAGACCTACACACTTATCATAAAAGCCCCAACGTCGAGTGGGTCCCCTTAGGCTAGTAGATCCGAACTTAATAATACCGAGGGATCAATCCCACCACCGGTGAAAATTGATTACATGCTGACTGACTGAAAGGTGACCCTGTCATGACAAAAACTAAAGCCCGAGCCCGGGCAAAGGCAAGAGCGGCGATTAAGATGACAAACCCAGCCATAAAAATTGCAAAACCAAAAACCACAGGACCCAATGAGTATGCCAATGCCAACAACACGAACGTTTTTGGTGGCAACCAAAAATTAAACACTAAAAGTGCGATGCGGCGCGGAACTTCGCGGTCACGTTAGTCGTTATAGATCAACAGCTTTTACACCTACCCTGCGCCCGCCCGTCCATCCTGTCTGTTTATAAAAAGCTAGCCCAACACTTATTACGCAGATCTCAAATGGGTTGGAATAATCCCCGCCTTGCTTTCAACAACACCAGAGACCAAAGCGTCGATGTCTGGGATTGGGCGCGAAAGTTCGGCGTCGCCGCGAAGCGCTTCTTCTATTGCTGCAGCGGCACCTATCGTCGCAACATCGCTCAAAGCCGATCCCATAACCTGCAACCCAAACGGCATATTGGTTGGACCCATCCCACACGTAATGACCGTCACCGGGTGTGTTGTAAGCGTGAGTGCATAAGCAATGGTAACCCAAGTAATATAAGTTGCCATTTCCTCACCATCTATATCCGACACATTCAACTCCTCAACTGGATAAGGTACTGTCGATGTGGCGGGGCAGATTAAGATATCGATGTCATCGAAGAATTTCCCCATCCGCCGCAACAGTGCCGTTTGCTCGGCCATCGCGCGCCCTACTTGTTTAACGGTAATTTTTCGCGCCGACGTCACATTAGCTATTACGTTGGGACCAAGAAGTTCTTGCTGCTGGTCAAAATAGCCTCCATAAGCATGAAGATACTCAACGCCGCGTAAGGTCTCAAACGTCTCATGCACCGGCCCAAGATCAGGGTCGCGCCACTGTGTATCAGCAAACATAGGCGCAATTTTTTTTACCTTTTCTCGAAAAGTCTTCCGCATAGCATAGGACACGGGAGCACAGCCAAGATCTTCTGAAAAAGCCACCCTCAATCGAGATAGATCAGTATGCGGCAGAGACCCAAACAGTGACTGATTGATCGATTGGGAAAGTGGGTCACGAGGATCAGAGCCTGCTGTCGCGGAAAGCAAAAGTGCAGCATCATCCACGGATCGGGCCAACGGTCCGTCAACTCCCAATGTGGACCACCCATGTATACGCGTTGGACGCGGTATCAGCCCGGGCGAACATCTATGGCCGACGACACCACAGAATGATGCCGGAGTTCTCACACTGCCACCCATATCAGTACCTGTGGCAAGCGGCACCATATCGGTGGCAAGCGCCACCGCTGAACCTCCAGATGAACCAGCACAAGATAGTCTCGGATTGAACGGATTTACGCACGCTCCATAGACACGATTTAAGGTGTTGGAACCCGAACCAAATTCCGGCGTATTAGTTTTACCCAGGATGATTCCTCCAGCCTCACGAATTCTAGCAACGATAAGCTCGTCTTCCGTTGGAACGTTATCTTTAAAGATGAGCGATCCATGTGTCGTCACCAGACCTTCGGTTGCTGTTAAATCCTTCACAAGAACAGGCAAGCCATGCAGCACTCCCAGGTGGTCACCACGGACAACCGCTTGTTCTGCTTCCCGCGCAGTAACACGCGCGCGGTTAAGGTCAAGCGCAACAACGGCATTAACACTAGGATTAATGCGTTCAATGCGTTCAATGCAGGCATCCAGTAGTTCAACCGGAGAGATAGCCTTAAGTCCAATTAGCCTGCGAAGTTCACGCGCCGTCTTAGTTACAATTTCACTCATTTAACACTTCCGTTGAGCTCAAATATATTGGAAGTAGCCGACGAGGAGCCAAGCGACGGCTTATAACGTTCCGGCAGTCAGCTCTCATAGTAAGCGGACTGCAAATAATGCCATCGAAGTTAAATACCTACTGGTACTTCAGAAACTTCTACTGCCATTACGACTACTACATGCCTAATTTTTATCGCATACAAGGTGATCTGCATCTAAAATATTGCCAGCTGTGATACCTACTTTGAGTTCAACCTTCCTATGTTGTGCGTAAGCTGGAACTTTCAGACAATCTTTTCGGATTGCTATTCAGCCAGAAGCAATTACCGTATTAATCAAATTCCATCTCACCATCTATTTGCGACATCATAGGCCAATCATGAAACCGGCAAAAGGCTTTTCAATCTCTGCGCATGGCGCGTCTATCCCTGCCGTTGGCTACGGCACTATGCTGTTTCCAGAACCGGAGCGCGCAGCAAGCCTCGTTGCACATTCCATCGAGTGCGGGTATCGGCATATCGACACCGCGCGAAAATACGGATCAGAGAAATGGGTTGGAGAAGGTATCCGCGCCTCCGGTATTGCACGCGAAGATCTATGGGTGACCACCAAGGTTACCGAAGAAAATGCGCGTGCGGACGATTTTGCTCAATCTGTCGACACAAGCTTAAAGACACTCAACCTCGATTATATCGACCTTTTACTGATCCACTGGCCTCAGCCGAGCGTACCACTAGCCGAAACACTGGGTGCTCTCGCCAAAGCTAAGAGAGACGGCCTAGCCAGAAACATTGGAGTCTCGAATTTCACCATAGCTTTGCTGGAGCAGGCAGTGTCTCTTTGCCCAGAACCACTAATCACCAACCAAATCGAGTACCACGCCTATATCGAGCAAGATAAGTTGATTGCTGAGTGCCGCAAGCATGGTTTGCTGGTTACCTGTCATGTTCCGCTAGCGCGCGGTAAGTTGCTCAACGATCCAGTGCTTGCAGAAATTGCGCGCGGATACAGCAAGTCTGTGGCGCAAGTTGCTCTACGCTGGCTGGTCCAGCAATCCGGTATTGGGGTGGTTCCACGTGCGCTTGAGCCATATGAGATCGAGGAGAATATCGATGTCTTCGATTTCTCTCTCACTGAAGATGAGATGAACAGGATCCGAGCCTTGCGAGTCCGCAATATCCGTGTTGTCGATCCGGAAGTACGCCGACCTGTTTGGGACGTCGACTAAGCCGATTCTCAGCAATCGTGCGACACAAGATTGCGCTACCAACCCCTCCTATTATGACAAGGGGTGAAGCCTTTCAAGGGTTTCTTTCGTGCCAAAGTAGACACAGGTTCTTCCTCCTCGAAAATACCCTGAAAAACTCTGGGCTCATCACGGCTTCGCAT
>CAUZRD010000014.1:0-24878 GCA_963582255.1 Alphaproteobacteria bacterium | reverse complement strand
ACGGGCATCGGCTGCGTTGGTCGTGACGGCATATAGGCGCCCTACACCTCCTGTTGCGAATACTATGGCGCTAGCAGTAATCAACTCACGTGCGTTAGAGTCTCCCCATGTTGGGCGGATGACGATGCCGGCGGCGCGCTCACCGGACATGGCAATATCTTCGGCACCATACCCCTCTAGAACGGTAATATGGGGGGCAGCGCGCACAGTGGAGATCAGCGTTTCCATAATTTTTTGACCCGCCATATCGCCACGTATCGAGACAATGCGGTGAGCGGAATGGGCTGCTTCGCGATGAAGCGCCAGTCGGCCTTTTAGGTCGAGGTCGAATGGAATTCCAAGAGCGAGTAGGTCCTCGATCCGTTCGGACGCCTCAGTCACCATGATGCGGACCATTTTTTCATTCACGATGCCGCCGCCAATTTTTATGGTATCGGCGGCATGGTCATCTACGGTGTCGCCATCGCCCATTGCTGCGGCAATGCCGGCTTGTGCCCATACGCTCGATGCACCGTGGCCCAAGCGATGGGCTGCTATTACGGTGACAGGGAGAGGCGCCAGCTTGAGGGCGGTGAAAAGTCCCGCAAGCCCGGCGCCGACGATCACAACACGGTCGCTTGCTTGTGAGATCTTATGAGGCATGGGGACTTGCTATTAGCGGGTGTGATCAGCTGTTCAAATTCACCATGCGTTCGACGGCAAGCCGCGCTCGCGCGGCTATCGTCGGATCAACCACGACCTCATCTTCCATATTGAGCAGGGAGTCCAGAATCTTTGGCAGTGTAATCTTTTTCATATAAGGGCATAGATTGCAGGGACGAATGAATTCGACTTGCGGAGTTTCAGCTGCGACATTATCGCTCATTGAGCATTCAGTTACCAGCATGACCTTCTTAGGCTGCTTGTTCTTAACCCACTTGATCATGCCGGAGGTCGATCCAGAAAAGTCAGCTTCATCGACTACATCAGGCGGACATTCAGGGTGGGCAATTATTACCAGGCCTGGATCAGCTTTGCGTGCGGCCCGCAGCTCTTCGGGCGTAAAGCGCTCGTGTACGACGCAGCGACCCTTCCAGGCGATAATTTCGACTTTAGTCTCACGCGCAATGTTTTGCGCCAGAAATTCATCAGGAAGAAAGATGACGCGTGGAACATTGAGCGATTCTACGATGGCTACGGCATTGGCGGATGTGCAGCATATGTCTGACTCCGCTTTTACATCGGCAGAGGTGTTCACATAGGAAACGACTGGTACGCCGGGGTGTCGCTTTTTAAGGCGACGAACGTCGGCGCCGGTGATAGATGAAGCCAGCGAGCAGCCAGCACTTGTATCCGGGATTAGAACTGTTTTAGCAGGATTAAGAATTTTTGAAGTCTCGGCCATGAAATGAACGCCGCACTGAATGATGATTTCGGCGTTAGTGCGGGTAGCCTCTTTGGCTAGAGCTAGACTATCTCCGACAAAGTCAGCCACGCAGTGAAAAATTTCTGGTGTTTGGTAATTGTGGACGAGTAAAACGGCGTTACGCTCTTTTTTCAATCGATTAATATGTTTTACATAAGGCGCAAAAAACGGCCATTCAATTGACGGAATAACGGTTTTTACTTTCTCATAATAAGGTGCCATTTCGGTTGCTACCGCGTCGGTATACTCAAGTTCTGGACGGGGCAATACGCCGTATTTACGCGCTGCTGAAGACGGGTCACTGCCCGCGTCACCGTGATCTCGGGCCCTAGTTGAGATGGCTGGCATGGTCGTTCTCCATTATATATACTCATATTGAGTATATATGGGTTCCAAAAATAGGCCCTGCAAGGCCTTATGCTTAATATGAGTATTACCAAAATGATTATGACTCTGACTGCCCCAATTGTCCAGTATATGGCGTAATAGTAAGATTGATGGATTAATGCCGTACGGTGTAGCTCTCTTCTTCTCGCCATCAGATTGTGTTTTGAAGTAGATTTTAACCGTTGTCTAAAGGCTCAAGCCGGGTGCTGGACGCTCGCGGAGAACCTCATGAGCAAATCTATAGAGTTTTGCGGGTCTTCCCCCGGTCTGTGTAGTTAAACCGCCGGTTGGCTGAACCAATCCGCGCCGTTCAATCAGGCGACGGAAATTCTGTTTGTGGAGGTGCAGTCCTAAGAGTGATTCAATGGTGTGCTGCAATATCAATAGCGTGAAGGATGGTGACATCATTTCAAATATAACTGGGCGATATTTGATCTTTGCCCGCAGACGACTGAGCGCTGTTGCGAAGATTCGACGATGATCATGGGTCATGGGCTGGCCAAGCTCGGGTACGGGGCCAGATCGATTGCGTGCAATTGCCGCCTCACGCCCATCACGTAACGACTCAAATACTAGCCCAGCCTCATAGAGGAGCTCATACCGCTCAAGCGCATGTTCTTCATTCCACGGCATACCATCAAGTCCAAATGAAAGGCGGACGCGATCTTCACGTGTGAGGGCGAGCGCACCGGATTTGATTACCCAAGCGCGCAGCGCGGGTTCTATTTCAGCGCTCAGAATATCTGGTTTGCCGCCGCGCCAATCCTCCCAGGGGAAATAGTGATAACAGCTGCGCCACAGGGTTGATGCGGTTTTGCCGGAAGTCCCCAAATCAGCACGAGTAAGAGCAAGGTACCCAATAGAGACATTGTGTGGGCCAATATCACCAGGCTCAGCATGCCGGCCACGATCACCAAAGGAGTAAAGTTGTTCAACGTAGCCAAGTTTAAGGCTAGTCTGGTCCCGCACCCAGCTACGAAGACCAATCTCCATGGTGCGGTGGGATAAAGGATCGAATGGTCCTGAGGGTATTTGGTCAGGAGATACAGCTTCTCCGGTCACAACGAGAATCACCGGATCACCGCCGCGAACCGAGATAATTGCTGCATTTAGACTAATCTCGATGATGGGTGCGGTGGTCATGAAACCGGCATCCCCATTGATATCGGAATTGAAAACGGACAGGCGAGCGGGACAAAAACAGATTTGCCCATTTTTTCAACAGCATCAATTAGGCGGCCGTCTAAACCTAAGACCTCATCTCCGTGAGCTATTAATAGCGCGTTTGGAGATGCGTGTGGGGATGCCCTGCGCACGGTCTTTGCTATGTCGATTTCCTGTCTTTCACGGCTGATAGAGCAGAGTAAAATCAGTGCCGCAGCTGTCGAACGACTGATGCCGGCAAAGCAGTGTATCAGAAGTGGAGTGCTTTGATCCCAGGTATCAGCAAACTCCAGCAACCGTCGGATATGCTCAGCACGTGGTTCTATTAGTGCGGGAACTGGCGAGGTGATATCGTTTACGGCAAGCTTTAGGTGATTTGCAGTGTCGATGTCGTGCGGCGTGTCGATCATGTCGTTTTGCGAAAGGAGGGAGATGAGGTGTTGGGGATTTTCAGATGCAATTATCTGGTTGATCTGGTTCACGGGACTGACGATAATTTTCATGCATAGGACTTGCGGTGAGGGTTATTTAGTTTTGGACTTGTGGCATTCGCGTTCAACATGCTTGCTCATCTTTATCGTGACTCAGCAGCGAGGGTGTTAAAATGGTCCAGAAATTTAGTTTGTGCGATAGCTGTTGGCCATGGTGACAAAAGGGGTTGTTTCAAAATAGGATCTGGATTGAGACCGCGTGGGCGGCCAAATATTCGCGCGGCTTCTTCTTCTTCAAACCCGGCGAGTGCGATTGCCTCCAGATAGGCCGAAATGCGATCGGACCGCTTGACCACTCTAGTAATATTATCGGGTAGTGGTGCTGGGAGTGAAAAGCGAATATGGACAGCATCCAAAAGCGCATTCTCAAACACTTTGTAATCGAGAGATAATGCTGCCTTGAACGGTGAGATGAGGTCTCCGACCACATACTCGGGTGCGTCATGAAGCAGCGCGGCAAGGCGCCATTTCGCGGGCCATTTAGGCCGTATTTTACCAGCAATTTCAGCCACAAGGAGTGAGTGCTGAGCTACCGAATAGCCGTGTTCTCCAATAGTTTGTCCATTCCAGCGCGCAACGCGGGCTAGGCCATGGGCAATGTCCTCAATTTCAATATCGAGAGGTGACGGATTAATCAGGTCGAGACGTCGGCCACTTAGCATGCGCTGCCATGCGCGCGGGGCATCTGTTGATCTCATTTCCCAGATTGTCGTTTTGCATGCGACATATTGGCACATTCGCCGTGGCGAAAACAGGTAATGAGATGATCATTTACCATGCCAATTGCCTGCATGAACGCATATATAATTGTGGGCCCGACGAAGAGAAAACCACGCTTTTTCAAGTCTTTGGAAAGAGCCTTTGACAGCTCGGTCTTAGTCGGTAGCTCGCCCATAGATTTGATGTCATTTTGTATAGGCTGACCATCAGAAAAATCCCATAAATAGGAGGAAAATCCTGGACTGGATGATTGGATTTCAAGATAGCAACGGGCGTTGCCGATGGTGGCGGTAATTTTTGCTCTATTGCGGACGATACCCGGGTTTTCCATGAGACTCTTGATGTCGTTATCGGTAAAATTTGCAATGCGCTCAGGATCAAATCGCGCAAATGCGGTGCGAAACGCGTCGCGTTTTTTTAAGATTGTAATCCACGATAGACCAGCCTGGAACCCATCAAGTACCAGTTTTTCAAAGAGCTCACGATCGTTATACTCAGGAACTCCCCATTCTTCATCATGATAAGCAAGATAGAGTGGGTCATGGCCTGGCCAAGCGCATTGTCCTATTCGGTTGAGAGAAGTTTTGGTCATGAGGGTTTGTGCCCCTCCTTAGTCAACGCGGTGACGAGCCAGTCTGGAAATCTTGGAGTGAGAGATGATTGCAAACATTTTATTGGCTTGTCCCCATCGAGGCGGGTCTTGATCTGGTCCAGGTGAAGCAGCGCAAGAATTTCGTTGCCGGAAGACGATCCTGTGTGTCCAATTTTACGAGCACCTACCTTTATCTCGGTCGAACTCGGCGGAACATCGCCAATCACATCACAGGGTAAAAAGCGTTTCTTTACCGAGCTGCGATGGTGTATGCGAGAGACAACTTCCTGACCAATAAAACATCCCTTGGTGAAAGATACCCCGGCCAATAAATCAAGATTAGCCTGATGAGGGAAAATAATATTAGGGGCATAGTCAACATAGGCTTCGGCAATCCCGGCATGAATGCGTGTTTGATGGTAGGTGTTGGTGCCATCATCTTGTGGGCGGATGTCGGAAATACCGCGGTTCCCCAATTGCGCTAGGCGTGGGTCTACTGCCAGATCGGCTGTGTTGTGCTCCGAGATTGGCGACCAGATAGCGTGGCATTCTGGCGCTAGAATAATATCGACGTTGACCCTTAATCGATAAAAGGACAGCCGTTCTGCGAGGTCATTGGCGGCGACAGCACTGCAATCAAGAAAATAGGCGCCGCCTTTTTTAAAGATAAGCATATCGAACAGAATTTTGCCCTGCGGTGTTAACAAAGCTGCCGTGCGCGGTGTGTCTGGTGTTACTTCGTCAATTTCTGCACTGAGTAGACCTTGCAAAAATTTTGATGCGTCGGTGCCGGTTACCCGGATTACCTTACGATCGCTTAGCTGCATAAACGTCATTGGGCGGCTCCGTTCTTTCGTTCCCCACATGTACGTTCGTGGGCGTGATGTCGCAAGCGGTGATCTGATGGACAGGTATAAGGGGCTGGTCTATAGCAACAGAATCGGTCACATGGCGCGCTGATGTTGTATTAGAGCTTTAATGTGGAGATGAGATTTAAGCTGGAGCGATCAAATATATGAGTGAGATGTTCAAGGCGTGGCTTATCACCAAAACCACCGATGGCTCAAAAGCTGAGATTACTGATTTTCCGGAAAATGAGTTGATGATTGGTGATGTTGATGTACGAGTTTTTGCCTCGACTATCAATTATAAGGATGGGCTGGCGCTGACTGGACAGGCGCCTGTTATTCGTCGGTTTCCTCTCGTCCCGGGCATTGATTTTTCCGGTGAAGTAAGTAGATCTGGCCACCCAAAATTCTCGCCCGGCGATATTGTGGTGGCGACAGGCCAAGGCCTTGGCGAAACGCATCATGGTGGATTGGCGCAAAAGGCTCGTGTGAGTGGAGATTGGTTGGTGCCGGTGCTTGGAGGGCTTACCGCGCAGCAAAGCATGGCGATTGGTACGGCAGGTTTTACCGCGATGTTATGTGTAATGGCTCTTGAAGATGCGGGTATTACCCCGGATCTTGGTAACATTGTTGTGAGCGGCGCGGCCGGCGGTGTTGGCAGCGTGGCAATCTGTCTTTTAGCTAAACTTGGGTATCGCGTTGTTGCGTCAACTGGCCGGGAAGAAGAGCGATCTTTTCTTACTTCACTTGGTGCAGCAGATATTGTTAGCCGGGAAGAGTTCTCGGGTGATGTGCGCTCGCTTGCCAAATCTAGATGGGCCGGAGCAATCGATGTTGTGGGCTCGAATACGCTGGCCAATTTGCTTTCTCAGATGAACTATGGCGGGGCAGTCGCAGCGTGCGGTCTGGCACAGGGGATCGACCTGCCTGGGTCGGTTGCGCCGTTTATTTTGCGTGGCGTTCGCTTGCTCGGCATTGATTCAGTGATGTGCCCGGCCCCCCGGCGTCACCAGGCCTGGAAGCGCTTGGCTTGCGATCTTGATCTGGATATGCTGGAGGCGCTTACCTCTCACATTTCGTTTGGAGAAGCGCTTAAGGTCGGACAAAAAATTCTGAAAGGTGAAGTGCGCGGACGCGTGGTTGTCGATATAGACGAATAGTCCCATGTGGACCGTCATGGGTATAGCTACCAGAGAAAAATCTAATAGATTGGCATTTATACCGTGGAGTATCTAGTCGTGCTCAGTTGTAACTGTTGCTGGATATAGAGTACGCAACGCATCGCGCATTTGAATCAACGCGAGCTCGTTGGCCCCACTTTTTCCCGTTTTTTCAATGACAGCGTTTAGTCCCCCCATACTCTTGGCAAGAGATGCGCTCGGGCTCTCGCCCATTAGTCGCCAGCCAAGATAAAGTGCGGCGAGGAGGTCACCAGCTCCATGCACGGTGCTGCTGATGAGTGGGGTGTAAACTGAATAGGCTTCAGGTGGGTTGACTAAAATTGTTCGGACAGAATTTTGGCCAGTGCTCGGTGCTGATGAGACAAGGCACTCGGCCGGCCCAAGGCTTGCTGCCTGGCTAATGATGTCCTTGAGTGTTGCAGGTGCCCCATTTGTCAGCCAGCCAATCTCAAAGAGATTAGGGGTAAGAATGTCTGCTGTGGGGACTAAAAGGTTGTGAATATTTTGTGCTATATCCCTAGTTACATATAGACCACCGCTATCTCCTATGACCGGATCACACAGGAACAGTGCATCCGGACGCACAGATTTAATCAGCGTCAGGATATTGGCAGCCGCCCTGACTTGCTCCTCTTGCGCGAAATATCCTGTTGACACGGCATCGATCTGGCCAAGCCAACCGCGCTGATCTAGCGCCTCGACAAAGCGGTATAAATGCTCTGCTGGTGTCACAAGCTGTGGAACCTCCCGGCCGTGGCCTGGATGATGGGCAAGTGTTGTGGTGACAAGCGGCCACACGTCGTGGCCAAGCTGTTGAAGCGCGAATACAGCGGCGGAGTTGCCAACATGCCCGCGCACGACCTGCGAGGAGATAGTAAGGATGACCGACATAAATTCTTCCGGTGAATCTCAGGGGTGAAGTCGACGACGACGCTCTTTTCTGAATAATAGAAATTCAGTTAGTTTATACGATAATTAATGACACGTCGGAGGCATGATGAGAATATTTAGACCACGCCGAAGCGCTCTTTATGTGCCCGGTGCAAAGTTGCGCGCAATTGATAGATCGCGTGAGATCAATGCCGATGTGCTGGTTTTCGATCTAGAAGATTCGGCAACGCCGGAACAAAAAGACAATGCGCGTGAAAATGTATGCGCCGCAATTTCACGGGGTGGCTATGGCGAGCGCGAAATCGTAATCCGAATTAATCCTCTTGCAACACCCTGGGGGGAAGAAGATCTTATGGCAGCCGTTAGCTCGGGCGCAGATGGCATCTTGGTACCTAAAATATCAAGCGCTGAAGATGTGCTGATGGTGGCGCGAGTGCTGTCGACGTGTGACGGCGCATCTAATGTAGAAATCTGGGCGATGATCGAGACGTCACGCGCTCTTTTGCACATTGGAGATATTGCCTCGATTGTCGAGGAGGCTGATGTGCCGCTTACCTGTCTTGTGCTAGGCACTAATGATCTTGTCAAAGAAACGCGCATTAAATTGACTGATGGCAGAGGTCCGCTGGCTCATTGGATATCGATGGTGGTGCTTGCTGCTCGTGCTCATGGCCTGGATGTTCTGGATGGTGTCTATAATAAATTTCGCGATATGGAAGGGTTTCTTGACGAATGTAAGAAAGCGCTGGAACTTGGAATGGATGGTAAAACTCTTATTCATCCCTCTCAAACCGAGCTAGCCAATGAACTGTTTTGTCCGTCTCCTTCTGAAATAAATCAGGCTCGCCGAGTCATTTCGGCATTCGAATTACCTGAAAACATAGATGCCGGAGTGATTAATCTTGATGGCGAAATGGTGGAGCGGCTTCATCTGGAGATGGCGCACCGTACGTTAACAATTTCTGAGGTTATCGCAGTGCTGGATAATCAATCTTGAGTAAAATAGTTCTATCGTGCGAGGTATCATTACCAGGAGGTGAAGCCCTTGAAACTTTATCGACTTTTGACAGGTCCAGATGATGCTAGTTTTTGTCATAAGATAAGCGATGCTCTGAACAAGGGTTGGTTGTTGTATGGGTCACCTACCCTTACCTTTGATTCGGACGACAAGGCATATTGTGGACAAGCGGTATTCAAGGAAGTTGAGGGTACGTATTTGCCAGATCTGAAACTATCGGATGGGTAGCCTCTGTTTCGCGCCGTCTTCAGTCATGAGTCAATCAGGTGCAAGTGGCGTGATATTAAATCTTGGATACATACATTAAAAAATCAACATCGACGAAATTGCGTTACGCTGTCTGGACGTCTAAACCTTAATCAGATGAAAATGTCTCTAAATTGGAGCTGATTTCTTCATGGCTGAACCCGAAGCTTGGCAACCTCTGTCACCGCATCTGCAAATCTACAGTCCACTGATCAATATGGTGATGTCGATCATTCACCGGGTCACCGGTGCGGGGCTGTATCTTGGTACTATCCTATTTGCGTGGTGGTTAATCGCCCTTGCGGGCGGGCCAGAAACCTATGGTATATTTCGTGAGTTTGCTGGATCGTTTGTCGGGCGTCTGGTGCTGTTTGTGTTCACATTTGCGCTGGTTCACCACTTGCTCGGTGGACTACGCCATTTCTTGTGGGATAGTGGTCGCGGATTTGAACTCAAGACAATTGACTTGATGTCGTGGGCAACAATTATTGGTTCGGTTTGCGTGACGTTGCTTGTTTGGGGCGTCGGATACTCAGTGAGATAAGGTTATGAATATGCAAACACCGCTTAACCGCGCGCGCGGTCTTGGAACGGCGCGAGACGGGACCCATCATTTTTGGTGGCAAAGGGTGACGGCTGTTGCCAATGTTCCACTCACAATCGCGCTGATTGTGATTGCTATCAATATTTCAAGTGCCAGTTATGAAGAGGTGCGGGCCATAGTTGCATCGCCTCTTGTTGCGGGTGTTTTTTTGTTGCTGGTCTTATCGGTGAGTTATCATATGCGTCTCGGTATGCAGACAATCATCGAAGATTATGTCCATGGTAAATTAAGTCGCGTTATGGCGGTTGTGGCCAATATTATGTTTTCAACCATAATTGCGGTAGGCGGAATATTCGCCATTCTTAAAATTAGTTTTGGAGGTTGAATGGCGATGGCCGCAAATGACAGTGAAGGCGGTACGATGGCGATTAACGGTCGCGCCTATGAGATTGTTGACCACACCTACGACGTTGTGGTCGTTGGTGCAGGCGGAGCGGGATTGCGCGCTACGCTCGGTTGCTCCCAAGAGGGATTAAAGACCGCTTGCATAACCAAGGTTTTCCCAACCAGAAGTCATACCGTTGCTGCGCAGGGCGGCATTGCGGCGTCACTCGGGAACATGGGAAAGGATGATTGGCGCTGGCATATGTACGATACCGTGAAGGGTGCTGATTGGCTGGGTGATCAGGACGCAATTGAATATCTGTGCCGTGAAGCGCCTCAGGCAGTCTATGAATTAGAGCATTTTGGGCTGCCCTTCAGCCGGACTGAATCTGGCCAGATATATCAGCGACCATTTGGTGGTATGACAACCAATTATGGCGAGGGCATTGCGCAGCGCACTTGCGCAGCCGCTGATCGGACTGGGCATGCGATGCTGCACACTCTGTATGGGCAGTCCCTCAGACATTCGGCTGAGTTTTTTATAGAATATTTTGCCCTCGATTTGATCATGGACGATGAGGGCGCGTGTCGTGGAGTGATTGCACTGTGCCTTGATGACGGTACTATCCATCGCTTTCGTGCGGCAAAAACTATTCTGGCGACCGGTGGATATGGGCGCTCTTATTTCTCGTGTACCGGAGCGCATACCTGTACTGGCGATGGCAATGCCATGGTATTGCGCGCAGGGTTGCCACTTCAAGATATGGAGTTTGTGCAGTTCCATCCGACCGGAATTTATGGCGCGGGGTGTCTTATCACCGAGGGTTCTCGTGGTGAGGGCGGTTATCTGACAAATTCGGAGGGCGAGCGATTTATGGAGCGCTATGCACCCTCGGCCAAGGATCTCGCCAGCCGCGATGTTGTCTCACGTTCAATGACTGTCGAAATTCGTGAAGGGCGCGGCGTTGGTAAGGAATCGGATCACATTCATTTGCATCTTGAGCATCTCGATCCGGCGATTTTGCATGAACGTCTTCCAGGGATATCAGAGACGGCGCGTATTTTTGCCGGTGTTGATGTCTCGCGCGAACCGATTCCAGTGCTTCCGACCGTTCATTACAACATGGGCGGAATTGCTACCAACTATCGTGGCGAAGTGCTGACTAAAAAGGGAGATGATCCTGATACGGTGGTTGTTGGTCTCATGGCAATCGGCGAGGCAGCGTGTGTGTCTGTGCACGGCGCGAACCGGTTGGGCTCGAATTCATTAATCGATTTAGTTGTATTTGGGAGAGCGGCCGCGCTCAGGGCGGCCGAGACCGTTGAAGCTGGTGCATCTCAGCCGGAACTTGCGAGCAATGCGGGTGAAAAAGCCTTGCAACGCTTAGACCGGTTGCGTCACGCTTCAGGATCGACGCCAACATCTGAGCTGCGGATGCGTATGCAGCGCACAATGCAGAACAATTGTGCTGTGTTCCGCACTGGCGAAGTCCTTGAAGAGGGTAATAAGCTTATTCATGATGTATGGTTGGCCAAAGGCGATATTCGTGTATCCGATCGCTCTCTAATCTGGAACACGGACCTCATCGAAACACTTGAATGGGATAACCTGATCATACAGTCGGTTGTAACGATGGAAGGTGCGGTTGCGCGTAAGGAAAGCCGGGGCAGTCACGCGCGCGAGGATTTCCCCGATCGCGATGATGAAAATTGGATGAAACACACGCTAGCCTGGGCAGATGACGATAGCCATGCTGTCACGCTCGACTACCGTCATGTCCATACCTATACGCTGACCAAAGATATTAGTTACATCGAACCGAAGGTGAGGGTTTACTAGTTGGGCGCTTTGCGTGGATCTACAAAGCTACCAGGTTGTGTCTTACAGATGCGCAAAGTTGCAGAATTGAGAGATTAAAATGGTTCAATTGAAGCTTCCCAGGAATTCGAGAGTTGGAAAGGGGAAAACTTGGCCTAAGTCCGATGGCGCGGGTAAAAATACCCGAGAATTTCGTATTTACCGGTGGAATCCGGATGATGGGCAAAAGCCTCGGATCGATATTTATACAGTTGATCTGGATGATTGTGGACCGATGGTTCTGGATGCGCTGCTCAAGATTAAGAATGAGATCGATTCAACTCTCACATTCCGGCGGTCATGTCGGGAAGGTGTGTGCGGCTCTTGTGCAATGAATGTCGGTGGCACCAATACACTGGCCTGTACTCGTGCAATCGAAGAGGTAAGGGGGCCGGTGACTATCTATCCGCTTCCGCATCAGACGGTATTGAAAGATCTCGTTCCTGATATGAGTAATTTCTTTGCCCAGCACCGGGAAATTGAGCCTTGGCTGAAGACGGATTCGCCGACACCGCAAAAAGAATGGTTGCAGGCACGCGAGGATCGCGAAAAGCTTGATGGGCTATATGAGTGTATTTTATGTGCGTGCTGCTCAACGTCATGCCCGAGCTACTGGTGGAATTCTGATCGATATTTAGGACCGGCAATTCTGCTGCAGGCATATCGTTGGGTTGTCGACAGTCGCGATGAGGCAACCGGCGAGCGGTTAGATAATCTAGAAGATCCATTTAGGCTCTACAGGTGTCACACCATCATGAACTGCGCCAAGGCTTGTCCGAAGAACCTCAATCCGGCAAAGGCAATTGCCGAGCTTAAGAAACTCATGATTGAGCGCCGCGTTTAGACGGGGATTTGCGGCTCTTGTGATTGGCGTGCCTTAGGGCCGATGTCTAAATATCATCTTTTGGCTTAAGCACCTGACGGCCACGGTATATGCCTGACTTAAGATCAATGTGATGTGGGCGGTGCAACTCGCCGCTATCTTTGTTTTCAACATAAGTTGGTGCCTTGAGTGCATCCGTTGAACGGCGCATCCCCCGTTTGGCGCGGCTAACTTTCTTTTTTGGAACAGCCATGATCTCAATATTCCTATAGAGCGCGTTGCGCTAATGTCCGGCGGGCTTATACATCTTTGATCGTCCGTTGACCAGTCAGAGTATGCGGTAAACGTCATATTGTTGTTTTGCGGCCTGCATTGATTTCACTTTCTGCCAAAAGCGCCAGTTCAAGATTTGATGGGTCTGGTTTGATCTCTCCGGCCTCAATCTGGCGAGTTATCTCGACAATTGCAGCATTTGCGTGGGCATTTAGCCCTGATTTTGCTGCCTCTTCAACGACCCATCCGTTCATCAATGCGCATTCGCTGCGTCGGCCTTTAAGGTGGTCCTGAAACACTGTATTTCGCGCACTAGGGCCGACATCGTTAAGAATTTTTTCTAACAGCATTTCAAGCAATTGGTTGCTGCCGGTGATGTCATCCTTGGTGAGACCAAATACGGGCTCGATCTGATATCCGGCCTGTTGCCCCACCGCCAAGGCCTCTTCGCCGCAGCGTAACATCAAGTCGCGCATCCCGGGGATGGTGACTGAGACATTACCATTGCGTCCAATCATGGCGTTGGGACACATCGACATGGCATTTACGATAAGTTTCATCCATTTTCCGGAGCGAACATTTTCAGATTTGGATACTTTTCCTACATGGGAGAGGAGCTGAACGATTTCATCGATGCGGCCCTCCATCGATGGATCAAGCGCGCCGACGCCAAACCACGTGCCTGAGCGTGGCGTTGATCTTTTTATCTTGCCGGGTTCAAACATTTCTGAGGCGAGTTCAACAACGCAGCCCAATGTGCGGTTTGGCCCGACAATATTGGCGATAACGTCGGCGGTAAGGCCGTTCTGGACTCCTAAAAACAGCCCATCTTGGGCCAGATATGGTACCATAAGTCGAGCCGCCCAGCATGTATCGTAGGCCTTAAAACATAGGAAAATATAGTCGAATTTGTCCGAAATTTTGCATACTTCGCAAATGTGGAGTGCGTTCACCGCAACATGCAAGTCGCGGTCGGGATGGACAACATGGAGCCCGCTCTCGCGCATGGTGTTAATGTGATCGGGCCATGCGTCGATCATTGTAATGTCGTACCCAGCTTCGATCAGATCGGCGGCGATGCAGCTACCGTTTGCGCCGGTGCCAATAATCGCAATTTTTTTGCTCACTTGGGGTTCCTTTCTCGGATGGTGGGATGAGCGAGGGTGTTTTGACCTCAGGGGAAAGGCTTTTGAGCCTATAGCTTGTCAATACAGGAGAAAAGACCACGAGTTTGAGCCATCCGCAGTTCGATGCGTCGGGCGGTGGCAGAGGTCACTGGTCCTGGCTTTGCAGCGTTGCGTAATAGTGGATCTGGTAGAGCTGCCGCAAGCAAGGCTGACTGTCGTCGCGATAACTCACTCGCTGGACGGTTGAAGTACGTGCGTGCTGCGTTTTCAGCGCCATAGATGCCTGGTCCCCACTCAGCGATATTCAGATAGACTTCCATAATTCGGCGTTTGCTCCAGAAAAGGTCAATTACAAGGGCAATTGGTGCTTCTAGCAGTTTTCGGATGTAGCTGCGCTTAGGAGTCAAGAAAAGGTTCTTAGCGGTTTGCATGGTGATTGTGCTAGCTCCCCTAGGGGGGCTGTTTTCCGCTCGTGATTGATTAAGTGCTAGTATTACGGCATCCCAATCAATCCCCTGATGCTCACAAAAGTTGTTGTCTTCAGATGTAAGCACGGCGTGCGTAAGTTCGCTGGAGATTTGGTCGATTGAGAGCGGGCTGTATTCCATGCCATAACCATTTGGCAGGCGCCACAACATCAAGGCGGTAAAGGGAGGGTTTAAGAATGAGAACGCGCCGATCAATCCGGTGACTGTCAGGCACAGGCTGCAAAAGATAACGATGAGAGAGGACATCAAACGTCGCATTCGACGGGGAACTTTTCTCTTGTTAGATATTCAAGCAATATTGCGCTGAAATTCATCGCTTAACAACAGATGCCAATGCCCTTTCCAGAAGATCTAGTCCGGATTTCCGCCAAGGTCGATAACGCTCTTAATTCGCGTTTGGCGAACATTGATGCGCCCGAGAAAGTTGTTCGCGCCATGCGCCATGCCGCGCTTTCAGGTGGAAAACGCTTGCGTCCCTTTCTGGTTATCCAGTGTGCCGGACTGTTCGATGTTTCATCTGATCTGGCGATGCCGGTGGCGCTGGCGCTAGAATGTTTGCATACGTACTCGCTGATACATGACGATTTGCCGGCGATGGACGATGATGATTTGCGCCGTGGGCAGCCAACGGTCCATGTTGAGTTCGATGAGGCAACCGCGATCTTGGCTGGTGATGGGCTGCAAGCATTGGCTTTTGAAATAATCACCGAGGCTGAGCAGCATTATTCGGCTAGTATTTGTTGCCGGTTGGTTCATGATTTGGCTCATTCGGCTGGTGTTAGCGGTATGGTTGGGGGACAAATACTGGATTTGGCTTTCGAGAAAAGTGTGCCAGATCTTAGTGATATTGAACGTATGCAGGCGATGAAAACAGGCTCTCTTTTCCGCTATGCCTGCACCTGTGGTGTGACAATTGGCGGTGGTTCGGCCGAAGACCGTGGCCGGCTGGAGAATTTTGCTAATGCTTTTGGGTTAGCTTTCCAAATAACCGATGATCTGCTCGATGAAGAGGCGAGTAAGGAGGAGATGGGTAAGCGCACAGGTAAGGATTCGGCTAGAGGTAAGGCAACGTTCGTTGCGCATCTTGGAATTGAGGGCGCGCGTGGTGCGGCACAAAGCAGGGTTGAAGATGCGCTTGCTGCCTTGCAATCATATGGCGGTGAAGCTGACAATCTGCGCCATCTGTGTTCTTACCTGCTCACGCGACGTGTTTAGTCGAAGGCATATATGTTTTGCGAATGCAATAAAGCGCTTTACTGAACGCCTACGCTTGGAGAGAGGTGTAAAATGACTGCCAAGAAATTTCCGCTTGAAGACTATGTTGTGTTGGATCTTACCCGTGCCCGAGCCGGGCCGACTGCGGCCCGGGTGCTTGCCGATTGGGGGGCAAATGTCATTCATGTTGAGCCGCCGGATCGTCCGGGACAAAAAGGGGGCGCGCTTGCCGGGGATCGGGATGGCTTTGATTTCCAAAACCTGCATCGCAACAAACGTAGCCTAACAATTGATTTGGCAACCGAGGCCGGCCACGCGCTGTTCTTGCGCCTATCTGCGCGAGCAGATGTGGTGGTCGAAAACTTCCGCGCGGATGTTAAACATCGGCTGAAGATCGATTATGAAATGCTCAAAACAGTCAATCCGAGTATTATTTATGGCTCCATTGCTGGATTTGGCCAGACTGGACCGTATAAATCACGACCGGGGGTTGATCAGATTGCCCAAGGTCTTGCCGGACTGATGTCGATCACGGGCACAAAAGAGACTGGACCTTTGCGGGTAGGAATTCCTATCACCGACTTATGCGCAGGCATGTTTCTGGCACAGGGTTTGTTGATGGCGCTGCTCGATCGGGAAAAAACTGGTGAAGGGCGCTGGGTTCATACATCACTCACCGAGGCGATGGTGTTCATGCTTGATTTTCAAGCTTCGCGGTGGCTTCAAAAAGGCGAGGTGGCAGGATCTGTGGGCAATGATCATCCAACCCTGATGCCTCAGTCGTGCTACCGCACTGCGGATAAGCACATCAATGTTGCGGCCGCCAATGCGCTTTATAACAGATTGTGCCATGCTATCAGTATGCCACACTTGGCCGAGCACCCAGATTATATAACTGATGAGCTACGTTCAAAAAATCGGGGGGCACTCAATGCTGAGATTGAGGCCGTTCTCATGACTAAACCGTCCGAATACTGGATAAACCTGCTTAATGAGGCGGGAGTTCCCTGTGGTCCGGTGAACGAGATAGATCAGGTGTTTGCCGATCCGCAAGTTGAACATCTGGATATGGTTCGCCATGTCGAGCATGTCCGACTGGGGAGGTTGGCGGTAGTGCGTCAACCGGTTAATTTCTCTGATATTGAGCAACCTGATAATTTTCGCCTTCCTGCGCCGGATGCGGGTGAGCACAATATTGGTGTTTTGGAAGAGTTTGGGTTGACGGCGGATGAAATTGATGAATTGCGCGTATCTGGAGTGGTTTAGCCGCTAGGAGTCGGTATCGGAGTTTTGGGGTCGTTCTGTTCGTGTGATTTTGGTGGATAGCATCGGGCAACATAATCCTCGACGATTTCCTTGAAATCGTCGGTGAGGGTTGGCCCGCGCAGTGTTACGGTTTTTTTGCCATCAATGAATACGGGAGCCGTGGGCTCCTCGCCGGAGCCGGGTAGCGAAATGCCAATATTTGAATACTTGCTTTCGCCAGGGCCGTTTACAATGCATCCCATGACGGCAAGGTTAAGTGTTTCCACTCCCTCACGCTCCCTGCGCCATTCGGGCATGCGGGTGCGTACAAACCTATCAATTTCCTGGGCAAGTTCCTGAAAGACGGTAGAGGTTGTGCGTCCGCACCCAGGGCATGCAGTGACTTGTGGTGCGAAGTGGCGAAGCCCCATTGCCTGCAATATCCCCTGGGCAACGGCCACCTCCTGTGTGCGGTCTCCTCCGGGTTCGGGTGTTAGCGAGACCCGAATGGTATCCCCGATTCCTTCCTGCAGCAGGATTGAGAGCCCGGCAGTAGAAGATATTATGCCTTTTGTACCCATGCCAGCTTCGGTTAGCCCTAGATGCAAGGCGTGATTGCTACGTGATGCCAATAGACGGTAGACAGCGACCAGATCCTGGACTTGGCTTACCTTGGCCGATAAAATTATTTGTGATCGGTCGAGACCAATTTCCTCGGCGCGTTGCGCAGAAAGATGGGCAGACTGCACAATGGCTTCATGCATTACGGCACGCGCTGATTTAGATACCTTTTGTGCCGCATTTTTATTCATCAGTTGGGTAAGTAATTCCTGATCCAAGCTCCCCCAATTCACTCCAATGCGCACCGGTGTTTGGTATTGGCATGCGATCTCAATCATTTGTGAGAACTGGACATCACGTTTTTCACGAAATCCAACGTTGCCCGGATTGATGCGAAATTTTGCAAGAGCTTCGGCACAGGCTGGATGCTGCGACAGAAGTTTGTGGCCGATATAGTGAAAATCGCCGACAATCGGAACTAGAATGCCGGCTTTTTCTACCCTGTCGCGGATGTGGGGAACTGCGGCGGCAGCTTCATTACGGTCAACCGTGATACGTACCAGTTCAGATCCAGCGCGAGCCAGTGCGATGATCTGCTCAGCTGTTTGTTTGATGTCGGCAGTATCTGTATTGGTCATGGACTGAACCGCGATTGGCGCATCACCGCCAACGGGAACGCCGGCTACTCTTACCGCAATGGTACGATGTCTTTTGGGCATTAGTTCAAAGTCAGGCATGTGGCCTCGTCCGGTGATGTTGGTTTAGATCCAACTGCTACATAAAGCCTTGCGAGCTAATCGTCGAGATTTAGTGACCATGTTGGCGGTAATTGGACAAGACTTTTGTCTACATTGACCTTGGTCCCTCACTCGCATATGCGTATCGAGCGACGGTTCCCACAAATGGGATGAAATGGAATCCAGTGCGGTCGACCCAAGCAGGGGACTTGATCTGGAACCGTGACACGCCAGTCCATGCCGGGTCGTCGTTGTGCTCAACGCTTGAAGAGGCCCGGATATGTCTAGCAATGACCATGGTATCGAGATTTTACGCGATCGTCTTCGGGCTAGAGATGGTACCGGGATCATGGTCTGTGGCCATGGCAGCCGGGATCAGAATGCTGTTGAGGAGTTTTCTGGGTTGGCTGCTCGTATCGGCCAGATGTTCGAGGGTATTCCGGTCGAATATGGGTATCTTGAATTTGCACAGCCAGTTCTTCGCGATGGACTGGATCGGCTGATTGCTAAGGGCGCACGCGATATTCTTGCCGTGCCGGCAATGTTGTTTGCTGCCGGCCACGCCAAGAATGACATCCCCTCGGTGCTCAACACATATGCTGCGTCGCATCCTGATATTCGTATTAGCTACGGCTCGGAGCTTGGGATTGATTCACGTATGCTTAAAGCTGCGGCGGCGCGGATAGATGAGTCAATTGAGCAATTTTCGTCTATGAGCCGGGAAGAAACGCTTCTGGTTGTGGTCGGGCGCGGTGCGTCTGATCCCGATGCTAATTCAAATGTCGCTAAAGTGATGCGCATGCTTTGGGAGGGACGCGGTTTTGGTTGGGGAGAGACTGCTTATTCTGGAGTTACCTTTCCATTGGTTGCCCCCGCACTTGAGCATGTGGTGCGGCTTGGATACCGACAGATTGTAGTTTTTCCCTATTTTTTGTTCACGGGTATTTTAGTTAAACGAATCTATGATGCATGCGATGAAGTTGCGCGTACTTACCCAGATATCAAGTTTATCAAGGCGCCCTATTTGGGAGCGCATGATCTTGTAGTTCAGACTTTTGCGGCGCGGATCAGCGATATTATAGATGGCAACGGATTGATGAATTGCCAGTTGTGCAAGTATCGCGAACAGATTCTTGGCTTTGAAGAGGAAGTGGGGTTGGCGCAGGCGAGCCACCATCATCACGTAGAAGGAATTGGGGTTGGTGAGTATGATGATGATTCCGTCATTCATACACATAGCCATAGTGATGCCCACGATCATGGGCATCACCATCCTTATCCGCATCGTAACCATCCGTTAGGCCCGCGTACGTTGTATGTCGGGTCGGATGAATGACCAAAAATGGTCACAGATATTTGTGTTCACCAGATGAAATATATGCGCGATCATTTAAAATAGCTGCCCGAGAATGTGATCTTTCGGGGATAGATTCATCGCTTCACCAGCTTGCCCTACGTTTGGTGCACACTGTTGGCGATCCGTCTATTGTAGATGACCTTGCCTTTAGCCGGGATGCTCTTAGTGCAGGATCAAAGGCCCTAGTGTCGGGCAGCACAATTTTTACTGATAGCTCGATGGTTGCGGCGGGCATTACACGCCGGTTCCTGGCCGCTGGGAATCTAGTGCAATGCTGTCTTGATAAACAAGGTGCTAATGCGTTCTCGAAGAGCGCATTGACCACTCGTGCGATGTTGGCGATTGAGCGCTGGGCGGGTCACTTTTCTGGTCAGGTTGTGGTCATTGGCAATGCGCCCACCGCTCTTTTCCGATTGATTGAGTTGATTGAAGAGGGGCTGTCGGCTCCGGCGGTGATCATCGCGATGCCAGTCGGGTTTGTCGGTGCAGCTGAGGCAAAGGAGGCATTATTAGCGCTCGCTAGAGGGCGTAATGATATTTCATATCTTATGATCAAGGGCCGGCGGGGTGGAAGTGCGCTTGCTGCTGCCGCGGTGAATGCACTGGCAATCGAGGCTAATCCATGACGCGTTGGCTAAGCATCGTCGGCATTGGAGCCGATGGTTCTTCAGGGCTTGCTCCGGCAGCACGGGACTTGATAAAGCAAGCCCAATTTCTTTATGGCGGCGCTCGGCATCTGGCGCTTGTTCCAGATGGTTTGGCTACCCGAGTGGAATGGTCAAAGCCTCTTTCGGTATCAATTGGTGAAATTCTGTCGCTCAAGCCGCAGCGGGTGTGTGTTCTGGCGAGCGGTGATCCAATGTGGTTTGGGATTGGTGTTCAGCTGGCTAGTGCTGTGCCGTCAGAAGAATTAGTAATTGTGTCTGCGCCCTCGGCCTTCTCACTAAGCGCTGCATGGCTTGGTTGGCCCTTGTCTAAGACCAGTATGCTAAGTCTTCACGGTCGGGCGATTGAAACTGTGGAGCGGGAGATTGAGCCGGGCGCACGTTTTATTGCGCTTACCAATGATGGAAACACTGCTGGTGATGTTGCCCTACGGCTTGTTGCGCGAGGGTTCGGGCGAAGTAAAATGACGGTTCTGGAAGAGTTGGGTGGGCCAGAAGAGCGGGTGCGCCAGGTTCTTGCTGAAGACTTTAATCTTATTGATATACATGATCTCAACACCATCGCTGTCGATTGCTGCTGTGCGGATAAACCAGCGATTTATTCTGATGTGCCGGGGCTTGATGATGATTTTTTTATTCATGATGGTCAGATCACGAAGAAAGAGGTGCGGGCGATAACACTCGCCCGGCTTGCTCCCAGCCGGGAGGGCATATTATGGGATCTTGGCGCGGGATCTGGCGCAATATCGATTGAGTGGATGCGTGCCAGTACTCAGGCTCACGCCTATGCAGTGGAGCGAGATGTGGGCCGGGCTGAGGCTATCAGAAAAAATGCCGCAAGATTCGGTGTGCCGGATATTTCTATTCTCAATTGCGAGATGGCCGATGCGCTTGATGTGTTGCCTCCGCCGGATGCTGTTTTTATTGGTGGAGGGCTTGGTTCTGACGATGGTGAGCGTGAGGTGGGGCGCGCCTATCAAGCGCTTAATCCTGGCGGGCGAATGGTTGCTAATGCGATCACATTATTGGGTGACGCGGCACTCTTGCGACTTCATGAACGATTTGGTGGCGATTTGACGCGGATTGCAATCAGCCGAGCTGCGCCGGTGGGTAGGCAGCTTGGTTGGCGTCCGTTGATGCCAGTCACACAATGGACGGTGACCAAAAGTTGGTCGGACGGGACCGCATGACCGAGGTGGCAGGGTGCGTGCGCCATGGAATTTTTCGCGGGGTTGGTGTTGGACCGGGCGATCCGGAATTGATAACCGTGAAGGCGTGCAAGGTGATTTTGTCGTCACCTGTTATCGCCTATCCGGAGCTTAATGGGATTGCAAGCTTTGCCAGGAGAATCGTTGCTGAGTATGTACATAGAAAGCATGTGGAGATTGTAGTCCAGGTACCGCTTCGCTCGGAAAAAGAGATAGAATCTGCCTATGAAATGGCTGTGCAGAATATATCGTGTGCACTGCGGGCGGGGCAGGATGTCGCTTTTTTATGCGAGGGAGATCCGCTGGTTTATGGGACGTATATACGGCTTTTTGAAAAACTGAACACTCATTTCGTATGCGAAATAATACCTGGGATTTCATCTATTCTTGCTGTACCGGCGCGACTGGGTCGACCACTTGTCAGCGGAGACATGGCGTTGAGTGTGATCCCGGCCACCCTGCCGGATGAAGCGCTGCAGCGATTTTTTAACCGAGGGGCTAGTTTGGCATTTGTGAAGGTTGGCAGGCATGCCGGGCGGCTTAAGTCATTGTTAGATGCGCACGGTCTTTTAGGACGCGCGTATTATATTGAGCGCGCGACACTGGAAAATGAGCGTCAGATGCGGTTTGAGGAATTTAACCTTGATGCGGCACCTTATTTTTCTTTTGTAGTAGTTGATAATCGGACATAGAACGCCGGGTATACTGTGCGTACTTTGGAGACATCATGAGTAAGATTGCGATTGTCGCCCTTACAGGTCCTGGCGCACGCTTGGCCCAGCGTATTGCGGATAGTCTGAGTGGTGCTCAGGTGCATCTTTGCAAGTCAGCGAGGAAAGATATAAAAAGTCTTCCAAGGGTTGTTTTGTTTGACCGTGCCAGTGAGCATCTAGGCGGACTTTTTCGCAGCGGTCATGTGGTTATCGGTATTTGCGCTTCGGGCATTCTTATTCGCTCGATTGCCCCGCATTTAGATGATAAAAATCATGAGCCTGCAGTTATCGCGGTAAGCGAAGACGGAGCATCAGTCGTTCCGCTACTTGGGGGACACCATGGAGCAAACCGGCTTGCGGCAGATATTGCAGCGCTCCTTGGAGCCCATGCCGCGGTTACCACTGCCAGTGATTCCAGGTTTTCCATTGCACTTGATGATCCACCAGAGGGTTACTGGCTTGCTAATCGTGAGCATGTAAAGGGGTTCGTCAGCAGGCTTTTGAACGGGGAGGGAGTGCGCCTTGTTGGCAAGGCTCCGTGGCTTGCAAATTCTGATCTTCCGTTTGCGCAAGATGCTGAGCTTGAAATTATCGTTACAGAAAAGCAGATTGAGGCAAGCCGTGACCGTCTCGTTTATCACCCCGCCGTCCTCGCCGTTGGCGTTGGTTCGGAGCGGGGGGCAGATCATGAGGCGGCCTTGGATCTTGTTAAGATGTGCCTTGGTAGGGAGGGGCTAGCTCCACAGTCAGTTGGCGTGGTGGCATCGCTAGATTTAAAAGAAGCCGAGCCGGCCATTCGCCACGTTTCCAAAGTGTTATGCTGCCCATTGCAATTATTTGATTCCAGGCATCTTGAGGCGGAAACACCCCGTCTAAATACGCCATCAGACGAAGTCTTCAAGGCGGTGGGGTGTCATGGCGTTGCGGAAGCGGCGGCGCTTGCTAGTACTGGGCCGTTTTCGCGGTTGATCGTGACCAAACATGTTGGTGTGCGTGTTACCTGCGCTATTGCGCAAGCGTCACTTCCAATTGTTAAGGCAGCTACTGGCCGAGGTCCAGCGCAGCTCTCGGTAGTTGGTCTGGGGCCGGGTAATCCTTCTTGGCGCAGCGCCGAGGTTCGATCAATTTTGGAATCGGCGAGCGATCTTGTCGGCCTGTCGCTTTATCTCGATCTTATTGAGCCCTTGAGTTTGGGACAAAGGCGTCATGATTTTAGCCTTGGTGAAGAGAGGTTAAGGGTTGAGCGTGCATTAAGCTTGGCCAGTGAGGGCCGAAAGGTGGTGCTGGTTTCTTCCGGAGATGCTGGGATTTATGGCATGGCTTCATTGGTATTTGAGGCAATGGAGAGCGGGAGGGAGGCGTGGCGTCGGGTTGATGTCACAGTGGCGCCTGGCATTTCGGCCCTGCAAGCGGCGGCGGCGCGCGTAGGTGCACCTTTGGGGCATGACTTTTGTGCAATATCCCTGTCAGATCTACTCACGCCGAAAGAATCTATAATCATGCGGCTAAATGCTGCGGCGCGGGCTGATTTTGTGACTGCGCTTTACAATCCGGCATCAAAATTGCGCTTCTCGCTCTTCCTAGAGGCGCTTGATATTTTTCAAGCCCACCGGCCTGCGGCAACGCCCGTTATCATTGCCCGTGCCCTTGGTCGACCCGAAGAGAATATTACCATTACCCGGCTAGATCAGGTCGATGCTGAACAGATCGATATGCTAACGCTGGTGTTGGTGGGTGCTTCGAGCACAAGATGCATTGACCTAGTTGATGGAAGCCGGCGTGTCTACACACCGCGAGGATACCAGCCACCGGAACATCAGGACAAAGAGGTAGGCCGATGACAGTTCACTTCATTGGTGCGGGCCCAGGTTCGCCTGACCTGATCACAGTTAGGGGCCGAGATCTCATTCGCCAATGCCCAGTTTGTCTTTATGCGGGCTCTCTGGTGCCACGTGAGCTTATCGATGAAGCTCCGCCGCGAGCGCGTATCATGGATACGTCATCAATGGTGCTCGACGAGATTGTTTCGGAGATGGAACAAGCTAATGCTGCTGATCTTGACGTAGCGCGAGTGCATTCTGGTGATCCAACTATATACGGAGCGACGGCTGAGCAAGCGCGCCGCCTTGACGCGCTCGGGATCGCCTATGATATCACACCCGGGGTTCCGGCATTTTGCGCCGCTTCTGCTGCTCTTGGGCTTCAATTAACTGTGCCTGGGATTGCGCAGACCGTTATTTTAACCCGTACGGCAATGAAGGCGTCAGCGATGCCGCCGGGAGAAGACCTTGCAGAGTTAGCGCGGTCGCGAGCGACACTTGCGATCCATCTTTCGATCAGAAATATTCCCTTTATCAAGAGAGCGCTAATTCCTCATTATGGTAAAGATTGCCCGGTTGTGGTGGCATATCGGGTTGGATGGCCGGATCAGAAATTCATTACTGGTACGCTCAGTGATATCCATGAAAAGGTGCGGGCCGAGAAGATCACTCGCACGGCACTCATTCTTGCTGGACCGGCACTCGCGGCAGCGGAATATATTGATAGCTCCCTTTATGATCCGTCTCACGTCCATGTTCTGAGGCCGAAGAGTAAACTTACGGGCACTCAGCGATGACCCACTGCAGCGCGTCGGCAAGAGTTGAAACGGTTGGTGTGGGGAACGGTGTAGGGCGGTCGATCATTATGACAGAGCACCGTAGTTTCCGCGCGGCCTGCAATTTTGCAAATGTAGCTT
>CAUZRD010000013.1:0-22500 GCA_963582255.1 Alphaproteobacteria bacterium | reverse complement strand
TTCAAAGTTAATCTTAATGTCTTGGAGATCAACATATCACCATTGCGTGCCGAGGAATGTGCGCCGCGCCGAAACTATTCGGCCTATGAACCTGTCGCACACGCATGCAATACCGGGACCACCACTACTACAGAACCGGCGCGGAGCATGGCTGATGTCTTGCCTAACCGGAGGAGTAGTGCTTCTAGGCATCGGAATAACGGCTCTGATGTCGGTCGTGCTTGATGACACCCCATCAACAAGGATAGCCGCCTATTCTAATCTCACACCCATTATCAGCGCGAACTTTTACCCTACCGGACTTGCATTAGAGTTTAATATCGAGAGAACAGAGCCCGTATTTGCCGACAGCATCATGCAAAACGCTATATCGCAACCGGAAATGCCGATCATGCACGGCATAAAGACTACAAACCTTACATCCAAAAACACACCCGCCCATCAACAAGGAGCAAGCCCTGCAGTCGAACGCGCCTCTTACATGGTGCCCCAGGCTGCCCAGATTGGCCTACCAGCGGGGAAAGGGGTCAGCCATAACCCCAACAAGCCCACTTCAACAATCAAGTTGGAAGCTACTCCCCTGAAGCTTGCCAGCCTTTCTACTCCAACCCACCTTGATGCTCTTGATAGTCCACCGTCTACCCCAGACGGCCCGCGCAAAATGCTCCATACCATAGTCATCTCACAAGGCGATACGATCTCTGACATTTTGCATGCCTATCGGATCAAAATGTCAGAGGCCCAGGAAATTGTGCGGGCAATGGCAGGGGTATTTTCTCCCAAACGTTTACGTACTGGCCAGAAACTTTTATTGACGACGCAAGAGGAAATTGGAAGGGATCCAACTACCCTGTCGCTAATAGTGATCAGCGACGAGGGCGAATTTGAAGTTGAGGCCTTAGGAGATGGCTTGTTTGTCTCCAAGAAAAATTTGAGGGCGGCGGATTCTGGATCACAATATCGCAGGGCATTGGCCAGCATCAAAGGTAGCCTTTACGAAACCGCTCGCCGGCAGAACGTACCAGATTCAGTGATTGCACAGATGATCCGCACGCATTCATTTGACGTCGACTTTCAACGTGAGATCCAAGCAGGTGACCTTTTTGAGGTATTCTTCTCTCCAAGTGATACTAAAAACCGGGGGAAGCTAATCTATTCATCTCTCACCACCAAGGGTGTAACCCGAGCTTATTATAGTTTTACCGGCAGCAAGGGCGTGACGGACTACTACAATGCAGATGGGATAAGCGCAAAGAAGCCCCTAATGCGTACGCCTATTAATGGCGCCCGGATTTCATCTAGATTTGGAATGCGTCATCACCCCATTCTTGGATATAGCAAAATGCATGGTGGCATCGATTTTGCCGCTCCTACCGGAACGCCAATCCTAGCCGCCGGCGACGGCGTGATTAAATTTGCCGGATCAAACGGTGGATATGGAACTTATATCAAAATTAAACATAAGTCGGGATTGCACACCGCATATGCACACCTTAGCCGAATTTCAAAAGGCTTGAAAGCTGGCAAAACAGTCCGTCAGGGAGATATTATTGGTTACGTAGGCTCGACCGGCGCCTCCACCGGCCCACATCTTCATTATGAAGTCCTTTTCAACGGTAAAAGGAAAAACCCCCTGACTGTCGCGTTGACAGATGAAGGGCGCAAGCTGAAAGGCAATGAACTTGCGCTCTTTATTAATAATCGTAATAAAGTTGACATCTCGCGGCGGAAAGCCCCGGTCGAAGCGCTTGTTGCGGACGCCCGCCCATAGCATCTAACCGCACAGTCACGTAAAGTCATCTTGGGTTTTCAATTAGGCGTAATAGCCTGTGCCAAAAATTAATTGCCAAAGCTTGGATGATGCGCCATGGCCTGAGAGTTTTATCAATCAGAGATCACCATAAAAGGCTGACCATTACAAAATATAGCTTCAAAATTGAGAGCAACCGGTAGACGGCCGCCGAAATCCGCTTTTTTTAAACTAATTGACAATTATCTTGATAAAAGAGACGCCAATGGCCTATGCAAACACCGCTCTTGTCAGCTCTCTTTTTCGGTATCCCGTGAAAGGGCTTTCGGCAGAGCGCCTCGAAAGGGTTTCCGTTCAGCCTAACCAAGCATTCCCGTGGGATCGTGCATTCGCAATCGAAAATGGATCGGGTGCATTTGACGAGGCCAATCCACGCCATCTACCTAAAATCGCGTTCATCATGCTGATGCGCCATGAACAACTAGCACTTCTGGACACCCGGTTTGACGAGCACACACAAATGCTTGAAATCTGGCATGCTGGTGCAATGGCGGTGAATGCGCGAATTGATCATTTTGCCGGGCGTAAAACCATCGAAGCATTTTTTGACGACTATATGGGCGACGTTCTCCGAGGGCGAACTCGCATTGTTGCTAGTCCTGGGCATAACTTTTCAGATGTTGATGCAAAATGCGTGTCGATTATCAATCTCGAAACGGTGCGTGAAATTGCCCGTGTTGCTGGTGTGCCGGTCGATCCGATGCGCTTTCGCGGTAATATCTATATTGAGGGGTTAGACCCTTTTAAGGAGCTTGATCTTGCCCAGGATACATTCCACATCGGTGACGTTGCATTTGAAGGTATCAAGCGGACTGTCCGATGCAACGCGACCACGGTAAATCTTCAGACCGGCATTCGCGATCTCAATATTCCGAAGATTCTATCCCAGTCATTCGGACATTCAGATTGCGGTATTTACGCCAAGGTTAAAACCTCAGGAAAGTTGCACACCGGGATGACCCTTGAGGACAGATTAGGCGTTATCGGTATCAGGCTTTGACTCTAGCGTGCCATTGGTCGCCACTTCCAATTCATCGACAGAATTAGTCTTTGTATCAGCGCTGGCCACCGCAACAACAACACTTTTACTATCTACATCGGCAACCCTGCCACGCTCATCGTTGGTATGAGCTTCATCTTCGTTGACCATCACACCACCGTTGCCATGCGTATTGGTCGATACATTTCCCTCACGCAACCCATCACTTTGCTGAGACCGTCCACCATTACGCCGCCTCGAATGACGAGGACGCCCTTCTGCAACATTCTGCTCATCTCCACCATTTTCGGCAGACTGGGAAACAACACCTTCGCCGCCAGAGTGTTCTTGATCTGACGACTGAACCGGCAACGTACTCATTTGCGCCTGCGCAGCCGCAACAATACGCAGATAGTGCTCTGCATGTTGGTGATAACTTTCCGTGGCAATACGATCTCCAGAAGAATGAGCATCTCTTGCCAGGTTGAGATATTTTTCAGCGACAACAGCGGCTGACCCGCGAATTCTTGCATCCGGGCCACTTGAATCGTAGACTCGACTAAGTGGGTTGTGCGGTTTGCGGCCACGACCACGCGGTTTTTTTACGTGTTGTGATTGTCTTATTGTCACTGAATCATTCCAAGAATGGGTTTCTCGTTTCAAATGGGTTTCTCGTTTCGTGAGCTTCTTGTCACCACGCCGCCCCTCCACCGCTATACCTTGCTAACTAGCAAAGCGGCACTAAGCGCGCCGACATTAATGCTGGACCGGCTGACATGTTTGCAAAAATCAAGATTACTCTCGATTATACATATGTAAGGCCGTGACAGTTTCGGACAAACAGTGTCTTAACGCTTAAGCATTTAAACGCGATGCTAAATTCGTCTGATCTCGCCACCCCCTCCCAAGGATGACGCATCCAGCAAAACACCCCAGCTGAAAATATGCGCGAACCCTAGCGGGTTCAATCTTAGTTTCCAAGTTATTTCTGTACTCGGTGAAACTATACTTTACACGCGGTGATGACGCGAATGCGGCCAGATAGATCACGCCGTATACCAGCATTACCATTGACCTGCAAATCGTGAGTACCGAGCAGTGCCATAACATCACTAACCTGATCTGATCCAATCTCAAAGATCAACACTCCGTCGCCCCGACGTAACAGTCTCGCGGCGGCTGAAATGATGGCACGGTGCGCGTCAAGTCCATCCTGTCCGCCATCAAGAGCATGCAGCGGATCGTACTCACGAACCTCTGGAGCTAGATGGGCGATTTGCTCACGGACAATGTAGGGCGGGTTTGATACGATGACATCAAAATACCCATCAAGAGCCGCATCCCAATCCGCCACACAAAACTGCGCACGTTCAGCCACACCATGCCGGCAAGCATTCAACCTGGCAGTACGCACTGCATTTTCATCTATGTCGACGCCAAAACCTAAGCAGCCCGGCCACTCAGCCAACAACGTTACCAGAAGAATTCCAGAGCCAGTGCCAAAATCACAAATACGCAAAGCATCACTCCCAGAATTGATCGTGAGAGCGAGGGCCTGATCTATCAAAGTTTCGGTATCTGGACGTGGATCAAGCGTTGCTTCGCAAATCTCAAAATCACGGCTATAGAACTCCCGGATTCCCAGAATGCGAGAGACTGGCTCACGCGCAGCCCGACGTGCCACTAGAGACAGAAATACCTGTTGGTCCCTACCGTCAACAATGCGTTCTGGATGGGCTATAATTTCCGATTTTTCCATGCCGGAGGAACGCTCAAACAGCAGCCAAGCATCAAGCTTTGGTGCTGCTATACCTACGCTTCTAAGGTGTGCAACCGCTTGTTTCAATATTTGGGATACGGTGACACCCCCCGTTATCTCGGAGGTCAACTGCTGGCCTCCACCTCAGCCAGACGGCGCGCCTGATCTTCCGATATCAAGGCATCCACCAATTCATCTACGCTAGAGCCTTCAAGAATTTGATCAAGCTTGTGCAATGTGAGATTTATTCGATGATCAGTGACCCGCCCTTGCGGAAAATTATAGGTGCGAATGCGCTCGGACCGGTCGCCTGACCCGATTTGTCCGCGTCGTTCGGACGCTCTCTCCTCGTTCTGGCGTAGGCGCTCACGCTCATAGAGACGTGCCCGCAGCACTTTCATCGCTTTAGCTCGATTTTTATGTTGGGATTTTTCGTCCTGCTGGGAAACAACAAGTCCCGTCGGCAGATGAGTGATGCGCACAGCGCTATCCGTGGTATTAACCGATTGTCCTCCAGGTCCGCTCGCCCTAAAGACGTCGACACGCAGATCTTTGTCCTCGATTGTGACTTCGACCTCCTCGACATCGGGAAGCACTGCGACAGTGGCAGCGGATGTGTGAATACGTCCGCTTGATTCAGTCTGTGGTACTCGCTGAACACGATGAACGCCAGATTCAAACTTCATGCGCTGATACACCCCAGCTCCGGTGATAGAGGCAACAAACTCCTTGTAGCCACCGACCTCTCCTTCACTTTCGGTCATCACTTCACTCTTCCAACCACGGATTTCCGCATAGCGCATATACATGCGAGCAAGATCGCCAGCAAAGAGCGCCGCCTCGTCACCTCCAGTGCCGGCCCGCACCTCCAAAATAGCACTTCTTTGATCATCAACATCTGCCGGCAACAGAAGAAGTTTCAGCTCGTCTTCCATTCCCACAAGCCGATCACGCAATTCAGAGAGCTCTTCACGGGCTATCGTACGCAGCTCTGAATCGGAAGCACTATCATCTATCAGCGCGTTCAGATCATCGCGTTCGGCAAGAGTGTTTATAAAGGCCTGAGCTGCCTTCGCGACCGGTTCAATTTCCGCATATTCCTTAGACAACTGAACATAGGTTCCAGAATTGGCGTCTCTTGCCATGTCCTGTTCAACGACCTCCAACCTGTCTACTATCGGTTGGAGTTTGGTCCTATCGAGCATATAAATTCCAAGTGGTAAGTTTGATGGTAAAAATTTACGCCAACTCAATAGCATAGCCCAAAGCGGCAAAGGAGTTATCTGTCAGTTGGCAGAATATCCAGCGCGCGTCAATTTGGCCCGAAAATATTAGGCCGAGGCAACTATCTGCGAAGTCGCCGCCCGCTAATTTATTGCCCACGAATATTCACATAAACGCATGGGTATAACCAGGGTTAACCGTCCGCACGATGCTCGGTCAGCCTATCAACCGGCAGTTTGGTAATCTCCGAGCCAACCGGCCCCATAATACCTGCAAGTGTACCTTCCAGATATACCTCGAACGCACCAGCATCATTAGTGGTTACCGTAAAACCCGATCCAGTTGGCAGACGATAGAGTGAGCCTTTATCAATCTGTTGAGAGAGTAAGCTGCGCCCGGAAGAGTCTTCAACAATCAGCCATGCAAATGTTTTTGCACGCAAAATCACATTTTTTATTCGGGCATACGAACGATCAACGGTATCTCGTGGATGCGTTGCAATAATGACTTTGTTAGCCAGACCTAGCCTATCACGCAAAGGCGCAAATTTTACCTGCAATGAGCCGCCAATCGGTGCCAAATCCTGCGCCATCAGGCCAACAGATAACCGGCTTTCAATCGTGGGACTTTCAAACAATGTCGCACTGTACGCCATTGCCTGGGGTGTACTGGATACCTCAGCACTAGCAACTTTCCCAACATTTCCGCCAACGGAAATTTCAATATCACTAGCAGAATCATCAACCGCGACAAACGTTCTATTGATGAGTTCTTTAATGTCCGTCGGTACGGGCCCAAGGATGGTGGTCAGACTGACAGCGGGTTTGATCACATACCAACCGGCAATCAGACCCACCACAAGTAAAATGGATATGGATGCGGCGATTCGGCCAAACGTCCAATTTCCGCGAGATGGAGCGGCCGGTACGGCTAGATGCTGGCGTATTTCAATTTGCTTTCGCACCTGCTTAACAAAGGAGCTGGCATCCAAGCCTAAATATTCCGCGTAAGTCCGCACATAACTCAACGCATATGCCCAGCCAGGAAGAACGTGGTAGCTCTCAGTCTCAAACGCATGAATATATTCCACTGGGATGCGCGATTCGGATGCAACATCCAACATGGTCTTTCCACTAGCTTCACGTGCACCGCGAAGCGTAGCACCCACTCCACCGCACGATGCAGGAGCTCGATATACATTTTTAAAATCTCGTTCGACCATATGTTTCAGCCGACTACCTGCTAGTGACCCAATATTGCTAACACACTAGACCAAACGGAGTGCTATTGTCGGGACAACCTTTAAAAATTGGTTAACCACGACTTTAGCCTCTCACAGTCGGGCATACAATGTGGCAATTCAATGGCTAGTAGAGATCAAAATATGGTTCCACATCTAGTCTAATCTCAAATTGGTATGTCATGCAGCGCTGCAAATTTTTTAAGTCGTTCACGACTATTATCGTCATCACTTGTTAATAGCTCACTGATCTCTCGAGTCACTGCGGCCACATCACACCTAAGAATCATGTCCTTAACTGGACCTATGCTTGCTGGAGCCATTGAAATTTGCCGAAAACCAAGCCCAATCAAAGCCAATGCCTCCAATGGACGTCCAGCCATTTCACCACACAGCGAGAGAGGAACACCAGCATTATTGGCTACAGCAACAATTTTCGTCAACGCCCGAAGGGTGGGCACACTCAAAGGATCATAGCGATTAGCAAGTAGCGGATGGCTGCGATCGCTAGCATAGAGGTATTGCAGCAAATCGTTGCTACCGACGGCAGCAAAATCGGCCTTGGACAACAGCCGGTCTAACTGCCACAAGAGCGCAGGAACCTCGATCATCACGCCGATCGAGATTCTCTCCGGCGTAGGCACACCCTTGTTACGCAGAGCGGAAAGTTCGCGGTCAAAATAATCGCAAGCTTCCACAAACTCTCTGACTTCTGCAACCAGTGGAAACATTAACCGAAGATGCCGGCCAGCAGCAGCACGAATAAGGGCACGTATCTGTAACCGCAAAAGCGCGGGCCGGCTCAAAGCAAATCTGATAGCGCGTACACCAAGAGCCGGATTGTCCTCTTTAAGGCGCCGCATATAGGGAACAAATTTGTCTGACCCAATGTCAAGCGAGCGAAAAACAACCGGTCGGTCACCCGCCGCCTCCAATACCGCTCGGTAATGCTGCTCTTGTTCACGCAGACGCGGAAATTTAGACGCGATCATAAATTGCAACTCCGTGCGAAAAAGCCCAATACCACTTGCTCCAGACTCATCGAGTTGCCGCAGATCGACTAATAATCCAGCGTTGATATTGAGTTCAATCGGCACGCCATCGCGCGAAATCGACGGGACCTGGCGATGTTTTGCAAACCGCGCCTGGCGCCGCGCACGGAATCTGACTTTGTCCTGGAATGCCGTTTCGATATTAGTTGATGGGCGTAGATGAACATCCCCTACATCGCCATCAACAATGACCGCATCACCCGCATTGATCATGTCAACAATACCATCAATGCCACCGACTGCCGGTAGCCCAAGAGCTTTAGCAACGATAGTGACATGAGAGGTGGGGGAGGTATCCTCGATGATCACACCCCGCAATTTGGAGTGGTCATAATCGAGAAGTTCGGCCGGTCCCATATTACGAGCCACCAAGATGGCATTATCCACTAATTCATCGGTTGCCATTTTGTCGCCGCGGCCGACAAGATGGCGCAGAAGCCGACGCGCAAGATCGTCAAGATCATGCAACCGCTCGCGCAGATATGGGTCAGTCTGACGCAGCATACGAGCTCTAGCATCAGATTGAACCCGCTGGACCGCAGCCTCTGCAGTCAATCCATTATCCACCGCTTCGTGCAAGGAAGCAGTCCATCCACGGTCACGGGCAAACATCCGATAAGCTTCCAAAACATCACGGTGCTCACCACCCCTAGCAACTTCAGGTGAAGCGAGCATACGATCAATAGACGTGCGTAACTTATCGAGAGCCTGGCTCAATCTTTCCTTCTCATAAGAAATGTCCTCGGCGATGATTTTCTCTACCTTGACGCGCGGCTCGTGAAGTACCGCACGCCCTAACGCAATTCCTTCAGAAAGCACCAGCCCATGAGCGCTAAAGGCATGGATATGACTTGGATCAGGCTCGTGTACCGCCGCGAAGTCTCCTAGTTCACCGGTCGCAATAATTTCAGCAATGACCATGGCAATCGTCTCCAGCGCCTCCACTTCTTCTTCGGAGTAACTTCTGGGCTGGACATTCTGAACCACGAGTACGCCAAGTGTATGACCGGCGCGCAAAATAGGTACGCCGAGGAAACTGTTATAGGCATCTTCTCCTGTCTCGGGCCGGTGGGCGAAGTGGGGATGAGATTGGGCATCAGAAATAGCCAGCGACTCAGCTTCCTGCGCAATCAACCCGACAAGGCCCTCGCCAACGTCTAGGGTAGTGTTATGCACTGCTGATTTATTAAGACCTTCGGTTGCGAACAGCTCAAGCCGTTCGCCCGGCTTGGCAACATAAACCGAGCACACTTCCGCTACCATATTGCTAGCGATCAGCATTGTAATCTGTTCGAGCCGCACCTCAGCGCTTTGCGAACCTGCCATTAGTTCGCGTAGTCGGCGCATCAAGGACCGCGGGCCCGCGGCACTTACCGTCATGCAGCCCTCTCCGCCTGTTGAATGAAGTTGCGCACGCTAAGACTTAAATGTGCCCCGGCGCGGTTTAGTTTTCAAATTCGGACGGCTTAAACGTCCAGACCGTAGGCTGCATGTAGCGCCCTTATCGCAAGTTCCGCATACGCGGCGTCAATCAAAACTGAGATCTTGATCTCCGATGTGGCTATCGCCTGAATATTTATGCCATGGTCAGCCAGCGTTTGAAACATTTTTGCCGCTACACCGGCATGACTACGCATTCCAATTCCAACAATTGATACTTTCACAATGTCCGTCGAGCCAGAAAGGTCCTGGTATCCAATCTGATCTCGTGCAGCACCGATGGTTTCAATCGCCCGATCTAGCTCGCTTTTGGCGACGGTAAACGTTAAGTCTGTACTTTTACCATCATCAGAAATGTTCTGAACGATCATATCTACATTGATGGCGGCCTGCGCTAACGGGCCAAACACGCCGGCAGCAACGCCTGGTTTGTCAGCAACGCGTAATAAGGTGACCTTTGCTTCATCGCGCGCATAGGTGATCCCGCTAACAATTTGCTGTTCCACAATCTCATCCTCATCACAAACCAGGGTTCCGATTCCTGAATCTAATGCAGGAATATCGGAGATAAATGCATCAGGCTCTTCAAATGTTGAGCGAACGCGCAGACGAATACCTTGCGTCATCGCCATTTCGACCGAGCGCGTCTGCAATACCTTAGCACCCAGAGATGCCATCTCCAGCATCTCCTCGTAGCTAATTCGGCCAAGCTTGCGCGCTTCAGGAACAACCCGCGGATCAGCCGTATAAACTCCATCGACATCGGTGTAGATATCGCAGCAATCAGCGCGTAAAGCCGCAGCAATCGCGACCGCACTGGTGTCGGACCCACCTCGGCCTAGTGTTGTGATCCGAGTGTCGGGCCCTATTCCCTGAAAGCCACAAATGATTGCCACCTGACCAGCGGCCAAGCTCTTGTTCAAGAGGTCGTCTCTAATGTCGACGATACGCGCTGCACCATGAGTACCATCAGTATTCAAGGCTAGTTGCCAGCCCAACCATGAGCGCGCCGAGATGCCGGAAGTTTGCAAAATGATTGCCATCATTCCAGCGCTGACCTGCTCTCCAGTCGCGACGATCGAATCATATTCTCGCGCATCATGAAGGGGTGCAGCCTCGCGCACCAGATTAGCTAACCGATCAGTCTCTCCGGCCATAGCCGAAACCACCACAGCCACTTCATGACCCGCATTATATTCGCGAGCAATGTGACCAGCAGCATGACGCATGCGCTGAATATCGCCGAGGGAACTCCCTCCGAATTTCATCACCAGACGTGCCACGTGCTTGCCTTTGCGCTAAATCTTTTGTTCGGCTAACGACGGATTGGCGTTGGCCCGTATTACGTCGGCCACGAAAGGTCAAGGTTTGAGTCTATCGCGGGGCATAAAATCATGCACTCTTTTTCAATTAAGAACTATCAACAAATTTTGGTTAAAAGTAGTCGAATGGCATACGATAATATACATGAAGTATGCAACAGATAGGGTTAGGGCTCTATGAAAGATTACTCATCAATCGACAGCGATGAAGTCACAAAATTTTCAAAAACTGCCGCCACATGGTGGGATCCACGGGGGCCTTATGGCGCTTTGCATCAGATGAACCCAATACGGATTGGCTTTATCCGCGATGAGTGTGTCAGACATTTCAAGCGTGAAGCTCAACAATTGGCCCCACTTGGAGGACTAAACGTGCTCGATATCGGATGTGGGGGGGGGCTTTTATGCGAACCCCTTGCACGCCTCGGTGCAGAGGTCACCGGCATTGACCCGTCGGTGGACGGCATTGAGATTGCAAAAGCCCATATGGCCGAGAGCAACCTTTCCATCATATATCAGACTAGATCTGCAGAAGAACTTCTGCAAACACCGACCCGCTTCGACATTGTGATGGCGATGGAAGTCGTTGAGCATGTGATTGATCAGGCAGATTTTTTACAAACCGCCTGCCGGCTGATTGCACCAGGCGGCCTTATGTTCGCCGCCACCATAAACCGCACCTTTAAATCGTTTGCACTGGCGATCGTGGGCGCAGAATACTTGCTGCGCTGGGTGGCCCGCGGAACTCATAGCTGGTCGAAGTTTGTCACCCCAGAGGAGATGAGCGCAGCGCTCGCGCCGGCAGGATTCCAAATTACCTCACAGTCCGGTATCATCTTCAATCCGTTCGGGCACGGTTGGCAGTGCGCAGCAGATATGGACGTTAATTATATGATCTGCGCCAAGGCCGGACAGCACTAAAATTTGGCCAGCATCCGCTGATACAATCACGAAAGCTAGTTCTTGTCCTGAGGAGCTGTTGGCAAAGGTATAACTTCAATACCTTCCTCGCGCAGACTCTTGGCTTCTTCAAGACTGGCCTCACCGTAGATCCCACGCTCTTTAGATTCCTTGTAGTAAATACGCCGCGCCTCTTCGGGAAAGTTCGTACCCACATAATCTGATGTTGCTTCAATGTGCTGGCGTAGTTTAGTCATCGCCTCGCGCACAGCCTTAGTCTTTTTACCCTCAAGGGCGGGTGAAAGTTTACGATTAGATTTTGCAGGCACACCCGGGGTCATCAACCGCTTAGAGATCTTATTCGATCCGCATTTCGGACAGCTAACAACACCTTTTTTAGCTTGTTCATCATAGGCACTCGAATTTGGAAACCAAGAGTCAAACTCGTGACCATCTTCGCAATTGAGATCGTATCTGATCATGAAGCGACCCCTCTCAAAAACATGGAACCACAGGATGAAGGATCTGCAAATGTCCGGTCGTGATTCAGTGATGGTATACGGCTGCGTGTAAGCTTAATCAGCTCGACATCAATATAGGCGGTGATAACACCGGGATCTTCACCTCCTTCTGCCAAAATTTCGCCCCAGGGCGAAACGATCAGACCGTGCCCATAAGTAGCGCGTCCATTTTCATGAACCCCTCCCTGGGCTGGGGCAAAAATAAAGCATCCGGTTTCAATTGCTCTAGCGCGGAGTAAAACGTGCCAATGCGCCTCTCCTGTCACTTGGGTGAAAGCAGAGGGAACAGTGATGAAATCGGCTCCACTCTTTGCCAACACCCGATAGAGCGCGGAAAACCTGAGATCATAGCACACGGTCAGACCGCATAACCCCCATGGAAGTGCAGCAATCACTGCCTTGTCTCCCGGCTCATAGCTACGTGACTCCCTATAACTCTCACCATTGGGTAGGTTGACATCGAACATATGAATTTTGTCATACCGCGCCTTAATCTCGCCGTCAGGACCAATCAAAAACGACCTATTCACCGCGAGCTCATCCGATATCTTGACTGCTAGTGAGCCTATAATAATGTGCCGCCTAAGCTCCTTGGCAAGAGCACACAATTGCGCCAACCCATCATCATCAGCCTCATTGGTAATCTTAGCAAACAATGTAGCTCTCTTAAGTTCCATCAACCCAGTCATTTCTGGGGTAACAATGAGGTCAGCCCCACGATCAACCGCCTCACGGATAAGATCACAGACCGCAATGATATTCGCCGCAATCTCCTGCCCGCTACATAGCTGCACACAGCCCACTGTAAAATTTGTTTCAGTCATGTTGGGATACATTGAGGAGTGGCGCTAGCGTGCCGGCGCGGTCAAGCAATACCAGCTCATCGCATCCGCCGATATGCACACCATCGATAAAAATCTGTGGCACAGACGTCTTACCACCAGCGCGCTTAGTCATTTTCAAACGACCTTCGGAATTGAACGTCACATCAACTTCGTCATAAATAACACCATAGCGTGACAAAAGGCGTTTTGCCGCGCTGCAATAGGGACATAACAGAGTAGAATAAATCTCAACCTTCAACATCACTGTTCCCAGAAAATCTAAGTCGAACGAGAAATGCTTATAGTTATAATTTATATGGCTATTTAGCCATCAACAGCAACCCGAACAAATGTCAGAGCATCAACTCGTTCGACAGCAACTTTTCAGTTCGCAAATACACGTCGCTACCGCTGCCCAAGAGAGAAAGTCATCGTCGCGCGAATGACCCGCGCACCTAAATCTTTAAACGGATCACAATATCGCGTACCGGCTATGTATAATGCGCTACACATTACATCTAATCATAGCATGTCCATATCTCAGGTCTACCTAACTGAGATCATCTTTGCCCATCTCAATTGCGAAAGACATGCTCAGCCGCTATCAATAGCACTGCTCAATAAATATAATTTGATCTCAGCAGCACGTGCACAAAACTAGTGGGCGGGCGACAGGCGTTGCAAAGACATCACACACGGACTCATCACGATAACAAACGCGTGCAAGCCAATATGTTAGCGCATCTAAACCATTTAGCATCACAGCATGATCAGACGCTGGCTCGATCGATCCATCTCGTGTACCCCTCAGACAATATACACCAACGATGAGACGACCACGTCATCGCCAATCCCATTACCTAGATCGGAGTGCATGTGAGCAAGAGCGCCGATCCCTTTGATCAAAAACAGCTGTTCGACCGTGCACTTGTACGCCAACGGCGCGCCCGCGCTGCGCGCGTCAATGGTAGCCATTTTCTTATAGACCGGGCAAGCATCGACATTTGCGAACGTATTTGCGAGATCAACCGTGACTTTCCAGATATGCTCGACATGTCCTCTGTATTAGGCGCGATCTCCGGGCCTTTGATACAGCTTGGTAAAACGAAGGCTGCGATTTGCGCTCAGATTTTTGGGGCCACACCGTTATCCGGAGAAGCTTCGCTCGTAATCGATGAGGAGGTACTCTGTTTTGCGCCAAAATCATTCGATCTTGTCTCCAGTGCACTCGCTTTACATTCAGCAAATGATCTGCCGGGGACGCTGATTCAGATCCAGCGCATTTTAAAACCTGATGGGCTTTTTATCGGATCTTTTTTTGCCGGCGAGACCCTTAGTGAATTGCGCTCAGCCTTCGGCGAAGCCGAAACAAAAATACTGGGAGGGGTGACGCCACGGGTCATTCCGTTCGTTAGCGTCCGAGAGGCTGGACAACTTTTGCAACGTGCCGGCTTCACTCTACCGGTTGCCGATATTGATAGATTCACGGTGCACTACAACCACCCTCTCGATCTTATGCACGATCTTCGGATGATGGGAGAAACCAATACGCTCTGGCAACGCTCTAGAACACCCGTGACAAGGGCGTTAATCACATCAGTAATTACCTCTTATATAACTCATCACACCGGCAAGGACGGCCGGATAAGCGCTACATTCGACTTGGTCACAGTAACCGGGTGGCATCCCCATAAGAGTCAGCAAAAACCTCTTAAACCAGGTTCAGCCGAGATCAGTCTGACACGGATATTCAATAATAATGAGTTCAGTTCCGATTAGGCAACGGATGACAGCAGCACTTGATTCCACATGGATGACAGGGCCAACAGCATCTATCACGACAAAATAGAACGAGTAGAGTGTCGGAGCTTAGCCGGTGGAATTTAGTCTTGCTCGTGCTTAATTTTTTCTCACACAATCAGAGTTCCCCCGCTAAAGGACATCGCGCAACATCGCAACCAGCGGTCGATCCGCCGGTGGCATTTCATAGTCACCCAGTCGCGCGGCACGCACCCACTGCATCTCCTGACCTTCCATCGGCCTTAACGAACCAGACCATTTACGGCAAACGTACAAGGCCATCAAAAGATGAAAGTCATCGTAAGGGTGACTAGCAAATGTGAGGGGTGCAAGGCACGATTCGGTAACGTCGATTGCTAGTTCTTCAGAAAGTTCACGGATAAGCGCCCGTTCTGGCGTCTCTCCAGCTTCCATCTTGCCGCCGGGAAATTCCCACATTCCAGCTAATGTTTTACCTTCTGGCCGTTTTGCAAGTAATACTCGGCCATCAATATCGATCAAGGCGCAGGCAACGACTAAAACTAATTTTAAAGCGGGAGAGGGATTCATATTATCCTAGCGGGTTATTTTCAGAAGGTTGTTAACTTCTGTAATCTGTGTTTATGGCGATATACCTATCGGTTAGATCGCAAGTCCAAACAGTATCCTGGCCCCGACCCAATCCAAGATCAACGCTAATTTCAATTTCCGAGTTTTTCATATACGATGCAACATCACTCTCGCGGTAGTTGGGATCCACCTCGCCGTTCACCGCAACACGCGTTTGCCCAAACCATATAGCAAGCTTATCGCGCAATGCTGGTTCCCCAGCCTTACCCACCGCCATAACAACCCGTCCCCAGTTTGGATCTTCTCCGGCAATGGCTGTCTTTACCAAGGGAGAATTAGCAATCGAATGAGCAATACGCCGAGCAGATTTTTTTGACTTAGCGCCGTTCACGTGAATGGTAACAAATTTTGAGGCTCCCTCGCCATCGCGCACGACGAGGTGTGCCATTTCTTTCAAAAGCTCAAATAATGCCTTGCGAAAACTGCCTAGTCGGCGATCACCACGCTGGGTAATTCTGTCGTGGCCAGCCTTACCGGTGGCAAATGCCAAAACGGTATCACTAGTAGAAGTTTCACCGTCCACGGTAACAGCGTTGAAGCTAGCATCAACTGCACCCGCTAGCAGATGCTGTAAAATATCCGGGGCTATATGGGCGTCGGTGAAGACGAATGCCAGCATGGTGGCCATATCTGGGGCAATCATTCCCGATCCCTTGGCAATGGCGTTGATCCGCACTTTGCAGCCATCGATGACACAACTACGAGTTCCATATTTTGCAAATGTATCTGTGGTCATGATCGCGCACGCAGCCTGAGGCCATGACGTAGGGGTCAGGTCTCGGCTTAGAGCGATGACCGCTTTCTGCACTGGCACTGGATCGAGTGCCTCGCCAATAACACCGGTAGAAGCTAACATCACTTCATCAATCCGGCAGCCAACACATTTGGCAGTTTCTTCAGCTATCGCCGCGCAGCTTAGTTCGCCACGCCGGCCAGTAAACGCGTTAGCGTTTCCCGAATTGACTAATAATGCACGCGCCAATCCCTGTCCAAGCCGTTCTCGGCACCACTCAACCGGAGCTGATGCGCAAGCAGAGCGGGTGAACGTACCCGCAAGCGACGTTCCAGAATCACATTCTGCAAGCATTAGATCTGCGCGTCCAGAATATCGTAACCCCGCCACACAGGATGCGATGCGTACCCCTAAAATTTCCGGCATATCAGGCATCAGTGACGGAGCGAGTGGTGAGACCTCCGACATATTGCTCTTCCTTAAATTACATTGATGACAAACGACGGGTACCTATTTGGCATCCTAATCAATTTTTTCGCCAGCAATCGTGACATTAGCCGACTTGCGCAACTCTTCAGTTTTAGCCTTGATGAAATCGCGTAAAAGAAGAGCCTCCATACGATCGCGAACAACCTCCAATGGGGGCGGTGGACGCAAACGCCGGTCTGTCAGTTTAATCACATGCCACCCAAATTTAGTCTTGACCGGATCAGATATCCCCCCGATCTTTAGTGCAAAAGCAGCGTTGGAAAACTCCTCCACCATCTGCTCGGCAGTGAAATAGTCAAGATCTCCTCCGTTCTCAGCTGATGGACCGGTCGAATGTTCTCGGGCCAGTTCGGCAAAGTCTCTCTCGCCGGTGGCGAGCTTAAAAATTACATTGGCTTCGGCTTCGGTGCCTACCAAAACATGGCTTGCCCAAACCTCCTCAGATTTTGGCAGTTTTTCCACCTCAGCCTCATATCGTTTCTTAATATTAGATTCGGTGATTTGTCCGGCCAAAACCGTTTCTACGTAGGTGTCGCGGAGCGACTTTTGAGTATGATAAGCGAGACGTTCTTCGTAACGAGTATCTTGTTCCACACCAGCGTCTTTAGCCGCGTTGGCAAATAGGTGTTGATTGATCAGGACATTTATCAAAACCACCAAGCGATACTGCTCGGGCAAATTTTCAAGCTCATTGCGCATCGACTCCGCAGCCAGCGAAACATCGCGACCAGTAATATTAGAGCCATTAACGATAGCAAAAACATCCTCCTCTTGAACTTCATCTGTCTTTTGCAGTGATTGCGCCCACACAGGGATATGAGCACCAAAAATAATGATAGCTACTGCGAGAGCAAAGTTACGTGTTTGTATCGACATTGAGATCTCCGTTATCAGCCAAGCGCGGCAACGCTAGGCACTTAAAAGTCAAAAAGCAAAGCGTCTATTGTTATCATTCATGATGAGATTCAACGTATGCATTTGTTCTGCCCTCGTTGACAGTCATTGATAGCGGACTTATCTGTCTGCAAGTCCTACTCTAGGGTTAGTACCCGGACTGGGATCGGATCATAACTTCGCGCGACGGCAAGAGGAAATTCATGTTTAATCTTGGCAAGATCGCAACGGGATTGCTGGGCTCACCAAATGAACGCCGGCTGAAAACTTATCAGCCGAAGGTTGATGCAATCAATGCTCTTGAGCCAGAGCTTGAGGCTCTCTCCGATGACGCGTTAAGAGAACGCACAGTCAAACTGCGCACCGAGCTGGCTGAGGGCAAAACACTGGATGAAATTCTAGTGCCCGCATTTGCAACCGTTCGCGAGGGAGCCAAGCGCACGCTGGGCCAACGGCATTTCGATGTACAGCTAATCGGAGGCATGGTGCTACATGAGGGCTTAATCTCAGAAATGAAAACCGGCGAGGGTAAAACCCTTGTAGCTACCCTTGCTGTCTATCTCAATGCGTTGGAAGCCAAAGGCGTACATGTTGTCACGGTGAACGACTATCTAGCCAAGCGCGATGCTGAGTGGATGGGCGAAGTTTACAAATTTCTTGGGATGAGTGTCGGCTGCATCGTCCATGGTCTGATGGAAGAGGAGCGTCACCACCAATATGCCTGTGATGTAACCTACGGCACCAATAATGAGTTTGGATTCGATTATCTACGCGACAATATGAAGCATCATCTTGAGCATATGGTTCAGCGCGGACACAGGTTTGCCATCGTCGATGAAGTAGACTCCATTCTGATCGATGAAGCCCGCACGCCATTGATTATTTCAGGTGCTATCGAAGGTAAGTCAGACCTCTATACCACGGTCGACAAATTCATACCCCTACTGGTTGAGATCGACTATGAAATCGATGAGAAGGCTCGCCAAATTACACTGACCGACGAGGGTAACGAGCATATCGAGGTGATACTACGCGAGGCCGATCTTCTGCGCGGCGAAACTCTTTACGATGTGGAGAATGTCACGCTAGTGCATCACGTGAACCAGGCTTTAAAAGCCCACAAAGTGTTCAAACGGGACAAAGATTACATCGTCAACAATGATCAGGTCATGATCATTGACGAGTTTACCGGCCGAATGATGGAAGGACGGCGCTATTCAGACGGGCTTCATCAAGCCTTGGAAGCCAAAGAAAATTGCACCATCCAGCCAGAAAACCAGACCCTCGCGTCCACTACATATCAGAACTACTTTAGGCTCTATAACAAGCTGGCAGGCATGACCGGTACGGCGGTGACAGAATCGGCTGAATTTCTTGATATTTATGGGCTTGACGTAATTGAAGTGCCCACAAATGTGGCAGTTACGCGGATCGATGAGGACGATCAGGTATTCCGCACAACGGAAGAAAAATATGGAGCTATCCTAGCTCAAATCGAAGATTGTAAAGGGCGAGGTCAACCAGTTCTAGTTGGCACCACATCGATCGAGAAATCTGAGGCACTGGCGGCAGCACTTAAAAACAAGGGCTTCAAACTAATAAATTTTTCAGACCCGAAAGCATTCGCAGCCCTCTACGAGAATGTAGGTACCAGCAAACACAACAAGCTGTTTGCCGTTCTGAATGCGCGATACCATGAACAAGAAGCGCAGATTATCGGCCAGGCGGGTATTCCTGGAGCAGTAACGATTGCTACCAATATGGCCGGCCGCGGCACTGATATTCAACTTGGCGGAAATGAGGATATGCGCATCGCGGCGGAAACTGCGGACATCGAGGACAATACTATAAAAAACGCAGCTATTGCCAGAATCAGACAAGAGGTTGAAACCGCAAGAACGACGGCTATCGATGCCGGTGGCCTGTGCGTAATGGGGACTGAACGTCACGAAAGCCGACGAATAGATAACCAGCTGCGCGGCCGATCAGGCCGACAGGGTGATCCTGGAACATCGCTGTTTTATCTCGGCCTACAAGACGATCTGATGCGGATATTCGGGTCGGAGCGAATGGATTCAATGCTACAAAGGCTAGGACTCCAAGAGGGTGAAGCAATCGTTCACCCATGGGTGAATAAAGCGCTCGAAAAAGCCCAATCCAAGGTCGAGGCACGTAATTTCGATATTCGCAAAAACATCCTAAAATATGATGATGTGATGAATGATCAGCGGAAGGTTATTTTTGAACAACGCATTGAGTTGATGGAAGGATCCGACGTTCAAGAAACCATCATTGATATGCGCCACGAGCTATTAGAAGAGCTAGTCGCCCAGCATATTCCCGAAAACGTCTATCCTGAACAATGGGATACCGAGACACTGCAGAAAGCGGTTCTCACAACATTCAATCTTGACCTGCCTATCAAGGATTGGGCCGGCGAAGAGGGCATTGCGGATCAGGAGATCCAAAAACGTCTGATCTCGCTTACCGACACGGCGATGGCAGCACGCACATCGCGATTTGGAGCCGACACGATGCGTCAAGTGGAAAAAGCGGTTCTATTGCAAACGCTCGACACATTGTGGCGCGAACACCTGTCAACTCTTGATCATTTACGTCAGGTGGTTGGTCTTCGCGGCTATGCGCAGCGCGATCCACTCAACGAATACAAAACCGAAGCCTTCACATTGTTCGAGGCCCTACTTGCGCAGTTGCGCGAGGCTGTGACCGCTCAGCTTATGCGCGTGGAAATCATGGAGAAACAGCCAAGCCTCGATGAAGAGGAGGATTTGTCTGTATATAAAGAAAGTTTACCCGACCCGCTGAAGCAGGGTACTGACACAGGTGGTTATGACGACAGCCCCGGATTGATTAACAGCATCCGGGCTGCACCACTACGCTCACGGACTACCGCCAGAGAGATAGACCCTAACAATCCCGCCACTTGGGGTAAAGTTTCACGTAATTCCGCCTGCCCATGTAATTCGGGACGCAAATTTAAGTATTGTCATGGCGCGATTTCCTGATCTAACACGGACCTAAATTACTATAGTTTTCTGATTTTATCCTGAAAATCTGACTGGCCAACTAATTTTCACAGACCAGCCAGCGTTCAATTTGATATAAAATACCGTCGCCACCACACCCTTCGGAAATAAAACCAAGGCCAAGACAATGGGCACTCTTAATTTGAGAACTCGACATATAGGCTGATATTTCGGTCTGCAATGTCGATATTCTTTCAATATCATCTTTTACCCAACTCTCGCTTGATCTCTCCACTGCTATCATCCAGGCAAATGCCTCCTCACCATTGGCAATGCGTCCGTTGCCTTTGCGAAGCGCCAGAGCATAGTCAAGCTGAGCTTGCGCATGACATTGCTTCGCCGCTTTTTCCAGAAAATCTACTCCAGTTTCGACATCTACTCGCGTGCCATATCCGTCCATCAATGCACGGCCAGCCTCATATTGGCCGCGCGATGATTCTCGTTCGGCTGCCGCCAACCAGAGTCTGAACGCCCGCCGAGCATCATTAATTCCAAAAACCGGGTTAGAAATAATTTCGCCACCTTCGAGCATCGCTGTCACATCACCATCCTTAGCACCACGTTCAAACCAACGTGCGGCATCTGGATAATCACCGAGTTCACGCTTGATCTGCCCAAGCATTGTGTAGCCCTGCGACACACCCTCGTTTCCAAGTTTTTCAAGCATCTTGGCTGCCGTCGGCAGATCACCATCCTGCAGTGCAAGTAGCGCGCTATCGCGCAGTCTATTAGTCTCGTCCTGAGCAAAGGCATCCACGCATACCAGCGACAAAAGAACGATTGACCATGCAAGATTGGTGAGTTTTACACCCATCCTTCTTCCAAAGCAGACTTTGCCATGCCATGCAATATTTCAGTCTATTTTCACAGATTTTAGTAACAGACGACAGGCAACCCTGAAAAAATTAAGCTACCTCTATAACTTCTGACAGCAAGGTGGCTCATCATCGGTGGCTACTTACCGTTGATCATTGTTAGCCGCGGCAACGGCATATGAAGCCGACAGATCTAATTGATCTGAATTCTCAGCTTGGTATAGTATGTATTAATGTAAAACAGGAGAGCATGATGACTAGGATTGCCGTACTAGGTGCCGGAGCTAATGGTAGTTGCATCTCAGCGGACCTCGTCCACGCTGGTCTCAATGTTACAATGATTGACCCTTGGCCGGATCATATTGAGGCCATACGTCTCGATGGTCTCCACATCTTTCTTCCGGATGAAGAACTTCACGTTAAGGTAGATGCTCAGCACATCTGCAATCTTTGCGCGCTCAACAAAAAATTCGATATCGTCCTCATCTGTTTCAAAGCATACGACACACGCTGGGCAGCTGAACTGATCAAGCCTTACCTGGCGAACGATGCAATCGTGGTTGGCATGCAGAACGGAATGACGGCCGATAGCATAACTGCAGTCGTTGGTCAGCATCGAACAATCGGTTGTGTCGTCGAACTCGCCTCGCAGATGTTCGAGCCTGGCAAGGTAACGCGAAGCCTGACGCGCGATCATACGTGGTTTGGAATTGGTGCACTAGATCAATCGATGGAAGTCCGTCTGGCTGAGATTGAAGAAATCTTGCGCAACGTCGGAAAGGTTTCGCTTAACAACAACATCCAATCAGCTAAATGGATGAAGTTGATTGTTAACGCTATGGGTGCGGGATCGACAATGCTTGGCCTCAACGGAAATGAAGCGATGAAACTTCCGGGGATGCGCGAAATTATGCTAAAATGCGGTGAAGAAGCATTGCGTGCTGGCCAGGCCCAATCTTATACTATTGAGCCAATATTTGGCCTAACGCGCGAGGAAATTGAAGGCTCAAACCAACTCCTTGAAATGCTGCTCGATAATATA
>CAUZRD010000012.1:0-26170 GCA_963582255.1 Alphaproteobacteria bacterium | reverse complement strand
AATCAGGGCGTCTTCAGCCAGCTCAACAATACCATCATGCTCGTCTGACAACCCAAGCTCACGCTCGGAAAGCAGCATTCCATTTGACTCAATTCCCCTAATCTTGGTTACTTTAAGATCAAGCCCTGTGCCAGGGACATGTGTGCCAGATGGAGCAAAAACACCTTTCAGACCAGCACGTGCATTGGGCGCACCACACACAACCTGAACTTCGCCACTTCCGGTTTCAACCAGGCAAACCTGAAGTCTGTCCGCATCGGGATGCGCGCGCGCAGAAATAATATGGCCCACGGTAAAGGCGCTGAACGCATCTGAGGGATTTTCGATGCCCTCAACCTCAAGGCCAACCATGTTGAGCTTTGCCGCAATAACATCAAGCCCCACCTGGGTATCCAGATGGTCTTTCAGCCATGACAAAGTAAACTTCATGACCTTCCACCGCCCATCGCAGCAACAATCACAATGCCTGAGCTCATGCGGAAAGTCCGCCAGAAAGCGAGGGTACGTCGAGGCATCTGAAGCCGTAATGTTTCAGCCACCTCAGATCGGCATCGAAGAACGCCCGTAAATCTGGCATGCCATATTTTAGCATCGCAATCCGATCAACCCCCATGCCAAAGGCAAAACCCTGATAAACATCCGGGTCTATCCCGACATTACGGAGCACCTGGGGATGCACCATGCCTGATCCCAAAATCTCCAGCCAATCATCTCCTTCACCAATGCGCAGTTCATTGCCAACCCGCGCGCAGCCAATATCGACCTCGGCCGACGGTTCGGTAAACGGAAAGTAACTCGGTCGGAAGCGCATCTTGATCTCATCAACTTCGAAGAATGACTTGCAGAACTCCTCAAGACACCATTTCATATGCCCCATATGAGTCTTGGTATCGATTACCAACCCCTCGACTTGATGAAACATCGGCGTATGGGTCTGGTCTGAGTCTGAACGATAGGTCCGTCCCGGCGCAATAATCCTGATTGGTGGTTCCTGCGTCAGCATCGTGCGAATCTGCACCGGACTGGTATGGGTACGCAGTACCATGGTTGTACCATCCTCACGATCAGGGAGATAGAACGTATCCATCATCTGACGCGCTGGGTGGCTTTCAGGAATATTGAGAGCATTGAAATTATGAAAATCGTCTTCGATATCAGGTCCTTCCGCCACTCGGAACCCCATATCGGAGAATATAGCAGTCAATTCATCCATGACCTGGCTAACAGGATGAATCCGCCCTTCCGTTAGAGGCCCTTCGCGCACCGGTAGAGTAACATCAACTCGCTCGGCCACCAGAGCCGCATCGAGCACAGCATCTTCAAGCGCACCGTGGCGGGCGCTGATCAACTTACTTACTCTATCTTTTAGACCATTAAGCTTCGGACCCATGTCATGCCGCTCATCGGGGGTCATGCCACCAAGGCCACGCATCAATGTCGAAACACTGCCTTTTTTACCAAGGACGCCAACTCTGAGACTTTCAAGCTCCTCCAGCGTCGATATATCAGAGACGCTTTTGGCAATATCCGCCTCTAGGTCGCCAAGGTCGATGTTCTGCGTCATCGTCTAAAACCTTCGCCGATTGCAGAGCAACCGATTCCATCTGTCATGATAAGACTACAGAACCCTCAAGGTCAGTCACTGGAAATGGACCGCGCTCCAAATAAAAAGCGCAGCAGTCGCCTACCTATGCAGCAAGGGCATTTTCGGCCTTATCAACCAGCGCTTTGAAACTATCCGGCTCATGCACGGCAAGATCTGCCATAACCTTACGGTCGACCTCAACACCAGCAAGATCAAGCCCATGAATAAACCGGCCGTAAGTCAGGCCATGTTCCCTGGTCGCCGCATTAATGCGCTGAATCCAAAGAGCGCGGAAATTACGCTTGCGTACTTTCCTATCCCGATATGCATATTGCCCGGCTTTTTCGACAGCCTGACGTGCGATGCGAATTGTGTTCTTGCGCCGCCCATAATAGCCTTTTGCTTTCTTGATAACCTTGGCGTGCCGCGCATGGCTGGTCACACCTCTTTTTACTCGTGCCATATTGCTTCTCCTTAGACTCTAGCAGCCATAAGGCAGAAATTGGCGCACGATCTTCTGATCAGGTCCGGCCAAAATCGACATGCCACGGGCATTGCGAATGAATTTATTTGTGCGTTTGATCATGCCATGCCGTTTGCCGGCCTGACCGCACATAATCTTCCCGGTCGAGGTCACCTTGAATCGCTTCTTAGCCCCCGATTTAGTCTTGAGCTTGGGCATTTTGCGTATCCTTTTTAAGTCGTTTCGGCGCTATCACACCACGCATTGCGGACCACCTCGGCATGCCCCGCCGGATGATCCCTAGATCGGCGTCGGGTTAAAGCGCAAACCAGACCAAATTGCAAGGGCACCAGAAGGTTGTTTCCCATCCAGCTAATACGCAAGTTTGGTAACTACCATTTAGAAAACGCAGGATGCGAAAAACGAGAGGGCATCACCACGTCAACGCGGTGCCAGCACCATAACCATCTGTCGACCTTCAAATCTCGGTTCCGCTTCGCACTTGGCGTATTCGGTAACTTCCGTTTTGACCCTGTTCAAAAGCTGGGCACCCAATTCCTGATGCGCCATTTCTCGACCACGGAAACGTAATGTCACCTTGACCTTATCTCCCTCGTCGAAGAATCGTCTCATATTGCGCAGTTTTACATCATAGTCATGTATATCGATATTCGGACGCATCTTGATTTCCTTCACATCGAAGGTCTTCTGATTTTTACGCGCCTCCGCAGCTTTTTTCTGCTCTTGGTACTTATATTTTCCATAGTCCATGATTTTACAGACCGGTGGATTTGAGTTCGGCGAAATCTCTACGAGATCAAGGCCAACACGGTTTGCGGCTTCAAGAGCTGCTGACATCGGAACAGATCCGTAATTATTTCCATCCGGACCAATCAAGCGCACCTCAACGACGTCAATCTGCTCATTGGTGCGCGGGCCCTGCGCTTCACGCTGTGGTGGGGCCCTGTGAGGTCTACGTGCTATATCGTTTTCTCCCTATTGGACGCGCCAAATTCAGGCGGGTTGTCTTAAAAAGATAGTACCAATCGGCTTGACGGTGTGAACACCATTGGAAAGATCACCGGTACTGTCAAGAATGGCGAGTACGAATTGATGAATTATTACGAATTATCGAGTCTCCGCCAGCGCTTTCTCAGCCTCCAGTATTGCAGCAAGCCCTTCTCTATATGTAGGATGAAGGAGAAAAATACCAAGTCGTTTTTTGATCCTATCATTACAGATCCGCTTGGACTCTCCATAAAAACTACGCGCCATCACACTCAGTTCAGCGCTTTCAAATTCTTCTTCATCAGGTGGTGTTAGACCCAAGAGTTTAGCAGCATAGGTTACCACATCTTGTGGCGGCGCTGGTTCATCATCAGCCAGGTTATAGACAGCGCCAGGGTGACCCGCTTCAAGCAGCGCTGTTGTAATAACAGCAATGTCATCCACATGGATCCGATTAAACACATGATCAGCCTTTATAATCCGCCGCGCAGTGCCTGTGCGAAGTTTATCTAGCGGGCTACGCCCGGGGCCGTAAATTCCAGAAAGCCGCAAAATATCGAGTGGGATGGTGTGTCTACCCGTCCATGCGCGCCACATCTCTTCCGCATCCACCCGAAATCTCGCCCGCTTCGAGCGCGGGTTGACCAGGGCATTCTCATCTGTCCACTCACCACTCCGATCACCATAAACCGCGGTGGTCGATAGATAAATAACCCGCACCAACGCACCGCTGTTATCTCCAAGATTATCCCAATGATGGCGAAGCACAAGATCGCCTTCATCACTCGGTGCGATTGAGACAAGTAAATGAGTTATTCCATCCAGGGCCAAGATAGGGCCATCGCCGCTGAAAATATGGGCATCAATCCCCTCAGCCTGCAGCCGTTCTGCTTTTTCCTTAGAACGGCAGGTCCCTCCGACGAACCAACCGCGCGCGCGCAGGTGACGGGCAACAACAAGACCTGTAAATCCAAGCCCAAAGCAGAAAAAGCGCATCTCACTCATGCCATGGAGCCCGGCATGATCCGGGCCCATTCGGCCAATACCGCCTCATCACACTCGCCATTGCAATACTGCCGAGCAATCTTGTCTACATCAGCCTTGCTCGTCAGCTCACCTAAGGCCCACACAGCCATCGCTCTCACCAACGGCGACACATCATCAAGCCTGGCTTTCACACAAGTAAGAAAACCGACATCCCCTGAATTTCCAATTGCTATCATTACATTGCGTATGAACCGATCGCGGCCGGTACGCTGTATCGACGTATCAGAAAACAACTTCCTGAACGAGGGGTCGTCAAGACGCGATAACTCCTCTAATTCCGGTCGAATAAATTCCTCCCGCGCCGCAAGCAATTGATCATGGGCAGCGCTTGCAAATTTATTCCATGGACAAACCGCCAGGCAATCATCACACCCAAAGATCCGATTTGCCATTGCCGCCCGAAATTCCAAATCGATATGACCTTTATGCTCTATAGTAAGATAGGATATGCAACGACGCGCATCGAGCTGATAAGCTGCTGGGAATGCATTGGTTGGGCAAACGTCGAGGCATGCCCGGCAACTACCGCACCTGTCATTATCAGGCTCAGAGGCATCAAGGCCTATATCAAGCATCATGACCCCTAAAAACAGCCATGAACCATGGGAACGGGATACTAAGTTTGTATGTTTCCCTTGCCAGCCAATGCCAGCGGCCGCAGCCAACGGCTTTTCCATCACCGGTGCGGTATCGACGAAAACCTTCACGCCGCATCCAGCTACCTCTCCGGTCCAGCGCCCAAGTCTCTTTAAGCGTTTTTTGAGCACATCGTGATAATCGTGACCTCGCGCATAAACCGAAACAATACCATGCCCCTTGTGGCTAAGATCATCGAGTGGATTGTGAGCAGGCGCATAACTTACCGCAACAACAACTATTGAGCCCACATCCGGCCACAGCACTCGTGGATCTGCCCGCCGACCAGCATTCCTCTCCATCCAGCCCATTGATCCATGGCGACCTAAATTGAGAAATTGCCCTAGGTAAGAGCCCGCCTCCACAATAGCATCCGGCGTGGTAAATCCAACCACGTCAAACCCTTCATCCCTGGCATGTGTCTCGATCTGCTGCCGAAGATCTCCAGCATTATTATCCCGCTCTAGCGGTTGATCAGAAATCAAGGTTTTCATAATGATCGGGAACCGTCATGCCCTTCATTTTGTCTTTCAACAACGGGCGAAAGCTCGGACGTGATTTAATCCTCGCATACCAATCCTTGGCGCCGGCTGACCGCTCCCAAGGAACATCACCAATAAAATCAATGCAGGAAAGATGCGCCGCCGCTGCAAGATCAGCATAACTCAACTTATCACCAGCAAGCCAGCGGCGATGTCCTGTCAGATAACCTATATAATCAAGATGATAGTTGATATTCTTCCGCCCAACACGAACTGCTTCCATATTTGGTCCGCCACCGCCGCCCTGACTTGAATTCATAAAGCGTCGATCAATTAGCTCATGGGCTATGGGCTGAGTAACTTCCGCATTGAATTTAACATCAAACCATTCAACCAGCCGGCGCACTTCCGCGCGGCTATGTGCGCCTCCTGGAATAAGTCGACGCTGATCATTGAGAGCAGCTATTTCTTCCAAAAACTCCGAAATTGCCATTATTCCACATATTGGCTGGCTCCCTTCATCAACAAGCACTGGAATCGTACCAGCCGGATTCATTATCAAAAATTCTTTCCGGCGTTCCCAGACTAGCTCTTCAATAAATTCAACTTGAAAATTAATCTCACCAAGCGCCAAGCGAATTCTTCGCGAAAATGGGCAAAGCGGATGATGATAAAGTAAGGGCATTTGATCCTATCGGGTCAGGTCACTAAAATGCGCTATTGCGCACTCGCATAAAGGTCAAGCTCAACATCATTTGCAACTATGGCTAACATCTGGCGTAGATCAGGTATTTGCGCTAATTGAGCAACCGGAAATGTGCATTTGGTGAAGACTTAGCCACAAATCTCCAATGCCAATTCACGCTAGGGGGACCATAACATGCCTATCGAGCAGATCATGGCCCTTGCCTTGGTGCAAGGGATTACCGAATTCCTGCCTATTAGCTCGTCTGGCCACCTCAACCTCGTCCACTTGCTAACCGAGTGGCGCGATCAAGGGCCCCTTGCCGATGTTGCTGTTCATGTTGGCACTCTGTTTGCTGTCCTCGTTTATATGTGGCGCGATTTCCTTCGTCTACTGGCCGGCGCCGGTCATCTTCTCTTCGCCCGGCCAACCGAAGAAGCAAAACTTCTGCTTTTACTCATACTAGCCTCGTTACCTGTGTTCGCCATTGGCTATATAGCGTTTGAAACTGGACTAATTGACTCATTGCGCACGATCGAGGTGATTGCCTGGTCCAATCTCATCTTCGCGGTCATTTTATGGATTGCGGACAGCCGCGGCCTTACTATTCGGCTCATGAAACATACTGGTCCGAACGATGCACTGCTGATTGGTTTGTCGCAGGTGATCGCACTTATCCCCGGGGCAAGCCGCACCGGAGTTACCATGACCGCGGCACGATTTTTAGGATATGAGCGGGTTGAAGCAGCACGCTTCTCGCTGCTTCTATCCATCCCGACTATTTCCGGACTTGGTGCCGCCGCAGTCTTTAAACTAGCCGCCAGTGGCGACTTGGAGCTCCAAGCGGATCTAGGCCTTGCCGTGATTATAGCATTCATCGCCGCCATATTATCAATTTGGCTAATGATGGCGATCTTACGCCACACCACCATGCTGGTATTTGTCGTTTACCGCATCGTTTTAAGTTTGGCACTTCTGGCAATATTTTACGGCCTTATCACCATACCTGACATGTAATCACTCGGCGTACCAAAAAATTAGAAAGGGCTCTCACTCTGAAGAGCGTTGTAGCAATCAATATTACCATTGCTAAAGGTGTGTTAAGCAGGCTGAGAAAACTTTCAGACCGCAGAGACCCGGAACTGACCGGTCTTCCTGAACCGCTCTAGATATTTCGGCACAATTGCACGTACCGACTGTGCAGTAATACCAATGCCCGCAAGTGTTCGATTTTCTTTGATGGCGCCATCGCTCACCACATTGTCGTTCTCCAGCAGACGAACCTGATCGATCGTCAACATTGGTTTTGGCAATTGCTGAAGAAACGCAGCTTGGAATCGCGCAATTGGGAATGGCAGCGGCACAAGTAGCCGTTTGCGTTCAGTAGTATCCAAAATGAACTCAAGCACTTCCCTGAACGACATAATATCAGGCCCGCCCAATTCATAAGACACGCCCCACGCCTGCTCAGTATCCAAAACACGGACAACCGCCTGTGCTAAATCTCCTACATAAACAGGCTGAAACCGTGTTTTACCTCCACCGATGAGCGGTAGAACCGGCAATATCCGGGCGAGTGAGGCAAATCTGTTGAAAAATTGATCTTCCGGTCCGAATACAACGGATGGTCGCAGGATGATAGCATCCGGCAACTCACCCCTCACCACCTCCTCGCCTTGCGACTTGGTCCGGGCATAGTTGGCGTCGCTGTTCGCATCCGCACCAATGGCTGAAATTTGCACCAGCCGATCAATGCCAGCATTGCGCACACAATTGGCGATAGCACCAGCGCCGAATACATGGACGGCGGAAAAGTTTTGCCCCCCAGTCTCGTGTAAGATGCCAACCAGATTAACAACTGCATCCGCGCCTTCAACAGCGCGCGTGATTGAGTCCGGATAACGTAAATTGGCCTGAACCGTATGAATCTGGCCAACATTACCCATGGGTTGCAAATGTCCAGCAAGATCTGGCCTACGCACCGCTACGCGCACCCGCCATCCCTTTTTAGCCAATGCACGCACCACATAACGGCCAAGAAATCCTGATCCGCCAAAAACAGTGATAAGCTGGTTTGACTGTAATGCAGCGTCCATTCCTGTGGTCCTCATAAAACTGACCAATCGTGATCAATACCTAACTGCGGCATCTCATATTTCATAGTATTATTCGCCTAGAGCCCTGAGGTTTTTCATATCACCCTTATCTATCACTCCCCCAACACCACGCCAATCTTACTGTCTGCGATTGACAGGATTGCCACCTTGGACCTATCTGTCCAAACAGGGCCCAGGTGGCGGAATTGGTAGACGCGCTAGCTTCAGGTGCTAGTGGCCGTATGGTCGTGGAAGTTCGAGTCTTCTCCTGGGCACCATTTTTCTTCTTAAATTATTGATCTCGAAAGATCGTGGGATTGGTATCTTGCTTTTTCTTAGCCGATTGCTGATTACCGAGTAGGCCGGCACCTCAGTGCATTTCAGGAAGCCAAACATGTATAATATCCTCGTTTCCGGCGTCCGGAACCAGGTACCCATTATATACGTGGAAAAAGTGCTGATTTTCCCAGTAATTCTGCACGCCAGCATAGCGGATTTAAAAATTCTGGTACCGCATGGTATCATTGCCAATTGACGAGAACATATTGGATTGCATAGTGCCTAAGCTTCTCTTCTTTGCCAACACCACTTCGCAGTGGTCGGTCATTCTTCCGCTGCTACCAAAATTGGAAAAATTTCAGATTGAGCTTCTTGTTGGCTCTTCTGTCGCCTCGAAAGTATCAGCCGAGCGCTACGTTCAACACCCCACCTTCACAGAAGGTCCGGAAGCGCCGAAACTGTCATTCTATCATCACCGCTACCTAACTACCATTTTCAGAGATTTTAACTATCAGCGTTACACATATTTCAGATCGGCTTTCCGTGAAAAGCTCAATTACTATTTGAATTTACTGCAGGAATCGCAGTTCAGTGCTGTAGTTGTTGGCGAAGACGGAGTTGGGGGAGAAATCTGGCTAATCAGAGCAGCAAAAAAGCTGGGAATACCCGTCGTCATCCTGCCCTATGAGGCCAGCGGCAAGGAAGATCACGTGAACAACCTTCGCCTGAAGAAAAAGGAGTCCAACCTAGTCACCTTCAACGACCGACAGGAAAGCTTCCTTCGATCAATTGGCGTCGGGAATTGGATAACAGAATTCGAAGGCGAGATGGCTGGAATGTTCTTAGTAGAGTATATTACTGCCCTCAATGACATGGGATGTGATCTGAGCAATCCATGGACAACCCACGGCGGGGAGGCCGACCTGCTCCTCTCTGAATCAATTGGAATGACATCATTCTACAAAGACGAGGGATTGGCGCCAGAAAAAATCCGAGAAACCGGTTCACCTTACGACGACGCCATCCACGCGCCCCTGATGTCGGATGAGGATTGCCGGCGCTCATACGAGGAATGCACCAAGATCAACAAAACTGGTACCAGCGTATTAGTTTCACTTCCTCCAGACTACGACTCCGAGCGAGGACACCTTTCCCAGTTTTCTTCTTATTTCGCCATGCGAGACACAATGATAGAAGAGTTGGGGAGAGGTGTTTCAAAGCTAACCATCATGGTGCACCCGGCCTACCATGACCAAGCGCGGGCGTCTGAGGACAGCAAAATGGCGTCTTTTTCTAAAGGATGGGTCCTTGATCAGATACCTCTCCACGACGTCTATGTAACCTGTGGATCAAGTACATTGAGGTGGGCAGTGGCGGCACGGAAAGTGGCCATTGACTTAGATGTTTATAAGTTAAGACTCAAGTTCTTCGACCGACTGCCTGGACTTAAGAAATTCGAAGAAAGCACCGACTGCTTCAACTTTGTAAAAACTCTTACCAACGAAGACAGCAGGTTTCATGAGCACATCATCTCTAATGCAGATGCTACAAAGGATTGGGCCTTTATGGATGGAGGTTGCCGAGATAGAATTGCCGCCGTTCTAGGGGATATCACCTAGCCATGAGGCTGCTACTTTCACTGGGGGAAACGGGCCAGCTGACTTTCTATAAATCTATAGCTTCGCGCCTTCAGAGTGCCGGACACGATCTCCATTTTGTCTGTGACCGAGAAGAGGCAGCGGTAGCACCAGAAATTGCATTGGTAGCACAGGAGACTGGGTGCAAGTTCATCAATTTCTACGAAGTACCAGTTTCTTCAAAGCCAAGGAAAAGATCCATTTTCTGGTGGGGAAGCTCCAACCAGAAAATCCAGAATATGGAAGTCTTCTACGAGGCACTTCTCAACAGAGCTATCGACATCGTTAAGACTGCCAACCCGGATGTACTTATCATCGGAGAGGATGGCATTTCCGGCTGCGCCTGGATGATCGAAGCAGCTCGTAGGCATGGTGCTGGTGTGGTGGTCATACCCTATGGACTTTCGCCCTCTTGCTATCTCGTGGAGAAGGACATACCGGAAAAAGAACGCCGGGGTGATTTGGTTATTGTTGCAGGCGCTCTAGGTAATGTAGTGCGTAAAAAGTATCCGCACTGGATCTTTGAGGCAGAGCAGGGATCAGTGATTATGTTCCCCCCATCGCACATTATCGCGCGGGAGAAGCTGGGCTTAGGACTGGTCAACCCCTGGAGTATACAAGGCGGGTTCGCCGATGTGATTGCTGTCGAGTCAGACTACATGATGTGGCGTTATGTGCAGCTTGAGCAAATCCCTAGCAAGAAGCTTACCTCGGTGGGCTCCATCTACTGCGATCTACTCTTTGAAGCTATCTCAGCTAATCCCATAGCTCTGGCAGCTTTCCAGAACTCGACGAGGCTTACTTCCGACAAAACTCGTGTGCTCATATCATTGCCGCCTAGTGATCATGCTGGATGGGGTACCCAGTGTGAGTTTTCCACGCACCTAGAGATGTGTATAGCGTTGAATAGCGGACTTTGCGCTATAGGTTTGGACATCCAGGTTACTTATTCCTTGCATCCACGGACTCTCCCAGAGGACAGAGCCGCTTTATCCAACGCTGGTTTCATCTTCGAGCCCGGGTTCATTGTTCAACAGATTCCCCTCTGTGACGTTTTTATCTCGTTCTCATCAAGCCTGTTCCGATGGGCGCTTGCTGCCCGGAAGATGGTCATAAACTACGACGCGTATCAGTTCGGTATAGACGATATAGGTAGCGAACCTGGCTACATTTACACCACCATGATTAGCGAAGTATTTGAGAGGGTTCGCACTTGCTCCAACGATAGCTTTCTGGAGGAGGACCGCTCCAAGCTAAAGTCTCGGTCTGCATATTTTGGTATCCTTGACGGCAAGGCAACCGCTGGATTGACGGGGCTACTTGATAGATACGCTAACTGGAATTCTACTGGTGCTACGCAGCGCAGAAAATCGTCAGCAAATGGCTTGAAGAGAAAATTAAATCGGCAGAGTTGAAAGAGAAAAATTTGGCACATTAATTTAGCTTAGCAGCTTCTGGTTTGATTGTTCTTGCCGCTAATATCCACCAACGATTTAGACACTCATCAGCGACACCTTCGGGCAAGCGCGTGGCCGCAGGGCTCGCCAACGCCTGAAGACGAAGCTCTTCCTTGTCCAAAATAGGTTGTTCATCAAGATAGCCGTTCTCACGCATATACTGTTCAAGTTTTTCCACGCTGCTCGTGCGAAACCCACTCAACCGTTCATCTTCGCGAGATCGAATCACATTAAGAAGTTTTTTTGCATCACCATCTAATTCGCGGGCGATGTCCGCGATAGGATCGAGGAAGCGCTTGCTCAATGCGCAACTATCTTCAAGCACTTCACGATCAACCGGTCGGCCGTGACCTTGATTCCAAAACGCGCAGAATATTTCGAGCAATTCTGATCGAAGTGCAATCTCTTCCGGGGATTTCGAATGGGCACCCAACTTAACAGCGAGTGCAGTTCCCAATACCGTTTTCCATTGCCCTGCCCGCTCGATGCCATGCGTTAAAAGTTTATGCAGCAAGTCCAAATCGTCCCACAGCAAATGGAAGAAATGCTGGTGTGCATATCCAAACGATGGATCCAATGGCTGGACACCGAGAGCGGCCCCATATTCATCAGCCGACATTCCATTTGGCGTAAGTACCGAAGACCTTGGATCAACGTGCAGTGCGCTTGGGCCACTAACACTCGCAGCATCCGCACGAACCAGACCAAGATCAATTACTGCCGGTGCATCGCAATTCTCCATGGCTAACGCGTGCTTAATACGACCAACATCGGCAGGATCACTTGTGAGGTAAAAAATCTGGCGACCCTGATCCTTTGCAACACGACCGAGGCTGCTAACAATTGCCTCAAAACGAGCTGGGTCGCTTTGATCTAAAGCTTCATCAAGAAACAGCGGGAGAGTTCTCCCCTGCTCTACATCCTCGGCAAAGGCTATACGCGCTGCCAACAACAATTGTACCCGCGTACCGTCAGAAAGTTTCTCCAGGCTAAGCCCCTCGCTACTTTGTAGATCAATTGCAATCAATTTGGCCTCTTCTTTTCCAGAGCCCAAGCGAAGTTCATAATGGTGATGGGTGAACGCCGAAAACAGTTCGCGAGCGCGCTCTAAAACACGAGGCATCTGGGTTTGTTCATGTTCTTGTTCTACGTCATTCATTAAAAAACGACCGGTTTGCTCATATAGAGCTTCAGATCGACACTCGTGTAGATTGGTGAGAACCCCATTTTGAGTTGCGATTAATTCCTGAATACCATGTCCGCTTCGAGCCGAATCAACTTGCGCATTGATACTGGCAATTTCATCACGCAGTTCATTTACTTTTTCGGCTGCTCGCGAAAGCTCATCATTCAATCGGCCAAGGGCCAGTTCATCAAGAGCGCAGAGATCACCCTCATGCGCCTTGGCAAGCTCCGCTTGATCCAGTTGAACTTGGGTTTCAAGGCGCGTGCGCGCCCTTGTTTGTTCCATATAACTAGGCAGAGAGTTCAGTAACGTAGTGAGGCCATGCAAATCGTTTGTTTCCAGTCCCGCGCCAGAATAAACTTGCGCAAGCAATTGCGCAGCTGTGTCGTGATCGCTCGTAGCTTGCTGCAACTGATCGGCAGCGGTCTGTTTGTCTGCAATGGCCTTTTTAAACTTGGCATCGCGGTCTGTTAACTGGTTGAGCAAAGCCATGGTCGTCGTCGCGTCTGTCGGCCGCACTTCCCCGTGGCTCACAAGCATACCAGCCATGAATGAAAGCAGCTCAGCGTGTCGCTTTTCAAGTTCGTTAACTTTGCCTTTTGCACCGTTATCCTTGCTACGGGCCAACCGCAGTTGATCAAGTGAAAGCGCAAAATCGATAAGTTCAGCATCCGGTGGGATCTCATCGAGATTCAAACTGGCCTGCAGCTCTTGTCTCCTGTCATCAAGGCCGGGTTGTGCGTCAACTAGAATTTCGAGTTTGTTCTTGAGAGATCGCCGGTCAACATCTCGATCGCGCTCGCGTTTAATCTGTGCATCAAGATTCGCGGCTTTGGATTCTAAATCGCGCAAGCACTCCTCAACCGATGAATTTTCCCAGACTGGAGCCCCGTTTACTCCCGATTTTTCGAAAGCATCCTGAGCGACTTGGCGCTGATCAGGGCCGGCTTGGCGGCTGTGGCCCAAGAATACTGGCAGACCAATTCCAACACCGATTGCGGCAATTACAGAAATTATTGGATCAACAGCAAGTGCCAAACTCACTCCAACAACAAAGAGGGTAGCGGCCGCAATCATCCAAAAATATCTGGCTTTTTTCCCTCCTGAAATTGATTCCGGTTCGGGTGCGCGCAGCCAAGACCGAAGGGTTTCTATGGGACCCAGGAGTTTTTCCAGGGCGCGTTGTCTTTCTCCATTCACATCTAGACTGACGAGGAGGCGCAATCTTTCTTCAACCGCATCTACGCCTATCTTGTTTTTTTCGGTTGCCCTTAAAAACTCAAACAATTGGCTATGACTGTGGAGGTCGAGTTCTACCTTATCGACCTTGCTCCCGCCGATGGCGAAAAGGGCGCCCTCTAACTCGGCATGGACGCTGCTATATTCATTTCTTGCGGCGTCAAGCTCTACTTCAAACCGGCTTAGCTGTTCGGCGTTTTCGCGCCAGGTCATTAGTTGGGCTAACGCTAACGGTGTTTCCAGACCGCTATCAAGTTGATCTTTACCGGCTTTTGCCAATTGCGCTTCCAGTGTGCGCATTCGGCTACTCAGCTCTTGCACTTGGCTTTGGTAATTTTCTATATGGCTGAGCTCTTTCCCAGTGAGATTGGCCAGGTTCACTGGTAAAACCGATAATTCTTCGGTGACACAAGCCAGTTCTCTCCGACGTCCGGCAAGGCCAAGGGCCCGAGTTACATGTGTTAAGCGGCTCCCACTTGATTCAGCTTTGGCAAACTGGACTTTGAGGCTATCGAGCTCGTCAGCACGACGCTGAAGACCAGTGTGTTCACCTTCCACCTGCTGGATCTGTAGCTGTGCTTCATTGAATTGCTTACGTTCACGCAGACCATGCCGTTCACCTACGCGACTGAAAAGATCGGATACGATTTTGTCTAGATCAAATCCACCCAACATTTGCCGACGAATCTCGGACGCAACATTTCGTGTGCCTTCGGTCGACGGATCAATCAAATCCCGCAAGCGCAGAAAAAAACAATTGTGGTTGTACGATGCGGGCAAATTTGGGGGAGTACTTTCCGCACCATTATGTTGCCATCGCACCCGTGACCCTTCACGCTCTGCCCACCAGGTTTCCCCGTCCAGCTCAAACTCGCCATTCACGGAGATGCGCTGCGATGGTTCAAGATCACTCCAGTATAAGGCTTCAACAGCACGACACAGGCTTGACTTGCCAATCCCGTTAGGTCCGATCACGACATGAACAGTTGCCTCTTGTGGTACGATCTCGAATGGCACGTTTATGCCGGGCAGTCGGTTGATTCTAAGACGTCGCAGTTTCATGACGAACCCTGCTCCGTATTATTGGAGACCATAGCTTGCAGCGCCGCCTTTCCAGCCTGCAAAAGCATTTCGCGCAAAGCCTCGTCTGACAAAGGATCCATCGCGCTACGCTGGTCGCGTAGCGGCGACCACTGATCTTTGCTCGAGATGCGGCTCAACTCAACACGCGCCGCTTCCAATAACGCTGCTGACCTATCATCGTTGTGTTGGAGTGATAGAATGCGCTGTGCCAACAATGCCGCCGGATCAGCACCGTCAGCAATTTCCATCAGATCAAGATGTAAATCCATCGAATCAATGATTTTGTTGAAGAAAACTCCCGTGCCATCGATTACCTGACCCAACGCATTCCAATCCCCGGCGGCAATCTTCCTGCGGATTTCTTCGTATTGATGGCTAGCGCCTTCCAAGCGCACCCGCAGACCCAATGTACGCGGCACGCTACCAGCTTCGCTAAGTTGGCGAATAAATTTTTTTGCTTCGGCCAGCAATCTGTCGGGCAAATCTTCAACGTACTCAAGCCCATCGACAGAAACAGATATTTGCTCCCAACGAAGGGGCGCCAGCGATACTTGCTCCATAATAAGATCGCCATGTCCTGAAACTTTTATAAGCCAAGGCCCATGAAGCCCGGTTTCTGATACATCAAGGCCAACGAGCGAACCGAGATAACCTGAGGGAGCTGCGTCACCGGCGTCCAAAGAATTCTGCAGTGAAGGCTTGTGAATATGCCCCAGGAGCCAGGCGTCATAACCGGTATTATCTAATTCTACCTGCCTGATCGGCGCGTAATGCCCCCCCGACGCATCAAGGTCAGCATGTAGTAACCCAATTCGGGGAATCGAAGACGAAACCGGTTCAAGCGGTTCCGATAAAAGTTGCGCCAGCGGACTTTGTCGGACAAACCGCTCTCCAAAAGACCAACCAACTATTTCGGCAACGGGCTGCTGGTTTTTTGTAATAGTTCGAGATTCCCATTGGCCCCCGGCTCCCAATACCTCTAAACCATCAATTAATGCGGCTAATCGTGGCAGAGCCTCAACATCATGATTTCCCGCAATGGCAACCACTTGAATTTCCGCTTCTAGTAGCCGGCGAATGCTTTGTTCGAGAGGCAAAATTGCTTCAAAGCGTGCGTTGGTGCTTTCGACGACGTCTCCGGCAAACAGCACCGCATCGACATTCTGCTTGATTGCAAAATCAACCGACAGCTTTAAAGCTGCCGCTGGCGTCAGATCCTCGGGATTAATCCCCCATGACGAAACCTCATCGGGCAGTCCCGAACAACTCGTACCGAGGTGAATATCACCAATCGCCAAAATTAGGGCGCTATCGGATGTTTTTGATTTATAGGTTTTACTCATTACCCATTCAGTTAAGCATGAGTGCGTTCAATCCCCAATGGCATGCCTTCCTTAGAGCAATATTCTATTATTTTCGGCAAGATCCTTTAAATGGCCGAAGATCTTAGTGACGAATTATTTTAAAAACACTAGTTCGAGAGCACCATAGCTTATGACAGCCGCCCTGATGATTTGGCTCAACGTAGCCTAGTGATAGAAAGCAAGCTCAGAAACCGCGAGGTCGGCGTAAAAACGACGTCCAATAGCGACGGCAAGGATAAAGTCATCGGACTTGTTAAGAGACGTAATAATTTCATTCCGCGTAACCGTCACCGTCGGTGCCCCTACAACGCGACCCTTTACTCACAGCAATCCCACTTCATGAACTCAGCACCTTCGCGCAAGCATCTAAGAAAATACCATGTTCACATTTTTTTGCATGACTAGGACATTCCTTGGTATCGAGTAATTGCTTGATTTTGATCAGCGTCGGTTCGATCCAAGACAAATCACTTTCATAAGCCAATAATGTCATCTTGAACTGCATAGTGGCTTGATCCCGATGCAAGAAAGTTGATCCCGTGAAGCGATCCCCATCGCAATAAAGAAAATACCCAACATCAGATACATCAAGGCCCAATCGGCGCATCACCCAAATATAAAAATCCATTTGGCGCTTATATGAAGCCTTCCACCAATCATCGAGTGTGATTTCTTTATCAGGCGACTTTTGGGAGGTGCTCTTGTAATCCACGAGGTGTACTTTGCCTGTTTCGGTATTTAGCCAGACATCATCCAATCCACCTCCAACCTTTAAGTTGGTTTTCTCGTGAATGGTATTAAATCGTCCCTCAGCGCCAAAGTGGAGGCTTTGAGTCCAATGCTCAAACCGGGTATCTTCAAGAGGGATCATATTTTCCAAACCTTTTTCTTTGAGAAATGGATGGCATGTCCCTGCCTTACGATGCTCGTCGAAATCGCGTTTAAGCAGTACGTCTGTGGCCTCATTAATGTTATAGCCCGGTATACTTGGGAACTTAACACCCTCCACCTGCCGCAGGTAAAAACACGCTGGGCATTTAACAAAATTTTCGATACGAAACCGGCTTAGCTCATAAGGCTCTGATTTAAGCGGGTCGTATACGCCGCGATGTCTGGGCATTTTCTCTATCCTAAAAAACGATCCCGACCCAATATCAACAACCTGCAACCTTGAGGTCATGAGCCTAGGGACCAGAGCGAAGCAAAGTTCTCCTAATGTGGAATAGTGACAGATTCCCAGGGTTTCTTCTCTATCCTAATGATCGTAGTGGCACATGACTATCCTAGTTCAACACCCACTTTAGCCCTGGCCGGTCCGGCGTTCTGCTTCTAATGATAATCGAGGGCTGTATTTCCCTGCTTTTTATCTTGGGAGTTTATCTCATATATTAGCGGCCATGACAGATATCGTAGTGGCCACATTTTATCATTTCACCCGCTTCGAAGATCCGACAACGTTGCGTGAACCATTGCTGGCGCAGCTCTCAGCGCATGATCTGAAGGGAACGGTATTGCTGGCCCCTGAAGGCATCAATGGAACGCTTGCTGGTTCGCGAGTGGGGATAGATGCCGCATTAGAAGCTTTGCGTGCGTTGCCAAATTCTATGCAGCTGGAGCATAAGGAATCCCATGCCAAGAGCATGCCTTTCTATCGTTTGAAAGTCCGCCTAAAGAAAGAGATAGTCACTATGAGGGTGCCCGGTGTTGATCCATTGGCAAGCGTCGGCACTCATGTTGCACCGAAAGACTGGAATGACCTCATTGCAGATCCGGAAACAATTGTCATCGATACACGCAACGACTTCGAAGTAGAGATTGGTACATTCAAGGGCGCTATCAATCCAGGAACTGCGAGTTTCAGTGATCTGCCGCAATGGCTCGAGGAACATCGAGCTGAGTTGGAGAATAAAAAGGTTGCAATGTTCTGCACGGGCGGTATCCGCTGCGAGAAGGCAACTTCATATTTGAAGGAGCGAGGCATCAATGATGTTTTCCACCTGAAAGGCGGCATCTTGCAGTATCTGGAGAATATCCCCGAGGCCGAAAGCCGTTGGCGCGGCGAGTGTTTCGTCTTCGATTACCGAGTGTCGGTGAAGCATGATCTTAAACTTGGCGAATATGAACTGTGCTTCGCATGCCGATGGCCCGTTAACTCCACCGGGCGCTCATCCTCGAATTTTGTAGCCGGCATATCATGTGACCATTGCATCAACCAGCTTACCGATAAAAAGCGCGCACGCTATGCTGCCAGACAGGCTCAAATCAAGCTGGCAAAGGAACAAGGCAGGCTACACGTTGGTGCTACTTATGAGATCACGAAAAAATCAACTGGCTTTAATGAGTGAGGTGTGCGGCATGCTAGGTGAGGTACCCATTCTGTATTCCTTTCGGCGCTGCCCATATGCAATGCGGGCGCGCATAGCGATTGCAGCTAGCGGCCAGACATGCGCATTACGCGAGGTTATTTTGCGTAACAAACCATCTGAAATGATTGCAGTTTCACCGAAGGGTACCGTGCCTGTAATGGTGTTGCCCGATGGACGGGTAATCGAGGAAAGTCTGGAAATCATGCGCTGGGCGCTTGATAGGAATGATCCGGAAGGATGGCTAACGCCGCTAAATAATGACCGCAACGATATTGATGCGCTGATTGCCGAAACCGATGGACCGTTTAAGGATAACCTGGATCGCTACAAATATCCGAACCGTTACGAAATTTTAGCCCCGCTTCATCATCGTAACCAGGGAGCTGCATTTCTGAAAAAACTGAACGCAAGACTATTGAAAACCGTTTACCTGTGCGGCGATGATTTTACATTTGCCGATGCGGCAATCTCGCCGTTCATTCGGCAGTTTGCCAATAATGATCGCGAATGGTTCAACACACTCGATCTGTCTGGCGTTCAATGCTGGTTACAAAGCATTATTGATTCGGATCGTTTTTTGGGTGTGATGGAAAAATATCCCACCTGGAAAAGTGGTATGGATGAACCTGAATTTCCATCCACTTAAATCAACTTTTGTTGGTATGGTGGCGATCACATCTGATCAGCAAAACCGTGGTTGTGGCACTGGCAAAAGTCTCAAAGCCCAATGTGAAAAAATGGTACTGAGCAGGCACTGAGCACAAAAAGCCACCTGAAACGGCGGCAAACTAATTGATAATATAGGTTGCGGGAATCCAATCTCTACCATTCTGCACGAATTTTTCGATCTTCATTTTGATTGAGGACTAATTGGTTGCCGGGACCAAAAGTCACCCTTACCAAACTTTGGCAAAACTATGATATAGAGGCAGAATGCCAGCGCGCGTTCTTATTAAGCTATTGATAGTCAGGGCCTACATTAAAACTTAGAAGTGGCTCACTTCACGAACATCGACCTCTGCCTCATGCTCCCGACCAAAAGCGACAATCCCAACCGATTTTAAACTTTCGGGCCGTGGCGTAGTTCTTAAGAAAAGCCCGGAAGCCTTGAAGGCCTTGAGGGGTAACAGCACCTCGGCCCAGTCTTCCGATACATCAAAGCTCGCCTGGTAATACTGCCACGGGAGAATAGTCCCACTGGTCCGTAAGTGCACAAAATAACGCTGCTCGTTACCTCGTACGACTAACCGCAAGCCCAGCGCTTCTTCGGGCAGCGGAGATGGCAGTGCCCGTTGAAATTGAATAAAGCCGCCATTGTTTTCTGTACTTACCTGCCCTGTCATGCGCGCATAGGCATCTCCATCTTCGTGAAGGAACTCAACCTTGCCCGTGGAAACTCCACCCATCACGGTATCGGCAATGAACTGCCATCTTGTGTCCGGCTTGGATTTGAAATCTTCCATCAAAACATTCTCGGCGAACGCAACCGAAGGCATCCAGAGTAGCAACAGAGCTATAACAGATTTCTTGATAACCGCGCCCATACCTTCAACATATTATTTTGAGACTATCGTCTTAAGGGTACGTTTAAACGATTGGTATTTCAACATTCAGATACCTATTTATTAAATAAACCTCAATCAAGCAACGCCCCCTCTTAAGGTCAAGACCAGCACCCATATCGTGATCGACAAGTTATAGTTACAGTGCCAAATAGTATAACAAAAATTAGAGTTGGCTTAGTAAATTTTTTCGTAATGCCTTTGATTCAATGGCCAATATTGTCTTTTTACCAATTAAGCCCTCTGCTTTAATGCCTACTAATTCTTAAATTATTCTAGCAATTCTAGCTTTAGTCAGAATATCTGCTTCCGCTTACCGGCCTGTAATCAAAACTGGAAGCGCCGTCAGCTTCGCTGGAAGCCCCCGCCGCCTCTTCCGCCTGCACTACCGCATAATCATCAGAAAATACTGGTGCTATAAATCAAGTATGGATGCCACGATGGCTTTTGAATATTTCCGAGCTCCCGTCGCGCAACATCAAAAGGGTATCAAACGGATCGCGACGATTACCCATCTCCATCCCCGGTGAACCCACCGGCATTCCGGGTACAGTAAGTCCCAGCGCGTCGGGATTTTGCGAGAGCAGCAACAGAACATCTCCCGATGGGACATGCCCCTCTACTAAGTAATTGTTCACGAAAGCAGTGTGGCAAGAAGAAAGTTCAGAGGTTATCCCGACGCGTTTTTTTAAATCGAGCATCCTAGGCTCACTGATGTTTTCAGTTTCCGATTTGAACCCCGCCTGTTGCATATGAGCAATCCAAGCATCGCAACACCCGCATGCTGGCAACTTGAATACCATTAGCTTGGAACCGTTCGCCAAAGCCATCCGTGACAGAAACGGCAAACTTACTGCTCCAAATATGAAACACCTGCGATCCATTTATTTCAAGATTCTCATATTAAGGATATGTTTGAACGATTAGTATCTCAACGTTTTTGATCAAATCCTGCCTTATTGTGATGAACTTTGCTATGCTGTATATTAATTGAAACATCCACAGAGCGTTGTCCAATCATTAGTGTATCAGATGGGAACCATCACCTCTCCTGAGCACCAACGTACTTTCCAAAAATTAGAATCGGTAAATTCTCGTGAACATCTCTCTTTATCAAAACGACCTTCCTGACGATATAAATCTTGGGAATCAAGTTGCAATTGACAGTGAGGCCATGGGTCTTATGCATCACCGCGACCGGCTGTGTGTCATCCAGCTGAGTTCTGGCGATGGTAATGCACATCTCATCCAGTTTTCCAATCCACCCGGTAACGCACCAAATCTCAAACGTCTTTTGACTGACAAAAATGTTACTAAGATTTTTCACTTTGCGCGTTTTGACGTCGCATTAATTGCTAAATATCTTCAGATAATAACCCAGCCAATCTATTGCACAAAAATTGCATCCAAACTGGCGCGTACCTATACCGACAGGCACGGCCTTAAGGATTTATGCCGAGAGATATTAAGCCTTGATATCTCAAAACAACAGCAAAGCTCTGATTGGGGAGCCGCTGATCTGAGCGACGCACAAAAAACCTATGCTGCCCACGATGTCTTGCATCTACATGAGCTAAAAATAGCGCTGGATATCATGCTTGAGCGTGAGGGACGCGCTGAGCTCGCGCGTGCCGCATTTGAGTTTTTACCGTGGCGCGCACGACTCGATCTCGCTGGCTGGGCGGACGAGGATATATTCGCTCACTAAGCGTCTGATCACAATACAATCCATGCTTGCTAGCATTCATGCCGCATTTTTGATTATGCTGCACTGCAATGGATGGACAAAGATCAAACTCTAGGGGCTATAACACCCGCAGCACCGCAGCGTCAGCGGCACGCCGCCACAGTATATTCGTTGCATTAATGAAGGGCTTGTTACCCGGTCTTGCAATCTGCCTGGCACTGGTAGGAATTCTTTATGCTCAAGGTTTGTTCGATGAGACCACAGGGACCACTCCATTCGATGCGCCGCCAATTGATTTTTCCGGTAGCGGTGTGAAGATGATCAATCCACAATTAACCGGTCTTGACCGCGAGGGTCAGCAATTTGAACTAACTGCTCAATCGGCTATTCAGGACGTGGATGACGCTGGTGTAGTTACAATGGAGCAAATTAGAGGCCGCATTGGTTTGAAAGATGGCGGATGGCTTCAACTTGAGGCCAAAGGAGGAACCTACAGTTCCGATAAAAATATTCTGTCACTTGAAGACGACGTTAAGGTCTCGGTTTCAACTGGTTATGTGGCGAAGCTAAATGGTGCCAGAGTAGATCTAAGCGAGGGGCGCGTTAACACCAATAATCCGGTACTTGTATTTATGAATGCCGGTATGATCACAGGCAATTCAATGATCATGTACGACAAAGGCAAGCGGGTCATATTCAAAAATGGAACGACCATGACCATCAATGGAGCTGTGAGTCATTCAGAGCCAAAGCAATGATCCACCCAGCCGCATTGGGAGCGCTCCTAGTAATATACTTATTACCTATAAATACCGCCCATGCCCAAGGGCTCTCTGGATCAATAGCTGACCTAGCGGTTAACCCCGATTTGCCCATCCACATTGAATCTGATTCTCTAGAAATCGATGAACCTAAAAGCACCGCAAGATTTATCGGCGGCGTACGTGTTAGTCAGGATAAAATGGTGCTGACGACCGATGAACTTCTGATCAATTACAGTTCCACAGGACCAGACACTTCGACCCAGCTACGCACTATTGACGCCATCGATAATGTCGCAGTGAATGTTAACGATCAGACCGCCAAAGGCGATAAAGCCCACTACGATCTAGCATCCGAAACAGTAACGCTGACCGGCAATGTTATTTTAAGCCAAGGCGGTAATATCATTAGCGGCGAACGCATTATTATTGATCTAGCAACAGGCACGGCCAACATGATTTCAAAATCTCGCGCACCAGGCGAGCGTGTGCGGGGGGTTTTTATCCCCAATCGGACTAACCCATGATTGAACCGAGCTACGCAAATACACCACCGCACCAAATCAACCGGAAGGTTCCCTGCACACAAATATGGCATTATTTTTAATTGATAAGTAAGAATAATCGGATTGAGCGCCATAATAAGGAGCCTTTGCCGCTGGGTTTTATCTTTCATCTAATCTTAATAATGACTGAACCAACCTTAGGGACATCTGTTTTAGTGAAATTGTTTAGTTTTTTGGGCGACCGTCAGCCCCATTCTGAAGCTGGGGATCCACCCTCACGCCAATCTGTCGGGCAAGCGCCAATTACCGCTGTGGATAATTCTCCAACGCGCGCGCGCGCGCCGTCGGCAGGTCATTCCGATGAACGGCAGCAGCAACACGCAAGGTCGGGGCTAATTATACATGGGATAACCAAGTCATTTGGCCAAAAAACTGTGGTTCGTGGGATCTCTTTGGCGGTAGGCCGCGGAGAAAGTGTCGGTTTATTGGGCCCAAATGGCGCAGGTAAGACAACCATATTCTATATGGTTGTTGGACTTATTCGAGCAGATAATGGACATATAGAGCTTGACGGTTTTGATATTACACCGCTTCCAATGTATCGGCGTGCTCGACTGGGAATCGGCTACCTGCCCCAAGAACCATCAATTTTTCGCGGACTTTCAGTTGAAAAAAACATCAATGCTATCCTAGAGATAGTGGAACCTGATCGTGATCACCGAGAGGCCCTTTTAGACGAGCTACTTGACGACTTTGGCATTTCCCATATCCGCACCAGCACGGCCATCTCGCTTTCAGGTGGTGAGCGGCGCCGTGTGGAGATAGCTAGAGCCGTGGCTAGCCGTCCATCATTTATGCTTCTTGACGAGCCCTTTGCCGGTATAGACCCTATTGCCGTTGGCGACATTCAAGCGCTTGTTCAACAGCTCACAGCACGTGGCATTGGGGTTTTGATTACAGACCACAATGTCCGCGAAACATTGGGGCTCATCGATCGAGCCTACATCATCTTCGATGGGCAAGTGCTCATGCAAGGAACTCCAAAAGAAATTGTTTCCCATCCAGACGTGCGGCGCGTCTATCTGGGCGACCAGTTCAATATCTGAACGAGACTCTTCGCCGCCCCCGATTATAGGCTATCAACATGTCTATCCATCCCAAATTGCAGATGAGTCATAGCCAACATCTGGTTATGACCCCGCAGTTACTGCAAGCAATAAAACTGTTGCAGTTATCAGCCATCGAGCTCAATGATTTTGTAGAAGATGAAATCGAGCGCAATCCCTTACTCAACCACGAAGAAGGGGGCGAGCCTCTTCCAACCGGTGCCTCCCAGAACGAGACAGCAGCTGCGCCGGCAGATACCAATATATTGCACAGTAACACCACCAATGAACCGCAGGACAACGAAATTTTACTGAGCGATAATACTGCATTTGAGGCATCCGCTAGCCTGGATGCCTCCAGTGAGGATCTTTATCCAGAAACAAGCGTCATTGATCTGCCAACCCCCAGGTCCGAACTCGACGCGTCCAATTTTTTTAGCCAAGGCAACTCACGTGGTGGGTCCTTCGATGTAGATGACTTTGATTCGACGGGAATGCTGGCCGCCGAGCCAACATTGAAGGAGCATCTATCCAATCAACTAATGATGCTTCCGCTTGGTAATACCGAGCGCATTATCGCACAAATTCTAATCGGTACGGTCGATGAAGCTGGCTATCTCACTGAAAGCGTGCATGCAATCTCCGAACGACTCGGAACAGCCACACAGGAGATAGAAGGTGTCCTAGAAAAATTACGAGCATTCGAGCCTACCGGCGTATTCGCACGCACTTTGGCCGAATGCTTATCGCTGCAGCTGGCCGAACGTGGTGAACTGACTCCCTCCTATGAGGCTTTTTTAGTTAACCTTCCCCTCGTTGCACGCCACGACATACTAGGCCTGACACGCGCCTGCGGTGTGCCCCGCAAGGTCATCTCCGAAATGACCTTCCGTATCCGCCGGCTCAATCCAAAGCCAGGTCTTCAGTTTTCATGCGAGCCAGTACGACCAGTCGTACCCGACGTCACGGTACGTGCCACACCTGATGGCAGTTGGATGGTGGAGCTAAACAGCGCCACGCTTCCTCGTATATTGGTCAATCAGACCTATTATGCCGAGGTTTCCAAACATGTGCTTAAAGGCAAGGAAAAAAGCTATTTGTCAGAATGCCTGACAAATGCCAATTGGCTGGTAAAAAACCTTGATCAGCGTGCCCGTACAATCTTGAAAGTGACCCAAGAGATCGTGCGCCAGCAGGATGCTTTCCTTGTTCTGGGCATTCAATACCTAAAACCTCTTAATATGAAAACCGTCGCCGATGCGATCGAAGTGCATGAATCAACTGTTAGCCGAGTAACTACCAACAAACATATGGCCACATCACGAGGAATATTTGAGCTCAAATATTTTTTCACCGCCGCAATTCCCACCTCAAACGGCAGCGCCATGGTATCGGCAGAAACGGTTCGTTACCGTATCAGGGAAATGATAAGCCATGAAACCAACGCTAAAATCCTTTCCGATGACCAATTGGTGGTGTTGTTGCGTGAGACAGGAATTGAAATCGCACGGCGGACAGTCGCCAAATACCGCGAGGGCATGAACATCCCATCATCGGTCCAACGTCGGCGCATGAAGAACACTTAAATTTAAGTGACATTATTGAATTGACCTTTCACCGAGTAAGCCGGAGTATCTGTGCGCGTCCCTCTATACAATTCATAATCACACAATCGTTGACTCTCCCCGATCTCAACACTAGTTTCCTGCACGCTCCGACACTACAAGGAGAGGCTAGAATGGCCCTTATACGTGCTAAGAGCTCATGGTTAGTGAATTAGCAATCCGTATGGATGAATTAAAGCGACCCTTCTTTAGGTTTCGAAACAGTGCGCAAGGGCCACATTAATTTCATTTACCATCGTAACCACGAAAACCTCAGCTGGATCCACACCAATTTTATCGAATGCAGCAAGAAACCTACTGATCTCAGTAA
>CAUZRD010000011.1:0-27441 GCA_963582255.1 Alphaproteobacteria bacterium | reverse complement strand
AGGATGAACTCGTGTTTGATGGTGCATCGTTCGTTCTTGGATCTGACCGCACAGTGCCGGTTCAGCTTCCTGCTTTTGTGGAACAGATTGCGGTGACGAAATGGACCCGTTCAGACGATGGATGGAGCTGTGCACCGCTGCCGATCGACGCTGAAGTGAATGGTGCCCAGGCAAATTATTGCGCCTGCGTTCTGGGTCTGCGCGACTATGTAATCAAAAATAGTTTTCCGGGTGTATTGGTAGGCCTTTCCGGCGGGATAGATTCCGCGCTGACATTAGCTATGTCGGTTGATGCATTGGGCGCTGATCAAGTGCGCTGCGTCATGCTACCATCGCAATATACAAGCCGCGATAGCCTTGAAGATGCCGCTGAATGTGCGACAGCACTGGGTGTAAGGCTGGATGAAATCTCGATTAGCGGGATTGTTTCCAGCTACACCTCCGCGTTGGATGATCTGTTCGGTGATATTGAACCGGATGCGACCGAGGAAAATATTCAAGCGCGCAGCCGCGGCGTTATCTTGATGGCAATGTCCAATAAATTTGGCCAGCTTCTGGTCACGACCGGCAACAAGTCTGAAATGTCGGTTGGCTATGCCACGCTTTATGGTGATATGGCTGGAGGATTCAACCCGCTGAAAGACCTCTATAAAACCGAAGTCTATGAGCTTTCCAAACTACGAAATCAGTTGCTGCCGAAGGGCTGCCTTGGGCCGAGCGGTCACATTATTCCAGAGCGTATTATCACAAAAGCACCGACCGCGGAGCTGCGTGAGGACCAGACAGATCAGGATTCCCTGCCGCCCTATGACCAACTGGATGACATACTGCACGGATTGGTAGAGGAAGAGGCCTCGCTCAGTGACATTATTGCGCGTGGGCATAAGCTTGAGATAGTCGCGCGCATTGAGCATTTGCTCTATATTGCAGAATATAAGCGTCGGCAGGCAGCTCCAGGAGTCAAAATTTCGTTGCGGAATTTTGGTAGAGATCGGCGTTATCCGATCACAAATAGGTTTCGTGACAAGGGGTAATCCGTAAATAAACCAATGAAATCCGTCATCGTTCGCTTCGCACCAAGTCCAACCGGGTATTTGCACATCGGCAATGTCCGCACGGCTGTATTGAATTGGCTGTTTTCCAGGTCCGGTGATGGCCGCATGGTGCTACGCCTCGATGATACCGACGCAGCGCGCTCGACTGCCGAATATGCCGAGGCGATTGTTGAAGATCTACTTTGGCTTGGACTCACACATGATAGTATTGAGCGGCAATCGCGGCGTGTTAACGAATATGAAAACGCGACTGAAAAATTACAACAAGTTGGAAAACTCTATCCTTGCTACGAAACTGATGCGGAACTTGATCGTAAGCGTAAGCGCCAGCTGCTAAAGGGCCTGCCGCCTGTCTATGACCGTGAGGGATTATCACTTAGTGACAAAGAACGCGCTGCTTTTGAAAATCAAGGACGGGTCCCCCATTGGCGATTTTTTCTGGATCATGAAATAGTGAGCTGGAATGATGGTGTGCGTGGTGGACAGTCAATTGACTGTGCTAGCCTTTCCGATCCGGTGCTTATACGCGGAGATGGTAGTTATCTCTATACCCTGCCCAGTGTGATCGATGATATCGACTTTGGTATTACGGATGTCATCCGTGGCGAAGATCATGTTGCAAACACAGCAGCGCAAATCCAGCTATTCCGAGCTTTGGATGCCGAGCCACCAGATTTTGCTCATCACAGTCTTCTGGTTGCGGCCGATGGCAGCCGTCTTTCAAAGCGCTTAGGAGCTCAATCTGTGCGTGACTTCCGTGAAGACGGACTTGAACCCATGTCGGTTCTCAGTCTTGTTTCAACTATTGGGTCGTCCCAGGCGGTGGCACCCTTTCAATCTGGTGATGAGCTGGTTGAACTCTTTGATCTTTCCAAGTTGTCGCGTGCTCCGGCGCGTTTTGATGTCGAGGAATTGGTTTCACTTAATGGGAAGCTATTGCAATCACGTGACTATACGGATGTCGCCAATCAGCTGGAAAAACTAGAGATCGGGGGTGGTAAGCCATTTTGGTTGGCTGTGCGCAATAATTGCCCGCGTATTGCTGATGCGGCTGATTGGTGGCGAGTTGCTACTGATAAGATTGATCCGATGATGGATGATGCTGAGGCTGAATATTGTGCGGAGGCTGCTGTGCTGTTGCCGGAAGAACCCTGGGATAGCGGCACATGGCGGGCATGGACTAGCGCGGTGTCGGATCAGACTAAGCGAACTGGAAGGCGCCTGTTTGCTCCGCTTCGCCTGGCGCTGACAGGACGGGCGAGAGGACCAGAGCTTGCGATGTTTCTGCCTTTTATCGGCCGAGACCGTGCCGTAGCTCGGTTGACACGCGGATCAACCGGATAAAATAAGATGCTAATCTTTTAGTGGTAAAAAATTTTCTGGTATGGTGAGTGAAGTGATTTAAATTGCAATCAAATAAGTTTAAGCTAGCCTACAAGTTGAACAACTGATGTGATTCGACCTTCGACCATGGCACCACGTCAAAATCCTCGAAGAATCATCGGCCGACTGTTAGATATCTTCCGCTGTGAAGGTTATGACGGCGCTACCCTGACCACGATATCTAACGGTATAGGTCTTGGTCGGGCGAGCTTCTATCATCATTTCCCGGGCGGTAAATCAGATATGGCTCGCGCGGCGTTCGACCGCGCGAGCCGGGATTTTACTAGAGCGGTTCTGGCGCCCCTGGCAGGCACTGCCCCACCAGCTGAGCGTTTGCAAGGTATGGTAAGTGGCCTGGATACATTTTACGATGGTGGACGCGGAGCTTGCCTGATTGATGTGTTTTCGATGGGTGGTGCGCGTGATCTATTTCATGAGGAAATTTCTGAAGCCGTTGCCTATTGGATGGAGGCCATTGCACGAGTGTTGGTCGATGTTGGGTTCCAGCCAGAAGAAGCAAGACGGCGGGCGGAAGATGCCATTATTGCGATTCAAGGATCGTTAATTATTGCAAGAGCCACCAGCCAAACCGAGACGTTTAGACGTGTCCTCAGCCAAATCGTCATAAATCTTATGTCGGATGCGCCTGCGAAAGCAGCTTGACGCATCGCCCGCAGTTTTCCATTGTGCGGGCCATGTTCAAAGCAGCGACCTTTTGTGAAAGCATTGTCACCGGCTAGCCATTTGCTGGCGTTGATGCCATTTTTCTTAACTTTCGATAGTCGAAATCATGATAGGGAACGCTCCGCCGGTTGGCAGGAGGATTAGACGTGAGCTTGCGGCTCTACAATACGCTTACCCGCAAAAAAGCGGAGTTTATACCGCATAAAATAGATGATGTACGCATGTATGTGTGCGGGCCGACCGTTTATGACCATGCCCATATTGGTAATGCACGTCCGGTGATCGTATTCGACATGCTATATCGTCTGCTGCGCCATCTCTATGGAGAGGATCATGTTACCTATGCGCGCAATATTACCGATGTCGACGATAAGATCATTGTGCGTGCGCGCAAAGATTTCCCGTATTTGCCGCTTAATGAAGCTATTGCTCAGGTCACAGAAGTAACCAAGTTACAGTTTCATACTGATATTGCAGCCCTTGGCTGCCTTGCTCCTAGTGAGGAGCCGCACGCGACACAGCATATCCCTGAAATGATTAAGATGATCGAACAGTTGGTCGCGAGCCAACATGCATATTCAGCCGATGGGCATGTGCTGTTTTCGGTGAACAGTTTTAGTGAATATGGCCGGCTTTCCGGCCGCTCGACTGATGAGATGATTGCCGGAGCTCGGGTTGAAATCGCGCCTTATAAGGAAGACGCGATGGACTTTGTATTGTGGAAGCCAAGCGCCGTTGACGAGCCGGGTTGGGATAGCCCGTGGGGGCGCGGCCGTCCTGGTTGGCATATCGAATGCTCGGCCATGTCTGCGGCTCTTTTTGGCGAAACTTTTGATGTTCATGGCGGTGGAGTTGATTTGGTGTTTCCCCATCACGAAAATGAAGTTGCTCAAAGTTGCTGCGCTCATGGTACCGACCATATGGCGCAAGTTTGGATGCATAACGGCTTCCTTCAGGTAGAGGGACGAAAGATGTCGAAATCTGTAGGTAATTTCGTTACCATTCATGATCTGCTGGAGACTGATAGATTCGGTGGCAGGCCTTGGCCAGGCGAAGCCCTTCGCCTCGCAATGTTGATGACCCATTATCGCCAACCCATTGATTGGACGGTAAAACACTTGCAGGAAGCGCTTCTTACTCTTGATCGCTGGTATAGTCTCGTTGGCGAGACAGATGCAGGAGATGCTCCAGTTGATGAGGCGTTCCGAACTTTTCTTTGTGATGATCTGAATACACCAGCGGCGATTTCCCGTCTGCATATGATGAATCGGATGATTAAGGGACCTATTTCTGATGACCTGCAGCTTGATCTAAAAAAACAATTTAAGTCATCAGCGAAGTTAATCGGATTATTTGGTGGCGATGCACGAAGCTGGTTTGGATTAGAGCGACCTCTGAACGATCTGATCGTTGGCGGGTCCTCGGTCGAGGATCTTGTCGACGCTCGCGACGCCGCCCGTGCGGCCAAAAACTTTGTCGAAGCTGATCGAATCCGAGTTGAGCTTGCCGATTCTGGTATTGTGTTGAAAGACGGTCCCGATGGGACAACCTGGGAGATAGCCCGATGAGCCGCGAACGATTGTATCTGTTCGACACCACCTTGCGTGATGGTGCGCAAACGCCAGGCATTGATTTTTCCCTCGAAGATAAAATCCGTGTCGCCAAAACGTTAGATCGTCTTGGAGTGGATTACATTGAAGGTGGTTATCCCGGCGCGAACCCAACCGATACGGAATTCTTTGCTTCACCGCCAGAACTATGCACAGCGCGTCTAATTGCTTTTGGTATGACCAAACGGCCAGGCCGATCAATTTCGAACGATTCTGGAGTTGCCGGCTTGCTTGCAGCTGATGCGTCCGGCATCTGCTATGTCGCTAAGAGCTGGGATTTTCACGTAACGACAGTACTTGGATGCTCGCTCGATGAAAACCTGGAATCAATTGATAGTTCTATTTCTGCTGCGATTGCTGTTGGCCGTGAAGCCATGGTCGATTGCGAGCATTTCTTTGATGGTTATAAGCACAATCGCGACTATGCAATGAAATGCGCACGTTGCGCCTATGCCGCTGGCGCGCGGTGGGTTATCTTGTGTGATACAAATGGCGGTACGCTGCCCCACGAGATCAAAGAGATTGTTTCAGATATAGCACGCGAAATCCCTGGCACTCATCTTGGCATCCACACTCACAATGATACTGACAACGCGGTCGCTAATTCTTTGGCGGCCATTCGCGCTGGTGTGCGTCATGTTCAAGGCACCTTGAACGGTCTTGGCGAGCGCTGTGGCAATGCTAATCTGATATCGCTTATCCCAACCTTGATGCTGAAATCTGATTTTGCCGAAACTTATGAAATTGGCGTGACACCTGAGTCGTTAGGAGAACTCACTCATGCCAGCCGACTCTTGGATGAGATTTTAAATCGTTCGCATTTTAGTCAGGCACCGTATGTTGGAGAATCCGCCTTTGCCACGAAGGCTGGCATCCACGCTTCGGCCATTATTAAGGATCCAAAAACATACGAACATGTCCCACCCGAAAAGGTGGGAAATCAGCGCCGACTGCTTGTGTCCAATCAGGGTGGTAAGTCAAATGTACTGGCGGTGCTTGAGCGGCTTGGCGTGGAGGTTGAGACGGACGATCCGCGCATTGTTCGGCTTTTGGAAGACGTTAAAGCCCGTGAGTTTCTCGGCTATGCGTATGAAAGCGCCGAGGCATCGTTTGAAATCCTGGCTCGCCGAGCTCTTGGCACTGTACCCGAATATTTCAAGGTTGAGAGCTTTCGCATTATGGTTGAGCGTCGGCATAATGCTCTTGGTGAGCAGGTAACAATCTCCGAGGCGACAGTGAAGATCAATGTTGGAGGTGAAGTGATGATGTCCGTAGGCGAGGGCAATGGTCCTGTTAACGCGCTTGATGAAGCCCTACGCAAGGATTTGGGCATTTACAACAGTATCATTGCCGATCTTGAGCTTGTTGATTACAAGGTGCGCATCTTGACCGGTGGTACGGCGGCTGTGACCCGAGTTTTGATCGAATCAAGTGATGCTAGCGGAGATCGTTGGTTCACGGTTGGTGTCTCGCCTAATATTGTCGATGCATCTTTCCAGGCGCTCACCGATTCCATCACTTATAAGCTTTTGAAAACAGGTGCTCAGTCCATTGGTGTCCAGCCTTGAAGTGCTCTACCAGTTGATAGGTCAAATCTTCTAATTGGATTGGACTTGCGCAAAATTACTGCACAGCTTATCAACAATATCTTGCGGTGTTTCGGCGACGTCGAACGTGACCGGTGTGGTTTTTGTGATGAAACCGCTCTTACTCATATGTGCGATAAGTTCGATTAACGGATTCCAAAACCCAGAAATATTGCCAAGAACAATCAACTTTCTGTGTTGTCCGATTTGATGCCAAGTAAGCATCTCGACCAGTTCTTCCAAAGTACCTATACCGCCAGGTAAAGCTACAAAACCATCCGCCATATTAAACATCAGATTTTTTCGCTCATGCATGGACTGGGTGATGATCAATTTGCTGATGTCGGGGAATACATTTTCTTGTTCGTTAAGAAATTGCGGGATGATTCCGGTCACGTGACCGCCTGCCTCAAGAACACCACGCGCAAGCGCGCCCATCACACCGACGCTTGCGCCGCCATAAACAAGATCGAGGTTTTGCTCTACAAAAAGGCGCCCGAGCACTGTAGCACTTTCAACGTATTGAGGGTTATGGCCCTGTTGAGTGCCACAATAGACACAGATGCACTGCTTTTTTTTCATTGAGCTGGAGGTGGCACTCCAATCAACCTACGTCAAGTGTAACTGCAACAATGACCCAAACATTGATCTAAACGATAAAAAGAGAAGTGATCGGGATGAATCTACCGCGCTTCATATGCACATTTGTTCTCAGACACTACTAGAGATATAAGAAGGTCTGAGAAAACAGTACGATTCTCTGGTGTTTGCTCTGCATTTTATAACTTCGGGATCGGGTTGATGAGAACGTGGTTACTTAGCATATTGGGCGTGATTTTAGTTGGTATTATTTACGTAGCTTACGAGTGGGAAGAAAGAACTTGGACTTCTGATAGTAGCCAGAGTGTTGGGGGGCTCTCCAGAGAGAAAATTCCTTCAGTTGAAAACAGTGAATTGCTGATTGGTTTGTCGACTGGGGAAGTTTCAAGCGGCGGCGATAGCATAGTTGAAAGCGATGTCGCTGCGGTTGATGTATCTAGTGGCACGCCCGCAACGATCGATGAGCTTGCGCCATTGGGCAAGGTTGTTAGCGAGATCAAGGCCTCCCCATATGGCGTTGAAATAAACGCTGCGAACCAAGTTTCTTCTGCTAAGCAGGATAAGCCGACATTTGATGTGGTCAGCGTTGATCCAGATGGAACCGCGGTGATGGCTGGTCGGGCTTTACCCGGGTCATCGGTCACTCTTCAAGTGGGAGATAAAGCCATTGGCCGTGCGATGGCATCTGATCGTGGAGAATGGGTTATTATTCCCGATCAAAAAATCCCAGGCGGCTCTCAGACGTTATCGTTGAAGGCAACTCTTCCCAAAAGTGGCGAAACTGTGCGTTCAGATCAGTTTGCAACAATAGTTATGCAACAGGCGCAAGTGTCTGCTGACGACAGCGATGGTGGTCAGGCTGGGGCCGGAACGATAGTAACAACCGGACAAGAAAAACTGGCACAATCTGATCGGAAAAAAAATATAAGCGGGGTAGCCGGTACGAAAGCTGTTCGGGCTTCTGTCGAGCAGAAGATTGCATCGCTGCCGGCAAAACTGATTGATAACAGCATTGTGGAAATGCTAGATCGCCAAAATGAAAAACCCGTCGAAACCACATCAGAAACAATGGAAGCTTTCTCAGCGCCGGCTACTGCTTCACCGATGGTTGTGGTGAGTCAGCTCGGCAAGGCAAGCCGTGTAGTGCAGCGTACAGATTCTCTGGCCGCTGAGACCTTGGCGGTGACCTTCGACTCAGTTGATTATGATGAGGTTGGAAATGTGATCATCGCAGGTCAGGTCGAAGCTGGGGCGGATGTGCGTGCCTATCTCGATAACAAGATCTTAGGCGATGTCACTGCTGATGAGACAGGCAGTTGGAGTTTGCGCACAATGCGTAGTATTAAGCCTGGCGTTCATGAATTACGGATCGACCACCTTGATCCCTCTGGTGTTGTTATAACCCGTGCACAAGCGCCGTTCAGCCCAGTAACGCCAGACATTGCCGCTCAGGCTCGTGAGCGCGGCAAGGTTATCATTCAGCCTGGCGACAATCTATGGACTATTGCCCGCCATATTTATGGTCAGGGAATGCTGTATTCGGTGATATACAGTGCCAATACAAATCAGATTATGGATCCCGATCTGATCTATCCAGGCCAACTCCTAGTCACGCCTGGAAGTCCGGGGATGGAACGTGAACCCATCGTGCCAAATGAAAGAGCTGGAACATCCGGCTAGAACTATCTTGTTAGCGTGAAGCGGCCACGCATCGCTTGCCAACGCTTCACATAAATTGTGGGCATCACCAGCATAGTCGGAATAATGATGAGCGTAAGCAGGGTTGAAAATGCCAAGCCAAACATAACAGCAGTTGATAGCTGAACCCACCACATGGATGTGATGCCGCCGAAGTAGATGTCGCGATTAAAAAAATCAACTGTCACCTGAGTTGCCATCGGGATCAATCCCATAATGGTGGTAATGGTGGTAAGCAATATTGGCCGCACCCTCTGTGCACATGTTGTCAAGACCGCATCAATTGTCTCCGTGCCATTTGCCCGCAACCTGTTGAATGTATCCATCAGCACGATCGTGTTATTCACCACGATACCGGAAAGCGCGACGATGCCGGTGCCTGTCATGATGATGGAGAACGGCTGTCCGGTGACCATCATGCCGATTAAGACCCCGAGCATCGACATGATTACCGTCGAGAGAGTCAGTATTGTCTGGTAAAAGCTGTTGAACTGGGTGACGAGAATAACAAACATCAGGAAAAGTGCACCTAGGGCTGCTTTGGCAAGAAACACTCCAGATTTTTTTTGTTCCTCGTCAGCTCCGCGAAATCTAAACCCTAGGTTATCTGGCCAGTTTTGCGCTTTAAGCCAACTATCGATCTCCTTGACCTTATCATCGGGTAGAATACCTTCTTCGGTATTGGCTTTGATAAAAAAGGCATATTTCCCCTCAACTCGGGTGATTGCGGAGACTTGAGGTTTAGCCTCTCGCAATATCAGATTTGATAGTGGCACGGCCCCTTTTTTTGTGTAGATATTCATCTGTCCGAGTTGTTCGATAGAGCGCTCACTTTTCGGTAGGCGCACCCTGATATCGATTTCGTCTTCGGCATCATCGGGACGATAGGTGCCGATCAACAGACCGCTGGTAATCAATTGGACCATAGCACCCACTGAAACGATATCTGTGCCAAAACGGCCGGCTTCCTCTCGGTCGACATTTATTCGCCATTCAATCCCTGGGAGGGGGCGGGTGTCTTCAATGTAGATCAAGCCATTGACTTCACTATCAAAAAATTTCCGCACTTTCACGGCAGCATTTTGAGCTAGTTCAAGTTTGGTTGATGTGATTTCAAGACTAATGTCTTTGCCTGAACTTGGTCCGCCCTGGATCGTGCGTATCTCAACGAGAATGCCGGCAAGATTGGCAGTTTTCTCTCGAATTTCGGTAAATATTTTAACGGCTTTTCGGCGTTTGTCATAATCATCGAGTTCGATCATGATCTGACCGATGGCATCTTCCGGTTTATCCCTCACATTTCCGACCTGTGGACCTCTGCCAATGCTCAACCCAGACGTGGTGAAAACGTTTTTAATGCCGCGTACCTGAAGTACTTTGTCTTCAACTTCACGGACTAGATTTCGTGTTTCAATAGCTGAAAGATTACCACGCGCAGACACCAGAATAAGTGCCTGTTTTGGCTCCTCATTGATGAAAAACTCCACACCATTGTTGTATTTCCCATAGGCAATGAATACGACATAAGCGGCCAAGATGGTCACTGAGATGACCTTTCCTGGATGCTGGATCACCTGTTCCAGTATGCGAATATAAAAACCGGTTAGACCTCGCAAGTCTGCGGTATTTAAGTTAGAGGAATCGGAGATTGTTTGTGCCGTTGTGGCCCTATCTGTAATTGGGATGCTCTTGCCGAACAGTCCACCAAGAGTGGGTAGGAAAATCATCGCGGTCACAAGCGCTGCTGAGAGAACGATGATAACCATGATCGGCAGAAAGCTCATGAACTCACCCTGAACCCCCGGCCACAGGAGCATCGGTAGGAAAGCTACAAGAGTGGTGGCGGTAGATGAGGTAATAGGCCACATCATCCTCTGGGCAGCAAAAGTATAGGCCTCGCGACGATTCAGCCCTTCGATCATTTTTCTGTCAGCGTATTCAACGATGACAATTGCGCCATCAACTAGCATGCCGACAGTAAGAACAAGACCAAACATCACCATCATATTGACTGTCATGTTGAATAGGTTGATCAGCAAAAATCCAATCAAGAACGACGTTGGTATGGCAAGACCCACCAGAATCGCCGAGCGCATGCCAAGCGCGGCCACAACAACAATCATCACTAGGGCAACAGCTGTCATGACAGCTGATTGCAGTGAACCTAGAACTTCAAATATGGATCGGGACTGATCTAGCGTGAAGCCGATCTTGATTGCATCGGGCCAGTCCGCGGTGAAGCGCTCGACAACATCTCTGACCTGAGCATTGTTGTCGATGATATTGGTGCCAAGGCGCTTGACTACTTCAATGGCAATGGTCGGGCTGCCATTGAATCTGGAGTAGCTAGTCGCGTCCTTGAATGTGCGGCGAATGGTCGCGACATCAGAGAGTGTTACCACCGCATCATTATTTACTTTTACGGGTAAGGAGTAGACATCGCTGGCACTCTCAAATAATCCCGGAACCTTGACATTAAACCGACCTCGTCCGGTATCGAGTGCGCCGGCGGGAACAAGCTGATTGTTTCTCTGAACCGCTCGCAGTAACTCATCTTGAGTAATGCTGTATGAATCGAGTTTGACGAGATCAATAACTATTTCCAAAAGCTCTTCACGGTGCCCACTGAGGTCGGCGTTCTGCACCGAAGAAATTGCCTCGATTTGATCTTTTAGCCGTCTGGCATGAGAATAGAGCGTGCGTTCTGGAACGTCACCGGAGAGTGTGACGATGATAGTAGGGATCAGTGAGAAATTAGTCTCCAGAATGCGTGGTTCTCCAGCTGCGCTCGGTAAGTCAGCTCTCGCTTCGTCGACCTTGGCGCGCACATCGGCAAGTGCGGCGTTCTTGTCAAAATTGATGTCAAACTCGAGAATAATCCCAGCGTGGTTCTCACTTGCGATCGCGGTGAACTCTTTGAGTCCGTTAAGCCCCCGCAGTCGTGGTTCCATCGGCTTAACCAATAGCCGCTCTGAATCTTCTGGGCTGATACCGGCTTGAGTGATCGACACGTAAAACACTGGTACGTCTATATCGGGATTAGCTTCCTTGGGGATAGTCAAATAGGAAAAAAGGCCTGCAATCACCAGCGCGACCATTATGGTAAGGACCGTTCTTGGCCTTGATAGAATTGAGGTCAGCATGGATTAAAACCCTGCCGCATCAGTCTCACCTATGATCGTGCTCACCTTTTCGCCATCCCTCACATATTCCTGACCTACTGTAATGACGCGAACTTTCGACGGAAGACCCGAAACCCAAATACCATCGATACCATCTGCAATAATATTGATGGGCTGGAAATGTACGATGTCATTGTCATCAATCACCCGAACTCCAATACGTCCGGCATCATCCAGCGCGAGCAGGGCAGGCGTAAAACGATGTGCTTTGGTATCTGAGAGTGGTACTTTGATCTGTGCGGTAACGCCTGCTCGAGATTTATGGTCGGGGTTTGCCACATGTACCTCGACACGGAACGTTCGCGTTGCCGTATCAGCACTTGCAGCAATATATCCGATCTTGCCCTCAACCACCTCACCCGTCATCAATTTAGCGGTGGCGAACATTCCAAGATTGAGTTTTCCAACATCTCGCTCCGACACTTGCCCGACGATCAGGATAGGATCAAGATCAACCAACATCGCGCAGATCTCTCCAATTGAAATCCACACGCCGACTTTGGCATTACGTTCCTCCAGAATACCGTCGAACGGGGCAAGGGTCCGGGTGCGATCGATGTCGATCTCCGCGCGGTTGAGTGCTGCCATTGAGGCATCGAGGCGAGCCTTGCGTGCAGCTGTCTCGTTTGCGGCGCTAAACCCTTTCTTCATCAAAGAAACAGACGCGTCATAGTTGAGTTTAGCCTGATCGACTGCCGCACGAGCCTCGACAAGTTGAGCCTGCCGTTCACCCATATCAATCTGGCACAAGACCGATCCTGACGGGACATCACTTCCCTTTAGATGGGGGGTGGAGATGACTCTTCCGGCAGTTTCTGCCCTTAACTCAACGCGTTGATCTGCCTCACTGAGGCCGCGAATGAGGAGATAAGATTGGTGGCTCTCCGCCAGGCTGATGTGGACACGAACCGCTTGCAGAGTTTCGTTAACTTGCTTATCGCCCGCTGAGTCCGAAGTCCCGTCAGGGCTTTGCCTAAGTAATTGACCAGAGGAAATCCATCCAACAACGCCTACGGTGATAAGGATTGCCCAAATGACTGAGTTGCGAATTCTCATGTTCTCTGACACCTAGTAGCTAGCACCGGACTGGGTGTAGTTTTCATATATTTGCATTTCCAAATGATAGTAGTTCTCGGTGGGGTGATCGCGGATGGCATAATTTATCCGTTAGGCTATGGCCGTAGACCAACTTCTACCCCATCCCTCGATCTTATTGGCATAGCTTCCTTTCCCGTGGCATTAATTTTCCCATCAAGGAGTAGATTTCAGCAAACAATTTTGTGACTTACATTGGTGGTGGTAACAAAATATGCAAACCTCAGAATAAATAAAATTTATAATTTTATAGTGCCATAGTTCGGACTATATTTGGCTTTTCTTAAACATAAAAGAGCTGACATATGGGCTCATCTTGGCTTCTGAAATGCTTTGTATAGCTTCTGAGTATTTCGGAAAAGGCGGGGTTCTAAGTTATATTAGTTTTGTCAACTGACAATGACTAAAAAGGAGAATACTTTGGTCTCATCTAGCTACATTTGTAAAAAGCTTTGGTGGTGTAGCCGTAGACCATCCCCCGACCTGTACCTTGATGAAAGGCTTGTTTTCCATATTGGGCACAATGTTTAATCGCAGCATTTATAACGCTTTCTGGTGCGGCTGCACCACCAAAGGTGAATGCCTCAATGTACCGTATTGTGACACCATCTGGACTAGCATCCTCTAGATTAGGCTCTATCATGCTCACACCTACTGTCTGTTGTTTTTCGGCTTCTAAACCTGATCCAACGCATGCTATCAGTGGTACGCATACCGATATTGCTACAAAAACATTATATACTTTCATGTCGAAATACCTTCAAAAATTCGATAAGCTTTAATATTGAGACGGTTAAAAGTTAGTCTTCTTGATGAAGTACCTTCCCTGGATTCATTAAACCTTCAGGATCAATCAGATGTTTGATCTGGCGCATGAGGTCCACTTCGGTATCCGATCGGTACCGCACTAGCTCATCTTTTTTTACAATTCCGACACCATGCTCAGCGGCAAAACTACCATCAAAATCTGCTACCACATCATAAACGGCGGAATGCAATTGATTGGTGTATTTCAGAAAACTCGCTCTTGTCATGCCAAGGGGAGGGCTAAGGTTGTAGTGGATATTACCATCACCAATATGACCATAGGCAACCGGACGAATGTCTTGAACAACCTTGTCGACTGAAATTCCTGCGCGCCGGATGAAGTCGGGTACTTTAGAGATTGGTACAGATACGTCATGTTTGATCTCACCGCCAGCTTGCGGCTGAAATTCCACGATGGACCGGCGTATGCGCCACAACGCATCAGCCTGTGCTCCCGAATTGGCCACTACGGCATCGTTGATTAGATGTCTTTGCAATGCTTCTGACAATGATGTTTCAAGCGCCTGAATTGTAGATCCATCTGCTCGGGTTCCAGAAAACTCAATCAACGCATACCACTCATGCCTCCGCGTGATTGGATCGATCACCTGTGAATCGTATTTGAGCGCGATATCTAGACCGAGACGGGGGATAAGCTCATAACTTGATACCGCATCGCCACTAGTTTCTCGGATAACTGATAAAAGGCTGAGACAGGAATCAAGATCGTGCAGTGCAACAAATGCTGTGGCGGTTTCGAGCGGTCGAGGAAAAAGGCGCAGAGATACGCCTGTTATAACTCCAAGAGATCCCTCCGCACCGATAAAGATGTGCTTGATCGCATAGCCAGAATTATCCTTTCGCAAGCGCCGAAGGCCATCCCAGATTCTGCCATCGGGTAACACCACCTCAAGACCCAATACAAGATCGCGCATATTTCCGTAGCGCAGGACAGAGATTCCACCGGCGTTTGTTGAAACATTTCCACCTATAGTGCAGGAGCCCTCGGACCCGATGCTTAATGGAAAAAATCGGTCAACCTTGAGTGCGGCCGATTGCACGTTGGCTAGAATACAGCCGGCATCAACGGTGATGGTGAAGTCTGCCGGGTCTATATTGCGTATTTGGTTCATTCGCCGCAGGCTAAGTAAGATCTCTCCATGTGGCACGCCGCCAGCAACAGAGCTGGTGTTGCCACCCTGCGGAACGATTGCAGCGCCATAATTAGCACAAACACCCATGATGCTCGAAACCTCCTCGGTCGAGGAAGGAGAAACCATGACCGGGGTATGCCCCTGAGTGTAACCTACCCAGTCCTTTAGATAGGGTTCGATGATGTGTTTATCTTGGGTAAGGCCAGCAGGTCCCACGACTTGGAGAAGTGCATCAATAGTATTGGAAGAATTCATTTGTGTGTCTGGCATTTGATCATAATGTTGCAATTGAAGGTTATCTAAATAGAGCCGAATTCTGGGAGTGAGTGTTGTTTCTGTGGTACCTGCTCTGTCAATTCAAATCGTTTGTTTCCCTATAGTGGTGCAGTTATTATAAGAGCCTTGCTCATTTCAAAAAATGTGCTGATACACATGTGTACTTTGCCGGAAAATGGCAGGTAGTCATAATGGGTCGGCACGAGTTTTTGAGTTTCATTGAACTTTGCCAGATTAAATCGATTTTCAGGTCAACTTTGAGAATTGAAGACGAGATCATGCTTTCTTGTCAGCTAACCTGGCGCGTGTTTCAATATCCCAGTGCAGAGTCATCAAATGATAAAGTGTGCTTGCGGGTACCGCCGCATCTATTGGCACACCGTCATGGCCCACCATGCCGTGCCATAGTCCCTCCATCACTGGTGTGAGATGATGATGAAACACGGCGTTGGTAAGTTCCACTGCTTTTTGGATTTGATTATCAAATCCCCGCGATGCTAACATTAGCCGGGCTCGAATGGCCTCGCTCTGGCACCATAGGTGATGACTGGTTATTATAGGCCGGCCCACGGCATCGACCACATCATGTACAAGGCCAGTGGCAGTGTTTATCCCATATTGATTGGTGAAACTAACCAAAGCACGAATTTCTTTTGAGAAGTCTTCACCGCTTCGTACCTCAAGACTATCAAGAAGAAAGGCCCATTCAAATTGGTGGCCTGGCTCGCGGTGGTGACCGGCGTTCGCGCGCGACGCAGACCAGTCTTTATGGAAGAACTCTCCGATGCTGCCGGTACTTTGATCGAAAAATGCCCGTTTCATTAGGTTTGCCAATCGGTTGGCGCGATCGAGATACGCAATATCGCTAGTTGCATCATAAAGCGCGAGTAGTGCCTCGAGCAGATGCATATGCGGATTTGCACGGCGTGGCAGATCGTGGTTGAGATTTTCCTGGTATCCGCCATGAACCGGATCAATCAACGAAGAATCAAGATACGATAAAGTACGCTCTGCCCAGACGATAGCGTCGTTCTCTCCGGTGGCGCGATAATACCATGCCATGGCAAATAGAATAAACGCGTGGTCGTAAGTGTCGCGGGTCTTATCAATCACCAAGCCATCACCATCAAGTTTATGTGCCCATCCACCGGACATAAGCCACCCGTGAGAGGTGAGATAATCAAATCCATTGTTTGCAAGAGCTATCGCTGATCTGTCCCAACCAAGGAGATGTGCGGCAGAAAAAACATAAATTTGACGCGCCTGAACAAACAGACGTCGGAACGGTTCGGTACAGGGGTTGCCATCAAACCCAAGGCACTCGCGAAATCCACCGCGCCTATCATCCCATGACCATTTTGCCCAAAGGGGAAGGGCATACTCGTTCATCCAATCGCGCAATGTATCGCCGGCAGGAGAAAAGGCCTGCCAATTTTTGGTATCAAGGGTTGGTGTTGTCGTTGCCAAGTTTAAATTTACTCCACCAGCGGCCATAAGCGCTTGCCGATTAGGGGCGATCCGGGTGCATGAACTGTCTCGTCAACTATTGATCGACTCCATTTCGTGCGGTCGCGTATGCCATGGGTTTGGCGTATATCATCAGATTCAAATTCATAGAGTACGGCATGTCGGCACCAACCGACGGTTGCTACGAATTTACGCATCCTTACAATGCCAGGTGTCATCGCGATATCCGGCATACGATAGCGTACGTACCATTGTCCAATGGACACGTCGTGTTCAGGTGTGCTCATGCGAAAGCTACCAAGCTGGATCGATGGTGTTGGTCCGGCGGACGGAATGGATGTTCCATAGGAAGGACCGTTTATCGCGTGCTCTTCGATTAGCAATGCAAAACGCGATTCCCTACGCTCTGCCAGATGATTTTGAGCGTCCTCTGATAAATTTTCTTCCATAACTGGCGAGTCATCATGGAAAAACAGATGCGCTGAGCTGGAGCAGATTAGGCAGATGAATTGAGTCGCTTGGGGAATGTCGTCCGATGTGTGAACCAACTCGCCGCGCCGCTCTTTATATTGGTCCTCATCCACTTGGTAATTCGCAGCCCACGCGATGCCTGGCATGCCCACCATCTTCGGCAAGTAAGTGCCGTGTAACCAATCAAGATGAGTCTTTCTGTTGGTTGGATCTAGATTGTACCAAACCGCCCAGATGTTACTATCCATAGCACTACCCCTACAGTTATGTTGTCGCTGTCTGTGGGCTTAGTCTATACATGTCGACGTGCCGTTGAAACATTGGTGTATCGTGTGCCGCGATATTAGTTCTTCTTGGTTTATATCCGGGGTTTATACTCCAGAAAATCAGAACTTTAGGTAGGGTTTAAGGTAACTGCACTGGTTTTAGGTACCACGCGAGATCGTCTGCTATTATTGATGAGGATAATCCCGTAGTCGGGCTGGTTAATTTGTACCAATGAGCGCGTTAGGCTAAGGCCGCAACCAGTTTGTCGCGAGTGATTGGTAGATCTCTGATCCGTACTCCGCTTGCCTCAAACACCGCATTGCCTATTGCGGCCGCCATTGGACCTTGCGCGGCTTCTCCAACGCCCAGAGGTGGTAAGGTAGGGTGATCAATAATGCGGACCTCGGTTAGCGGAACTTCCGCGAATTTAATGATCGGGTAACTTTCCCAATTCGTGCTTGATATAGCTTCACCATCGAATGATACGGCCTCCTTCAAGGTCCAGCTGGTGCTTTGTACCATTCCACCTTCTATCTGATTGATAATGCCGTCGGGATTAACAGCTTCTCCCGCATCACAGGCCGCCCAGGCGTGGGTTACCCGAATATCCTCATCGAGTTCGATTCTAGTAATAATCGCACAATAAGCTGAGATATTCTTGTAGCGCGAATAGGCGATCCCAAAAGCTGATCCATCATTGGCGGTATTCGGCCAGCCGGCCATCTCCGCAACAGATTTTAAGACATTGACGATGCGCGGGTCTTGAGCATGTGCAAGTCGATAGTCCAGAGGGTCTTTATTCAACTCATGCGCGATATCGTCCATCAGGGTTTCGATGGCGAAGATATTAACCACCGCTCCCAGGCCACGCATAGCGGATGTTCGCCACGGCATATTGCGAATGATGCGTTTGGCTGATTTTGTATTATGAATCGCGTAAGTAGGCACTGAATTTCGATCTGCGGAGCCACCAATAGAGAGCGGGCTTTCTATCGCAGGTGGCACCGGAATGGGCTCGGATAAATGCGATGCTGCCAGGAGATTATTTGCTTTCTTCCCGCCTGGACGCGAGCTATGCGGTGGGCTCTTAATCTCCATTTCAAACGAGGAAATCATACCATCGGATCTAACTTTAGCCTCAGCATGGCTTATCATTGCGGGTGCTAGCGGCGAGCGGGAAAATTCATCCGCGCGGCTCCACTGAACGCGCACAGGCCGGTTCGGCGCGGCTTTTGCTGCGAGAGCGGCGTCCAGCGCCACATCATCGGCGCCGTTGTGGCCATAGCAGCCAGAGCCCTGCACATGCACCACGTCGATAGCACTTTCATCGAGTTTGAACACACCGCATAGCGAGTGCTTAAGAGTAAATGGGCCTTGGCTATGGCAGTGAATCGTCAGATGTCCTGCGCACCATTTAGCTATCGCGCAGGACGGCCCGATGGATCCATGTGACAGATAGGGTCGTGTTATAGTGGTTGAAAATATTTTTCCGTCAGCTTGGGTGACGTTGCCATTCTCAACTTCATGCTCGATTTCTGCATTGGCTTCCTTAATCCGAGCTATGGGATCAATCTGCCTTTCCTTGCTATGACTCCAGGTAATGTGTCGATGTGCAAGCTTCGTTGCGCGCTCAGCGTCAAACTCATTTTCGGCAAGTATCGCGAGAAACGTTCCGTCACGAGCAATATCGAAAACGTTGTCCAAATTGCGGAGCGCTGCTTCATCAATCTTCTCAATGCGTGCTGAGGGGCGCGGAGGGTTGACAACGCGCGCATGCAGCATGTCGTCAAATTCGAGATCATGCACAAATATATGCTTTCCTAGAATTTTTCCTGGAAGGTCGATTCGGGCGAGCGATGTGCCGGATAGCGTGCGCTCTTCGGGTTTTTTTGGTGCGGTGAAATCGGCAATATTCTGTGAAAGATCAACTGAGGTGGCCAATGACCAATAGGTAAGATCACTCTGGCGGCCGTGAACGAAAATCTGTCCATCTTTGACACTCAAATTATCAGCGTTCGCCTGCAGAAGTTTTGCTGCCTCACGCAAAAGAGCATGTCGTGCGGCCGAGGCAGCATAACGTACTGCCACCCCCCCAGTTTGCATCGAGCGTGATCCAGCAGTCACGCCTTCATCTGGAGATGAGCGCGTGTCACCTGATACTAGATCGATGCTCTGCGGATTAACATCGAGCTCATCAGCAGCTATTTGAATAAATGCGGTGTTAATACCTTGACCAATTTCAACTTTTCCCGATTGCATGGTCACACGCCCGTCGGCCTTGAATGCAAACCATTGACGAATTTCTGGATGATCGACTACGGCTTCGGGCAGCTTCTTTTTACTCATGTCAAGCTCTTGCGCCAGTTGCGCTGGCATATTTTTCTATCGCTCGTAAAATTCGCGGCTGTGTACCGCATCGGCAAAGATTTCGCTCCAGCGCCGCGAAGATTTCTTCGCGGCTTGCGTTGGGGCTTTCGTCATAGAGTGCCTTGATGCGCACCACGATGCCGGCAAGGCAATACCCGCATTGTCCCGCCTGCTCTTCGATCAATGCCGTTTGTAGCGGATGGGGTACGCTATCCGAACTTATACCCTCGATCGTTTGCACGTATTTTTCTTCTACCGACCAAACAGGTGTATCGCAGGAAAATATCGCGCGACCATCGAGGATTACCGAACATGCGCCACATAGCCCATCTCCGCAGCCAAATTTAGTTCCCTTCAGGCCGAGGTTGTTCCTGAGCACATAAAGTAATGGTGTGTCGGGGTCAGCGTTGACTGCAACCTTCTTGCCGTTCACCGTGAACAAAATTTTCTCGTTCATTGAACTACCTGTCTAGCTAATTAGATCCGCTTATTGTGCAGAAGTTGCTAATCCCTGCAAGTCGTCAAATTGATATTTTGTACTAGCTGAACTTCTGTGAGCAGCTGATTTGTGATGAGTTTATTTTATGCTTGGCAGCAATCCTAGGTGTGCATGGCGCTTCCATTTGCATTTGCATTTCCACTGTCGCAATGATTTCAATGAATTTAGTGTGCGAGGAGAAGGGTCATGTCGGTTGCATATCTGAACGGTGAATTTGTTCCTCTTCATGAGGCTAAGGTATCTGTCTTCGATCGCGGCTTCATGTTTGCGGACGGTGTCTATGAGGTGACGGCTGTTGTGAACGGCACTCTGATAGATAATGAAAGTCATATGATCCGCCTGGAGCGGTCTTTAGGCGAAATTGCAATCCCTGTACCCATGCCTCTAGCGCAGATAGCTGCTCTCCAAGATGAACTGGTGCGCCGCAATGGTCTTCGCGAGGGCACCATTTATATTCAAATTACCCGCGGCCTTGGCGATCGATATTTTCACTTTCCCGAGCGAATGAACCCGTCATTTGTGATGTTAACTCAGGAGTGTGAATTGTTGTCAACTCCGGAGGCTAAAACTGGCATCCGCGTGGTCTCAGTTCCAGATATTCGCTGGAAGCGGCGCGATATAAAAACGGTTGCGTTGGTGGCGCAGGTGATGGCTAAACAGGCAGCATTCGCAGCAGGAGCGGGCGAAGCGTGGATGGTAGAGGATAATATGGTTACAGAAGGCGGCTCCAGTAATGCCTTTATCGTCAACGCTGACAACACCATCATTACTCGAAAAACCAACAGTTTTATTTTAGCTGGCGTTACCCGTAAAGCGGTGATTGCTTTGGCAAAGGAGCGTGATATTTCTCTTGAGGAGCGCTCTTTTTCGTTAAAGGAAGCCTACAGCGCGCGAGAGGCTTTTCTTACAAGTGCCTCGACATTCGTTCTTCCTATAATTCAGGTTGATGATCATATCATCGCAGATGGCAAGCCGGGTGAGCTTACCCGGCGCTTGCGGGAAATATATCTGGAGTTTGTACATCAGCAATCAGGCGGTGATGGTAATGACAAGTAAAATATTACAACTCTGTGATTTCCCCGGAGCTGACGTGGAGGATCACGTTAAAAATGGATATTTTTGACGAACAGGAAAGAAACCCTTGATCCGGAGGTGAAAGTGAGTGGTATTGACATTTTATTGGCTCAGCCTATACGTCCTGTGACGGTGGATATTTTACGCCAAAAATTTGTGATCCACACACCATACGACGACAACGATCCAGATGCCGCACTCAGCATAATCTCGCCCGATATTCGCGCTCTCGCAGTGGGGCCGGCGATCAAGGTTAACCGAGTGTTTATCGAGAAATTTCCCAAACTTGAACTGATTTCATTTTATGGTGTTGGTTATGATGTGGTTGATGTCGAAACCGCTGTTGCAAAAAATATTATGGTCACCAATACGCCTGATGTTTTAACTGAGGAAGTCGCAGATACTGCAATCGGATTAATGATTATGACCGTGCGTGAGCTTGGCCAAGCTGAGCGTTATTTGCGTGATGGACGCTGGTTGAACGAGGGCATTTATCCATTTACCCAGGGTACTTTGCGGGGCAAGACAGTGGGCATATTGGGCCTTGGTCGGATTGGTAAGGCAATAGCACGGCGCGCGCAAAGTTTTGGCCTTGAGATTATCTATCATGGTCGCAACAGGCAAAATGATGTGACCTATCGATATTTTGATGATTTGTCCGCGATGGCGAAAGCCTGTGACATTCTTATCGTTAGTACCCCCGGGGGGGCGGCAACCCATCACATTGTAGATGGCGGAGTTCTGGCTGCCCTTGGACCCGATGGTATTTTGATCAATATTGGTCGTGGATCAACCGTTAACGAACTTACCTTGATTGAAGCGCTGTCGAGCCAGAGTATTCTTGCTGCCGGTCTTGATGTCTATGAAACAGAGCCAGCTCATCCAATTGAATTGATGGAAACGGGAAGGGTTGTGTTGTTGCCCCATGTTGCTTCTGCTTCGATTCACACTCGCGATCTGATGGGCGAATTGGTAGCCAAAAATATTGTTTCGTGGTTTGAAATCGGCACGGCTTTGACACCGGTTCCTGAATGCGCCCACTTAGGCGCATAAGAGGTAAAATGAGCGCGTAGATAACAAACATTCCTTGGAATTGCGATCATGGGTGCGCCGATGGCTCGTAATCTTGCCCCCACCGTCCTTGACGTCAGGGTTTGGAACCGGACAAGCCATCAAGCCTAAGAAATTTAGTGAGATCTAACATCACTTTAGCTGCTTACAGCTCCTATTTGGTGAGGCTTGAGGAGCAAAATTATCTGCACAGTCTGGTGGGTAGAACGTCACAGGATGAGAAGTCCGGATGAACTTAGCCTATGTACTTTAGCTGTGCCGGTTGAGTGGCCGCTTCTTCGCGCACTCTGGTCTTCGGAGTTAAAGCCCGATTGTGATTAAAATATGACCAGAACTGCAAATAGGGCCATGGGGACTTGATCTGTCATATAAAGCATTGAGCATTATTTCAGGTACATTGGCTTAAGGAAAACCCTTCAATCCCGGTGCTGATTTCCGCTCACGTTGGTTCGTTCTAAAAATGATCATGTTATGAACCGCTGGATCCTTGATAAAGCTTCAATGATATTGGCTTCGCTGCTCGCATAGGAAAGGCGAATAAACCCTTCACCTTCCGGGCCAAAATCAAGTCCGCCAATGGTTGCAACACCTTGCTGTTCAAGAAGAGCGGAGGCAAGCTCCTTGGCCTTCCAGCCGGTTTGGCTGATGTTAGCAAATGCGTAAAATGCGCCATGTGGTGTTTCGCAGGAAATATTTTCTATGGAATTAAGTCCGTTGACCAATACTTGGCGTCGCCGATCAAACTCTTTAACCATCTCATAGACTGGCACTTGCGATCCTTCCAAGGCCGCAAGGCCAGCCCATTGAGCTGAAGCGTTGACGCAGGAGTAACAATTCACTGCCAATTTTCGAGCCTTATCAAATAATGCTGGTGGCCAGATTGCGTAGCCAATTCGCCAGCCTGTCATTGCATAGGTTTTTGACCAGCCATTGAGTAGGATCAATCTATCACGCAACTGTGGGTAGCTAAGAAGAGTTACATGCTCACGCCCGTCAAAGAGGAATTGATCATAAATCTCATCAGACAGGATGCAGATGTCTGGCCGGGCCTCGAGTGCGTCGGCCAGAGCGTCAAATTGCTCTCGTGGGGTCACGCCTCCGGTCGGGTTGCCGGGGCTGTTGAGAATAATCAGCCGAGTACGCTCGCTCAGCCGCTCCAAAATATCATCGGTCGAAATTGCAAAACCGTTTTCTTCGTGTAGAGGCAGCGCCACCGCTGTAGCGCCGGTGAAATTAATCATTGATTGATAAATTGGAAAGCCGGGATCTGGATATATAATTTCTGCACCGGGTTCGCCGAACATGATAATTGCTAAATACATGGTGACTTTTCCGCCAGGTACGATCAGCACCAGATTAGGATCAACCTCAAGGGCATAACGCCGGTCTATGTCGCTAGCTACTGCCTCGCGAAGAGCCGATATCCCAGGTGCTGGCGTATAGCTATGATGTCCGTCACGCAGCGCTTTGATGCCGGCTTCAACTATATGTTCTGGTGTGCGAAAATCCGGCTGGCCAATTCCCAGATTGATCACATCCTTACCATCTGCTTTTAGTTGTTCCGCCCGCGCCAAAACGGCAAAAGCGTTTTCTTCACCTATTCTGTCAAGGCCGTTGATTGTCTGCATTGCTTTGATGTCCAATCAATTCACTGAGGTAAATGTGACAAGCAAAATCATCGCTACTCTTGCGTGATGTTACACAAACCGCCATGACCTATCAAAACCCTTGTCTGAAGTGCTTTCACATAACCGATCATCTGCGGCAATAGAGCTGGCGATTGAGAGTGGATGTTTGTTGGAGATTGATAATGAACGATGGTTCTCAGCCCGTTAGTATGCCCCTTACGCCTGAGCAGTTGCGGCGCAGATGCGACCCATCCCGGCTCAAGTTCAAAAACACATCTCAAATAAAAGAATTGACTGGCCTGGTTGCGCAAAAACGCGCTTTGGACGCCGTAAAATTCGCAATCTCTATCAAGGAGCGCGGGTACAATCTGTTTGTGATTGGACCTGCTGGATCGGGAAAGCACATTGCGGTGAGTGATTTTTTGAAATTGGTCCAGCATGACCGACCGGTACCCTCTGATTGGATCTATGTCTATAATTTTGAAACCCCGCATCGGCCTATGACTATCGAGTTGCCTCCGGGCCGTGGCTTGTCTTTGAGCGGGGCGATGGACCGCCTGATAGAGGATTTGAGGGTAGCTCTTCCAAGTTTTTTTGAAGGCAAGGAATATCAAAGCCAAACCGAAGCAGTGGATACTGCTATGCGTAATCGTCAGGAGCGTGCGCTTGAGGAGCTGTCGACAGAGGCCAGCCTTCAGAATGTCGCCATGGTGAAAACAACCCAAGGTGTGACAATGGTGCCAGCGCCATCGGGTAATATTTTGAAGCCTGAAGAATTTAAAGCACTACCGGAGAGTATGCAAAATTCCTATGAAGCCAAGCTTACGGAGCTTCAGGCTAAACTTGCAGAAATAATGAAACTCGTACCGCGCTGGCAAAAGGAAAGCAGGGATCAGGTGCGCGCCTTAAATCGTGAAGTTGCTGGCATCGTGGTTGATGAGGCGGTTGACGAGGTAAAATTAGCGTTCGCTGAGATTCCAGCTGTCAGTCAGTATTTGGACACTGTGCGTGCTGATTTGGTCGAAAATGCGCAATTATTTATGACCCAGGACGATGATCCATCTCCGTTCCGTGAACCCGGAGGCGATGATGGAAGATTCGAGCGTTACCGCATAAATGTGCTAGTTGATAGAACCCACGATGATGGTAGGCTACCGGTGGTTGTGGTAGATAATCCCACATTTGGAAATTTGATCGGCCGGATAGAATACCTTCAACAGCAAGGTGCTTTGGTCACCAATTTTCGGCTTATAAAGGCTGGTTCACTGCACCGGGCAAATGGCGGTTATATCCTAATCGATATGCGTGAGATTGTGAGTGAACCATTTGCCTGGAAGGCATTGAAGAGAGCCTTGCGGTGTAACGCTATTAAGTTTGAAAACCCGAACGATCAGGGAAGTGCAATCCATACAGTTTCCCTGGAACCGGATCCAATCCCGCTCGATGTTAAAGTGGTTGTATTCGGGGATCGTGGATTGTTTTACAATCTGAGCCAGATTGATTCAGACATCGCTGATCTGTTCAAGGTTATTGCTGATTTTGATGACACCGCTGACTGGAACGACAATACTGAAGATCTTTATGCCGGTTTGATTGCATCAGTCGTGGCGCGCGAAGAGTTGCGGCCGCTTGATGCCTCTGCAGTCGCGCTTGCCATTGAGCGCGCCGCACGTGAGGCAGATGATGCGAAAAAACTTTCAACTAAGGTTGGTCCCCTCGCTGATATTTTGCGCGAGTCAAGTCATTGGGCACGCATGGATGGCATGGATACCGTGACTTCGGCTCATCTGCAACGTGCGCTCGATGAGCGTATCAATCGCGCTGATCGTATTCGAAAAAACGCCCAAGAGATGATCCTTCGCGATATAACGATGATCGACACGTCTGGCGAAGAGGTGGGACAGATCAACGGTCTGGCGGTGCTTTCGATGGGTGAGGGTAGTTTTGGGCGTGCGTCACGTATTACCGCTCGAGTGCGGGTTGGTACTGGCACAGTGATGGATATTGAGCGCGAAGTTACCCTTGGTGGACCATTGCATACTAAGGGTGTGCTCATATTGGCTGGTTTTTTACAGTCACGCTATGCTTTGGATGAGCCAATCTCACTTGCTGCCAGCCTGGTATTTGAACAGTCATATGGTGAAGTGGATGGCGATAGCGCATCCTCAACCGAACTTTACGCTCTTTTATCTGCACTCTCTGATGTCCCCATTCGACAGTCGGTTGCGGTAACAGGATCGGTCAACCAGCGTGGAGAAATCCAGGCGATTGGTGGCGTAAATTATAAGATTGAAGGTTTCTTCGATATCTGCGTCGAACGTGGATTGACCGGGGAGCAGGGTGTTATGATTCCCCAATCTAACGTCCAGCATTTGATGTTACGCCAGGATGTCGTTGATGCTTGCCGTGCTGGGGAATTCCGCGTTTGGGGAGTCGCCAACATTGATCAGGGTATCGAGATTTTAACCGGTCGATTTGGTGGAGTGCGTGGTGATGATGGGCGTTTCACACAAAATTCGATTAATCGTTTGGTCGAAGATAAACTTTCCAAATTTGCGCTAATCCGCCGGTCCTTTATGTCTGGTGCTAGCGCGAGCGGATTTTCTGGCGTCAGTGTATGAATCAAATTATGAATACTACGTCACATCATTTTATGAATAATGGAAAAATTCATGGCGCATGAACCTATAGATGAGGCGATTGAAGCATTTGGTCGCGGTGAAATAATTGTTGTGGTGGATGATGATGATCGTGAGAACGAAGGCGATCTTATTATGTCCGCTGCCCATGCGACACCTGAAAAGGTGGCGTTTATGATCCGCTACACCAGCGGAATACTATGTGCGCCCCTATCCCAGGACCGGGCAGAGGCCTTGCGGCTTGATCCGATGGTCTCGGCTAATGATGCACCGCTCGGTACTGCGTTTACAGTTTCTGTTGATTATCGCGTCGGCCTTACCACAGGTATTTCAGCCGATGAGCGCTGCAATACCGTTCGTGCGATCGCTAATAACAATGCTGGTGCGGGTGATTTTGTGCGTCCTGGACACGTTTTTCCTCTAATCGCTCGCAAAGGTGGTGTGCTTATGCGTTCAGGACACACGGAAGCTGCGGTAGATCTTGCTCACCTGTCCGGCACCGAACCGGTCGGGCTCTTGTCCGAGCTTGTTAATGATGATGGTACAGTTAAGCGCGGTGAAGAGGTGTGCGAGTTTGCCAAGGAACATGGGCTGTTGATAATCTCGGTCGCCGATATCATAGCTCATCGTCAACGGCGCGAGCAGTTGGTAGAGCGGATTGCCGAGATTGATGTCAATACGGTTATCGGAACGGCCCGCGGAATTATCTATTCCACGCCATTTGATGATCTTCATCATCTTGCTCTTGTTTTCGGATCAATCGGAAACGGCCTCGATATACTGACCCGTATTCACCGCGAGGATATCATCGCTGATGTTTTTAACGGT